>JAKAVC010000109.1 GCA_021817345.1 Deltaproteobacteria bacterium | reverse complement strand
CGCTCAACACCAGCTCCGCCTTGGGTCGCCCAATCGCCATCGGCATCTCTCCTTAAACGGAAATGATGCCAATTATGCAAGCAAGAAATTATGCAAGTTAATTGCGGGACACTACACTAGTGGTCTCGCAAATATCTATAGAGGCACAAGCCGA
Organism: Deltaproteobacteria bacterium; assembly: GCA_021817345.1. Lineage (GTDB taxonomy): Bacteria > Desulfobacterota > Binatia > Binatales > Binataceae > DTIX01. Next base: position 55,620 of record JAKAVC010000109.1, on the reverse strand, counting down.
AGTGTGCCTGAAAAGCGCGGAATCTGTGCACCAATCGTCAGTTCAACGGCAGGGCGAGTGCTGCACTTATTTAGGAGACGCTACACTAGTGTGGTGAGCCTCAAGTTCGCCGAATAAATCACGGCTGGCTCTTTTCTTCCTTATCCTGACCGCGGCGAAGGCCCTCGCGCGCTTGGGCGTGGGTATTACGGTCTGACGGAAGACCGAGCGAAATCCTTCCTCCAGGACAACGATGGACAGCCGTTTTTGTGAACGCATTTCGGATTTCCCACACTAGCCGCGAGAACCCGAACTGTTTCGGCCAGCCATCGCGGACGCCTCGCGCCGGCGCGAATCGGTCCGTTCGACTCGTTCGACGTTCCGCGCGCCCTACTTCGGCGGCATTCTGAGCGCGCCGTCGAGCCGGATCGTTTCCCCGTTAAGCATCGGATTCTCGACGATATGGCGCGCAAGCGCCGCGTATTCCGACGGCCGCCCAAGCCGCGACGGAAACGGGATCTGCGCTTCCAGCACCCTGCGATTTTCCTCGCGCAGTCCCGCGAGCATCGGGGTCTCGAACGTGCCTGGCGCAATCGTGCATACGCGAATCCCGCGTGAGGCGAGGTCGCGCGCGATCGGAAGCGTCATTGCAACCACGCCGCCCTTGGACGCCGAGTACGCGGCCTGTCCGATCTGGCCCTCGAAGGCGGCCACGGAAGCCGTGTTGACGATCACGCCGCGTTCGCCCTCGGAGTTCGGCTGGTTGTTCACCATCCGCGCGGCGGCAAGCCGGATCGCGTTGAAGGTTCCCGACAGGTTGACCGCGATAACCTTGTTGAAGAGATCGAACGGATGCGGTCCGTCCTTGGTGACCGTGCGCGCCGCTCGTCCGATTCCGGCGCAGTTGACCAACACGTGAATCGTGCCGAAACGCGCGGCCGCCTGCGCCAGGGCCTGCTGAACGTCGTCGGCGGAGGCGACGTCGGCGGCGACGAAAAGTCCCTTATCGCCCAGCGATTCCGCGACTTTCGCGCCGGGCGACCTGGGGAGATCCAGTATCACGACATGCGCGCCCGCCTGTGCGAACTCGCGCGCCGTTGCCTCGCCGAGGCCCGATCCGCCTCCGGTTACCATCGCGACCGCGTTTTTCAGATCCATTTCATCCTCTCCGAAAAATCATTCACGAACGCTCAGACCGCGCCGTCGGTTATCCGATATCCGCGACGCGCGGCAGAACCTTGGTCCAGAACAGCTCCATGCTCTTCATCAGATGGTTGTGCGCGAGCAGCCCATTGTACATCCACGCGAAAATCCATCGGACGGGAAGCCGCTTCGTCATGTATTCGAGTTGGCGCGTCACGGTATCGACCGAGCCGACCAGCGCGAGTCCCTCGTTGAACAGGTCCGCCTCCTTGCCGGTCTCCTCGTCGGTGAGCCCGCGCGAGAACCCGAACGGCGCGAACCATTGCTGGCCGCAGAAATAACCGCTGTCATGCCAGAGCCGATACGCTTCCTCGTCGGTATCCGCGATCACGAGATCGCGCAGCACTCCCATCCCTTCGCCGAGCGGCTTGCCCGACACTTCCGCGTAGATCTCGCACAGGTGATGCTCGAGCTTGGGATGGAGCGGCGGCAGGATCGCGGTGACGCCCTCCTGCGCGCACCATCTGATGCTGCGCTCCGACGAGGCGAACGGCTGAAACAGGGGCGGATGCGGCTTCTGCACGGGCTTCGGCACCACGGAGACGGCCTTGACGATCCCGTTCTCGACGCCGCCGCCCCATTTCTCGGTCGCCTCGATATGCCAGGGCGTATCGCCGGGCGGGATGCGCCAGTACTTGCCCTGGAACGAGAGGAAATCCTCGCTCCAGCATCGCTTGATAATCTGGAAGCATTCCTCGAACGCTTCGCGGTTCGCCGCGTCGATTTCGTCGTGCTGATGGGGCTGCGCCCCGTGGATGCCGTGCGTCTGCTGCGCCATGATATCGACCCATCGGCGCTGATAGCCGCGCGCAAATCCCGCGTTGGCGCGTCCCCCGGTCATGTGATCGAGCATCGCGATGTCTTCCGCCACGCGAATCGGATTGTGCGAGGGAAGCACGATTCCGAGTTGGCCAACGCGAAGCCGCCTGGTCTGCATCCCGACGAACAAATCAAGCAGCACCGGATTGTTCGACATCTCGAAGCCTTCGACGTGGAAGTGATGCTCCGTGAAGCTCATCGAGTCGTATCCGAGATGGTCGGCAAGCTTCGCCTCCTCGGACAACTCCGCGAGCATCCTGTCGTATATCTCTCCCCTGAGCCCCACCCTGCCGCGCTCTATCTCGCTCCTGCTGCCGATCGTCGGCAGATAAAACAAAGACACTTTCATTGTCGCTTCATCTCCGATAGCCGCCCCAAACATCCGGCACGCGCTTCGACTGTAAGCTTAAAAAATTGCAACCGGCAAGCGCGCGCGCTTCCTTTGGATCGGACGCGCTCAATCGCCGCGCGGCCATCGCGGCGGCGCAAGCACGAACGCCAGTATCACGAGCGCGCCGAAACTCAGATACAACGCGCCAAACACCCACGGCGGCCAGTTGTAATAGATCAGCCGATGGAGCCAGTAGGTGATAAAATCGCCGGGATATGGGCTTTGTCCCGCGCGCCGGCGAAGCTCGCTCTCAAGCACCGTCAACGGGCACATCTCGCCCGTCAGCACCTCGGCGCATACGAACGCGATCGAAAACAAATGGAGGAGCCGGAAAGTGAAATTCCGGACCCATCCCCATCCGCGCGCGACGCCGAGCAGGATCGCGCCAAAGCCGAACACCACGAAGACGATAAATGCCGCGTGAATCACCAGAACCGCGTCGGCCAGCGTCTCCCACAACATCGCGATTCGATCATGGGCCCGTCTTGCTCCCAATCGCGAGCCAAGCCCGTTCCTTGTTTTCGGCGCGCGCGCCGCGGCGCTATACTCTGCCGGCTTTCTTACAAAACTTGCGTCGATAGCGCTACGCTGGATGAGGCGCCTATCGCGGGGAGAGAACAATGCGGCTCAGGGACAAGGTTTCAGTTATCACAGGCGCCGGCTCCGGAATCGGCGAGGCGACCGCGAAAACTTTCGCGCGCGAAGGCGCCGCGGTGGTCGTGGCCGAGATCAACGAGGAAGGCGGCAATCGCGTCGTCAACGAAATTCGCAAGGCCGGCGGAACCGCGGAATTCTTTCGCGTCGACGCCGGCAACCTGAAGGATATCGACGCGATGGTGAAGTTCGCGAAGAACAAGTTCGGCCGCCTCGATATCCTGCACAACAACGCGATCACGATCGACACCGGCCGTATCGCCGAGATGACGATCGAGGGATGGCAGAAGACGGTCAACGTGGGACTGACCGCCTACTGGTACGGAATCAAGGTCGCGATCGAGCAGGCGATGCTCCCGCAGAAAAAGGGCGCGATCGTCAGCACCGCTTCGGTCTCGGGCCTGGCGGGAGATTACACGCTCGGCGCTTACAACGCGGTCAAGCACGGCGTGGTCGCGCTCACCAAGGCGACGGGAATCGAATACGCGCGCAAGGGAATTCGATGCAACGCGGTGTGCCCCGGGCCGATCGCCACGCCGCCATTGCTCAATATCGAGAAGCAGCGCCCGGACATCATCGCGCGCATCCGCGAGGCGATCCCGATGGGCCGTCTCGGCGATCCCAACGAAGTCGCACACGTCGTCCTGTTCCTCGCCTCCGATGAAGCCTCGTTCGTAACCGGCGCTTTCTTCGTCGTTGACGGCGGGCTATGGGCCCATTCCGGAATGCCGAGCCTTTCCGGCGAAGGTCCCGACTGGTAGACCGTCAATCCTGCGGGGAGGATTCACAGATGTCGCAGCAACAGCTTCAGCAACTCATCGAGATGTTCAAGGCGCAGCCGGTGCTCGAATCGCCCACGGTCCAGCAGATGCGGGCCGGATTCGAGCAGATGGCCGCCGCGCTTCCGGTCGCGCCCGACATTAAGTGCGAGCCGGTCAATGCCGGCGGCGTTCCGGCCGAATGGGTCACCGCGCCCGGCGCCGATGCGGGACGCGCGATCCTCTATCTTCACGGCGGCGGCTACGTAATTGGCTCGCTGAATACCCATCGCGCGTTCGCCGGGATGCTCTCGCGGGCCGCCCAGGCGCGCGTGCTGGTGATCGACTATCGCCTCGCGCCCGAGCATCCTCATCCGGCCGCGGTCGAGGACGCCGTCTCCGCTTATCACTGGATGCTCTCGAGCGGGCTCAAGCCGTCGCGTATCGCGGTGGGCGGCGATTCCGCGGGCGGTGGACTTACCGTCGCGACCCTGGTTGCGATACGCGACGCCGCAATGCCGATGCCGGCTGCGGGCGTATGCCTGTCGCCGTGGATCGATCTGGAAGCGCTCGGCGAGTCGATGACGACCAAGGCCGACGCCGATCCGATCGTGCAGAAACCGGCGTTGCTCCAGATGGCGGCGATGTACCTGGGGGGCAAGAATCCGCGCACGCCGCTTGCCGCTCCGCTTTACGCGGATCTCAGTGGCCTGCCGCCGCTGCTCATCCAGGTCGGCACGTCGGAAACGCTGCTCGACGACGCCACGCGGCTGGCCGAGCGGGCGCGCAAGGCGGGCGTCAACGTCACTTACGAGCCGTGGGACGGAATGATCCACGTCTGGCAGATTTTCGCCCCGATCCTCGAAGAAGGCGCGCAGGCGATCGACCGGATAGGCGAGTTCGTGCGCAAAACCGCCGCCTGAGCGGCTTGTTTTCGATTTTAATCAACGCACGGCGGCGCGGGCGAGGAGCCATCGGCCTCGCTCGCGCCTGACGGCGCTGCGCGACCGGCAATTTCCATGAACGCGCGCATCAAAGCTATCGACTGGGAACGCGTCGCCGCTGAGCTCGACGGGCACGGCTATTCGACCGTCGGCCAGGTTCTGGACGCGGCACAATGCGCGGAACTCGTCGCACTCTACCCCGAGCGCGCGCGGTTTCGAAGCCGCGTCGTCATGGAGCGTCTGCGCTTCGGCGCCGGCGAATACAAGTATTTCGCGCGTCCGCTTCCGGCGATCGTCCAGGAGCTTCGCGTCGCGCTCTATCGCCGTCTCGCGCCGATCGCGAATCGATGGGCCGAACGCCTCGACGGCAAATCGCCCTACCCGCCTTCGCTCGCCTCGTTCCTGGGAGTGTGTCACGCGCGCGGGCAAACCAAGCCCACGCCGCTTCTGCTTCGTTACGACGCCGGCGGATACAACTGCCTGCATCAGGACATCTACGGCGAGATTGTCTTTCCGCTCCAGTTCACCTGTCTTTTGAGCACACCCGGCACGGACTATACCGGGGGAGAGTTCATACTCGTCGAACAGCGTCCGCGCGCCCAGTCGCGCGGCGAGGCGATCGCGCTGGGACAGGGCGAGGGAATAGTTTTTCCCAATCGCTATCGGCCGGTCGCGGGCGCGCGGGGCGATTATCGGGTCAACGTGCGCCACGGCGTCAGCACTATCCGCTCCGGCACTCGCTACGCTCTCGGCATCATCTTCCACGACGCGAAATAGCCGCCGCCTAATTGTCCGAGAGCGCGGCAGCCGCGGCTATAGGGATCAGCCAGAAGATTCGCAGACTTGGGTCGATGTGGGTCACGTCGCGCCGCTAAAAAAGCATCGAGTCAACCCGGTCTGGGAGCAATTGCAGTCCAAAGAGCACCGCGCCTTTCATTCTTCGGAACTTGGACGGAAAATTGGGAACAGCGCGCCCACCGGAGAAGAGCAAGGTGCAAATGACCCACGTTAGCAAGCTGATCTATCGGCAAGTGTGGCGCGACCCGCATGGGCACAGGGTGGCGCCAACTGCTTGCCCGCCACCGCGCTTTCGAGTCGGCGACTTCGACGCGTCCTTGGAGAATGATCGTTGGGCTTTTGTACCATTCGCGGATTTCTGCTCGGAGGAAAGTGCCCGCGCGGTCTTGGAGCCTCGCCTTCGAGACTGGGAGATAGAGTGGGATCTCGTTGATCAATTGCTGGTCTCCTTCGAGTTCGATTCATGCATCTTAGAGGAGCCCCCGCGTGTTGAAGGCGGTCCGGTCAATCTCTCCGCCAAATTCACCGCAAGGTCGTCGGCCAGCGCATCCATCACGGTCGCCCGAGCTAACTATCCGAGCCCGCCTTCGTTCGGATTGCACGACTCGTCCCTGGCAAGGCAGCTTTTGGCCAGATGGCACGGCATTGAAGACGGCCGAGAAAAGCTGCTCTCGGGCGCATATTGGTTCGTCACCACGTTCGAATCGGAGTTCGGCGTTACCTTCTGCTCCTGTGTCATCGCCCTCGTCTCCTTTCAAGGACCCGAGGACCTTACCATCGTTGTCAGATTAAGTCTTGGCTGTTACAGCTCAACCCTCGAAGAAAGAAAAGAGCTGAGGCGTCAAAAAACCGGGCAGGATTTTCCACCCTTAAGATCACTCGATCGCTGTCGCAAAGATCGGGTCCACTTCACACTGCCGCATGGCGCGCGCGCCTCGGCGCAATTATCATTAAGGCATTACGCTGGCACCGGCTGATCCTAACGCCGCAACCACCACGTCATCGATGCTTAATGAAACACTGAAGCAGGCCAAACGCGCGATCGTCGCGATCGTCGGATTCACCCTGCTCACGCTCGGCGTCGTGATGCTGGTTACGCCAGGTCCCGGATGGGCGGTGATACTCCTCGGCCTCAGCATCCTCGCGATCGAATTCGTATGGGCAAGACGCCTGCTTAAGCGGCTCAAGCGTGCCGGCAACGACATCAAAAACTCCATCTTCAACAACCGTGGGGCGAAGCCGGATTCCCAAGCCCGCGGCGAAGACTCCGCCGCCAGCCAGTCCCGCCAAAGCGGGGCGCATCGAGAAACCCTCGGGGGTGGAAGCTGATCCAGCAAAGCGGTTGGCGGGCTTGGATAGGGGCCCTGCCGCGGATCATCGTAAGATCGAATCGGCGCGCGATGCGGCGTCGTTCCAGGAGGAAATCGAAAGCGCGAAGAGGTGACGCGAACAGCCGTTTGAACGCCGAGAAATTACATCACGGGACCGAGAACCTGCTTGGTGAGATCACGATAGCATTGCCCGCAAACGCCAAACACGGCGTCTTCCGAAGGGATCGTGATGATCGCCACGATCGGCTCGAGGACGTCGAAGCAAAGTTCGCAGACCAGAACGTAACCGTGCTCGCCCGCCGCATCCGTCAATCGACGGATTTCCTCGAGGTCCTCGCAGATACTGCCCTCGACATAAGCGCCATCGTCCACGTTATGACCCCCGTACCGGGGCTTCGGGAAAATGCGCGGACTATCCCCGATGCCCTCTCACCGTCAGGACGGGACGCGGTGACTCGCGCACAACCCGCTCCGCGACACTGCCAAGAATCAGATGACTCAGTCCCATGCGCCCATGCGTCGCCATCATGACCAAATCCGCGTTCTGCTCCCTGACCGCGCGAACAATCTCGGAAGCCGGGTCCCCGCTGGTAACGACGGTTTCGTACGCGACCGCCGTCGTTCCGAGATGCTCCTCGGCAAATTTGTCAAGTTGCATTTTGGCCGAGGTCTCGGCGGCGGTAAAGGGTTCCAGCGCTATCGGCTGGCCCACCACCTGGATCGGAACCGGCACTACGTGAAACAGGATCAGCTTCGCCCCGGTATGCTCGGCAACCCGGCGCGCCAACTCCATCACCTGTGTCGAATTAGGGTCGAAATCGATTGCGCACAATATTCTGTTGAAGAGGTCTGCCATCTCGCTCACCCGTCACATCCCGGCCCTTGCGCCGCCGCGCGACACGACCAGCGTGACGCCCTTACCGACAATCTACCGCGCCAATGTCACAGTGGCGTGGCTCAAAAAACCTGGCGGCATCGGGACGCGCCACGCGCGCCAGATACCGGAAGTTCGCATAGCTTATGACCTTGGCGCACGGCATGGAAGCCGAAGCATGGTCCTTCGGCGACGTGAATTCGAAGGCGCAAACGCTCTTTCCGAGAAAGCGCCTCCGCGCCTTCTCCGCCTCGAATTATCAAGTCGCATTTCGTGGAAAAAAGAAGGGCAAGGCGTCATGCAAGGGCGCTTCCCGATCGCACATAAGAGCCATACCATGCGTGTCAGTTGCGCCCTTAAGCATCATCGAACGTGTTTCCTGAGGGTACAACGAATAGGCCGAACTGGCCCGTACTCAACCCATCGTTAGCGGGACGCGACGTCCGACAGAGCGAACCCGTCGTCGCGGCAGGTCCGAGGCGCTCAAGAGCGCCAGCTGTCGACGCAGGGCATCGGGTGCTATCCCAAAAACTCCGCACAGCGAGTCGAACGTGAACAGATCCTGGCCGCCGCGGGTATTCACCCAGTTACGGACTTCCTCGAATTCGCGCCGTCCACTCGCCGTCCGTGCCTTGACATTCAGCACGTAGACGCGGATGGCATCCTCAAGGACAGCGAATAAAAGTTTCTTTTCGCCATCCAGCATCGTTCGACGGCCAATCAGCTCATAGTACTGAGTCGGCATCAGCGGATAGACGCCGTCAAAGTCCGTCCTTCCACGCCTCGACCTGAAGGTTTTACGCTCTCGCATTAAACTTCCCCCAAATGAAGCTGCAAGACTCCTCGCGCTCCAAGCAAACAGCATCCTGCGTGCCAATGGCTTATCGTGCGAAAGACCCTCGGACGCGGCAGCGCCGAGGCAATTTAATGCCGTACCGACGCGACTATTGGCTTCGCAGGTCCTGACCCTTGTCGAATATCCGCTGGACTACTGTCGGGGGGCGATGCCTCTTCGGGGAGCAACCCATCCGGCAATAATTGGCGCAATTTGGCCAATTGCTTATGGGTCACGCGCCCTTGATTCACGCGCAAACGGCTTGTGGCACGCGCGATGCTCTCGGCAGAGAGGCTAATTCGACAGCGTCAAGTCGCATCGCGAGCCCGAGCTACGAAGGAGGATGCACAATGAAAATCACACTTTCCGTGATTAAGGCCGATATCGGGTCGATCGGAGGGCACATCCGTCCAAGCGATAAGGTAAAGCAGACGGTCGCGAACTACATTCGCGACAATAGCAAAGGGCTTCTTCTCGACAGCTATATAAGTTCGACTGGAGACGACATCGCGATCCTGATGTCGCACCAGCGCGGCGTGGACGATCCCGGGATTCACGAGCTTGCGTGGAAATCCTTCATGGCCGGCACCGAGGTCGCCAAGGACCAGGGCCTGTACGGCGCCGGCCAGGACCTCTTGAAAGACGCATTCTCCGGCAACGTGCGCGGGATGGGCCCCGCTTCGTGCGAGATGGAGTTCGAGGAGCGGCCCAACGAGCCGTTCCTGTTCTTCGCCGCCGACAAGACCGATCCGGGCGCCTATAACCTGCCGATGTATCTCGCATTCGCCGACCCGATGCACTGTCCGGGGCTGCTGCTCTCGGCCAAGATCGGAAAAGGGTTCATCTTCACGATCATGGATGTGAACTACACCAAAGGCGATCGGGTGATCGAACTCAAGGCGCCCGAACAGCTTTACGACCTTGCCTGCCTGCTGCGCGACAACGAGCGTTTCGTGGTCGAGTCGGTGCGAAGCCGCGCGAGCGACGAAATCGCGGCGGTGGTGTCAACTTCGCGCCTGCACAACATTGCCGGCAAGTATACGGGCAAGGACGATCCGGTGGCGCTGGTCCGCGCACAGGGCAATTTCCCTGCGACCGGCGAAATTCTCTCGCCCTACCGGATCGGCCATTACGTGGCGGGCACGATGCGCGGCAGCCATAACGGGCCGCTGATGCCGGTCAAGCTTAACTCGACGGTCTCGTTCTTCGACGGGCCTCCGGTCGTAACCTGCGCCGCCTTCTGCGTTCACAAGGGCAAGTTCACCGAGCCGGTCGACGCCTTCGACCATCCGTTCTGGGATTGGGTGCGCAACCGCACGGCGGAGAAGGCGGCCGAGATTCGCCAGCAGGGATTCTCGGGTCCCGCGATGCTCCCGTACAGCGAACTCGAATACGGCGGCGTGGCCGAGAAGATGAAGGAACTCGACGAGCGCTTCATCGTGCGCGAAGCGAAACCCGCCAAAACGCACAAGAAGCAGGCCGCCTGACAAAGCGATCGGCGGCTGATTCGCGGCGCGGCGCCCTTGCGGTGTCGCGCCGCCTTTTTATACGGCGCATTCGCGGCAATCCGGACGCGCCTGCTCCTCGACCAGCGAAAGCACCTGCCCGGTGCGCGAGCCATAGCGATAAACCGTCACGCCCTTGAGTTTCAGGCTTCGCGCGAGCAGATAGACCTCGCGCACGGCGTCGGGTGAAGCGTCGTGCGGGAGATTGACGGTCTTGGAGACGGCGGCGTCGATATGGCGCTGAAACGCCGCTTGCATCCGCACATGCATCGAGGGCGCAATCTCCAGCGCGACCGCAAACCGGCGCGCAAGCGCCTCGGGAACGCCCGCGACCCCGCGGATCGATCCGCGCTCGTAAAGCGCGCGCATCGCCGCCTCGCCCGCCGCTCCGAGCGCGCCAAGCTCGCGCTCCACCGCCGCGTTGACCTCGACCAGGCGCTTGCCGTCGAGCACGTTCCTGATCGTGGCAAGCGCAAAAAACGGCTCAATTCCGCCCGCCACGCCCGCGATCATGCTGATCGTCCCGGTAGGCGCAACGCTGGTCACGGTCGCGTTGCGCATCGCGGCATAGCCGGCCGCGTGCCACACGCTTTTCTCAAAAGCCGGAAACGAGCCGCGCCTCAGCCCAAGCTCGCGCGACGCCTCGCGCGCGGCCGAGGTCAGGAATTCCGCGATCCTGCCGCCGAGCGCGAGCGCCTGCTCGGAGTCGTATGCAACACCGATCGCGGCGAACAGGTCGGCGAGGCCCATCACGCCGAGGCCGATCTTGCGCGTCAGGCGAGTCGCCTCGGCAACCCTGGCGGCGGGATAAGAATTGGCGTCAACCACATTGTCGAGGAACGCCACCGCGTCGCGAACCGCCGCCTTAAGGCGCGCCCAATCGACGTCGTTGCCCGATGCGAAACGCGCGAGATTAAGCGAGCCGAGCGTGCATGATTCGTAGGGCAGAAGCGGCTGTTCGCCGCACGGATTGGTCGCCTCGATCGAGCCAAGGTGCGGCGTCGGATTATGGCGGTTTATCTCGTCGAGGAAGACGAGCCCGGGATCTCCGGTCGCCCACGCCGACTCGACGATCATGTCGAAGAGTTTTACCGGGTCGACGCTTGCGACCGCGTGCCCGGTTCGCGGGTTACGAAGGGCGAACGGTCTGCCCGAGTCGAAGGCGGCGAAGAACTCGTCGGTCATGCCCACCGAAAGGTTAAAATTCTGGAGCCGGGTCGGGATGCGCTTGGCTTCGATAAATTCCTTTATATCCGGATGGTCCACGCGCAGCACGGCCATGTTCGCGCCGCGCCTCCTGCCACCCGCCCGGATAACGCTCGTCGTGTAATCGAAAACGTCCATGAATGAGAGCGGTCCCGAGCTTACCCCGCCGGTCGAACGGACGCGGTCGCCGCGCGGACGAAGCGCGCTGAAGGAAAAACCGGTGCCGCCACCAGTCTGATGGATTCGGGCAACGAGGGCGAGCGTTGCAAAGATCGAATCGAGGTCGTCGTCGATCGGCAGCACGAAGCAGGCGGCAAGCTGTCCGCCCGGCTGGCCCGCATTCATCAGAGTGGGAGAATTAGGCAGGAATTCGAGCCGCTCCATCCTGTCGAGGAAACGCTCGGCCCAGAAGTCGGGCGATTCGCCGTAGGCGCGCGAGGGCTCGGCAACCGCTTTCGCCACCCGACGCAGCATCGCGGCCGGCTCCTCGAGCTGACCGTTTTCACCGCGCCTCAAATAGCGCTCGCGCAGCACAATCAGTGCGTTCTCGGAAAGCGATAGCCCCTGCTGAGATGGCGTTTCCATTTCCCCTTCACCAGAGATTCATTTACCGCCGAACCGCATCCTCCGTCCGCCGTGCGGATTCGGTCCGCGCCCGCGTGCGCTCGTTCACTCCAAGCCTACCACCGCAGCCGCGCTTGTCGCATCCGCCCAGGCACCGCTAGGAGCGCTAAAATCGCCCGCAGAGCGCGCCGATCCGCCTCCTGCACAGGTTCCGGCTTCGGAATCGTCGTGTCCGATGCTATCCTTCTCGGGTGGCTTCGCCGATGCTGAAGAGCAAGGCGGGGTATGCCGAACGATCGGGCATCGCGGCCCGAAACTGTTTCAGTCGGCGTCATCTCAAGCGGTTGTCGTTGTGCCGTCCGGATATCGTTCCCTCGCGCGAAGACCGGTTTTGACAGCAAGATTTCCACCAGACCCCGTATGGCAAGTCCTTTGCACGAGATTTGGCATAGAAGACGGGGGCCTTGTGTCCGCGCAGGAGTTTTGTGGGCCATTTTGAGGAGAGGAAGGGATGAAAGTACGCGACCTTATGACCTCGGACGTCAAGCACTGCGGCGTTCACGATTCGCTGAACCGCGCCGCGCAGATAATGTGGGAAAATGACTGCGGATGCGTTCCGGTCGTCGATGACCAAAGCCGGGTGGTCGGGATTTTGACCGATCGCGACATCTGCATGGCTGCGTACACCCAGGGAGTCACGCTGTCGGGAACTTCCGTCGCGAGCGCGATGGCGCGCGAGGTCCACACATGCGAACCCGGCGAGACTGTTACTGCGGCGCTCAATAAGATGAAGACCTATCGCGTGCGCAGGCTGCCGGTGATCGACGAGGAGCAGCGGCTTGTCGGAATTATCTCGCTCAACGACGTCGCGCGCGAAGGCGAGCGCGAGCGCGAGGCCAAGCTCAAGAAGCGCGCGATAAAGGACAGCGAAATCGCCCAGACGCTGGGCGCGATCTGTACTCATAACGGCTCCGCGAAGACCACGCGCGCCGCCTAACGGGCTGTTGAGAAAAGCGCAAAGGACAATCCGAATGGAAGCATGGTCTCAACAGCCTGCCGACCCCAAACCCGGACTCACGACAGGAGCGTACCTATGCAGCGGCCCTTGCAGATAACCTCGCGCGATTTCGCGCTGACGCCCGCAATCGAGGCCGATATTCGAGAGCGCGCCGAGAAGCTCGAAAGCTACTTCGACCGAATCACCGGATGCCACGTAATCATCGAAGCCCCCGTCGGCCACCATCGCAAGGGCGGCCCATTCAGCGTCCGTATCGACCTCAAGCTGCCACGGGCCGAACTGACTGCGACCAGGCAGGACGCCGAGGATCTTGCCATCGCCATCCGCGACGCGTTCGACGCTATTCGCCGCCGCCTTGAGGATCATGTGCGCGAGATGCGCGGGGCGGTCAAAGCTCACCAGGGGTTCGCAACCGCGCGCGTGGCAAAGCTCAACGATGGTTACGGATTCCTTGAAACTCCCGACGGGCGCGAGATCTATTTCCATCGCAACAGCGTGCTCGACGGCCATTTCGAGGATCTCACCGCGGGAACCGAGGTGCGCTTCGTCGAGGAAGCAGGTGAAAAAGGCCCGCAGGCGAGCACCGTCGCAATCGTAGGCGGCAAGCGCAAATAACCGCACGGGGGCGTGCTGATCGACGCGCGCCAGTGCGAAAGCCGCGAGGGCGGGTTGCGGCTCGGCTTACGGATGGACCGCGAGCACGTTGAAGCCGTTCTCTTCGAGCGCCCGCACCACTCCGCTGATATCGTCGGTGCGCACCCGCACGTAAAACACCGGCGTCTCCTCGCCCTCGACCCTGTAGGCTCCGAGTCCCAGCACCTCGCCGCTTTGCTGCGCGGCGATTTCCGCCGCCGTCGCGATCCGCTCCGCGTCGCCTTCGAGCGACACGTCGATACGCGAACTGTCGTCTCCGGCCGCCCCCACAAAGTCCAGAAAAGCGCCGAGCATGTCGCTGGCGGTGATAATTCCGACCAGGACACCGTCGTCATCGACCACCGGAAGCCCGCCGATCTTGTGCTGGAGCATCAGATGGGTCGCGTGCTCGAGCGTAGTTGTCGGGGTCACGGTGATGACCGGCCGGCTCATCGCGGCCTCGACCTTGGTGCGGTCGAGATAACCCAGATGCTGGCGCAGGTCGCGGTCCGTAAGGATTCCGACCACGTCGGATTTGTCCACGACGGGGAGCCTGCGGAAGTGTCCGGCATTCATCTTGGCGGCGGCTTTGTCGAGCGTGTCGTTTGGTCCCACGGTGACGGGATTGCGCGTCATTTTCTGACCGACTCTCATCGTACCGTCTCCCTGGTCACGCGAACCCTTCATTCCGAACCGCCGAGCCTCTCGCCTTTCGCGCCCAGCGCCGCGCGCGTAACCACGATTCGATAAAGCAATCCCTATTCCATCGCTAAGCCGCGAAAAGCGCCTGTGCGCGATGGAGGATGCGGGCGCGCGGCGCGCAAAAGCTGCCACTGATGGCTCCAGCGGATACATATCGAAGCCGCGCACTGCTGCTGGGTCGGGGGACGTCGCGTGGGCACTAATGGCAGGCACCTTTTGACCATGATGCAAAGACATAGGCGGAGTTGCAGGCTGGCCATGAGCGCGACGGCAGGACGAAAAGTTTGAGCCCGCGCCTTTTGGCTCTACGCTTCGGCCTGAAACTCGCTATTGCCATCTACCTGAAGGGCGCGCGCCGCAAACGGCATTCGTCACTCGATAGCGTCGAGAAAGGCGGCGGAGGTGGCGCGGCAGCGGATTTCAGGCGCGTCAAAACGCGAGTTCCCATCGCGGCGAAGTACTTGAAAACCACGCCGGGCAAGAGCTTGGACCCTGAAGCGAACGCAAGCGTTTCGAGGAAGGGCGGCCGTTCGGGCGCCCTTTTTCTATGGCCCGACCCGCCCCGGCGTCGCCAGAATTTGTCACCTGATGATTTTCGTCTTCGGAGGATTCACCACGACGCCGGAGACCGTTATCAGATGTGGGGCACCCCTTGCGTTGTCGTTTACCACTACGTGGGCGACTACCTGCCCCAATTGCGCGGGCGTGAACGTAATATTGAACGAACACTCCTGCCCGGGATTGACTGTTCCGACGCAGCCACCATCCGTGGTGAACTCACCGTCATACGACACGATATTCTGTATGGTAAACGGAACCTGATTCGGGTTGATTATTCCGACTGTTCTTCGAATCGGCGAACCGCCTATCGCAACTTTGCCGAATTTCACGCGAAGCGGCGCAATCCTGAGCGCGCCCTGAACGCCCGTCCCGAACAACCGGACGTTTTGCGGGCTGTTCGGCGCGTTGTCCACGATCTTCATGACCCCTTGGCGCAACCCGATCGCGCTCGGAGTGAACTGAACGCCGAAGAAGCATTGCTGGTGCGGGCCGAGGGTCGCGCCGCAAGTCGTCAGCGCGGGAACAACCGAAAAGTCGCCGCTCACGGTTGTGCCCGAGATGATCATGACCTGGCCGCTTCGGTTTACCAGCGCAACCCTCTTCGGGGGTGAAGTCGCACCGTAATTTCCGAACACAACCCGTCCGAAGCCCCTTGCGTGTGTGTAACCCGCCTGCTCCGTGACGGTCGCTATCGGCGTCGGAGTCGAGGACGGGGTAAGCGTCGGCGTGGGCGCGGGCGTCGGTGTAGTCGTGGGCGTGGCGGTTGGATCCGGTGTGGAAACAGGCGTGGGCGTGGGCGTTGGAGTCGGTGTCAGCGTCGGATCGGCTGCGGCGGTAGGCGTGGGCGAGACAACGAGCTGGAACACGCCGCGTCCATGGGTTCCCGCGAAAATCACTCCGTTTTGATTCTGCTCGATATCGAAGACGGGAACTGCCGGAATCGTTCCGAGATTGAAAGGCACCCACGTCTGCCCGCCGTCGGTGCTGCGGAAGACGCCGATATCGGTCGCGGCGTAGATAGTCTGCCCAGACGTGTCGGTTCGGTCCACGAGGATTCTCAGAACCGGAACGTCGGGCAGCGCGCCGGCCGGCGGCGGTATTTCATCGGTCGGATTTCCGTCGGCCTGCGACCAGTATGCGCCGTAGTCGGTGGTGACAAACACGTGGCCGATACCGGTCGCGGCAGTGAAACCCGACACGCTCAAATATGCCGTGCCGGGATCGAAGGGACTCACCGCGATGCCGGTTGCCTGGGTATTGCTCGCGCTGAACGGCAGATTCCCGGTGACATCGGTCCATAACGCGCCATTGGGATATGTCGAGCTGACGCTCAGGTTCGCCTGTTGCGTGACCCACACCTTGAACGGAGTTGCCGGCGAGGTCGAAAACGTCTGCATCGAGAGCGCCCACGCAACCTGGTCATCGGAAGGCGCGAACTCGAGGTCCTGAAGCGCGCATGCGCCCGTCTGGCATCCGCCCGTCAAATCCTGCGTCGTCTGCTGGCTCCAGGTCGACATGCCGTCGGTCGACACGTAAACCGAATGCGCGCCAAACAGGACCCGTTCCGCGACCTGGGGATCGCTGGCCAGCGGCGGATAGAATCCCGCGCCTTTGTCGTTCGCCGCGGCCATCGCGGAGCGAATCAAGATAGTGGGCGCGCCGTAACTCCACGTGCTTCCGCCGTTGGTGGATTGCGCTATGATCGGGCCAGCCGGGAAAGTCTCGTAGGTATGGTAGGCGAACGACGGATTCACCTGGTCGAAGAGCGCGAAGCCGCCGTCGAGCTGATCGGTCGCGTCCCAGCCCGGGCTCCCGCTGTAAAGCACGGTGCCGTTGTCCTGAAGCCCGGCCAGCAGCGCAGTGTTGGCGGTCGGATTCGGCCCGACACTCTGAACCTGCGCGACGGCGAGCGTCGAGTTGAGCGCGCTCCACACGCCGGTTGAAGGAGCGAAGCCGTAAAGTCCGCCGTCGTTGCCCAACAAAAAGTTTCCCGGGTTGTACGGGTCGAAAGCGATCGCGTGCTGACCCGAATGGGTCCCGCCGTTTTGCGCGAGAAACGTCCACGTCGAGCCGGAGTTGGTCGAACGGTAGATCCCAACTCCGCCGAACACCACGGTCGATTCGGTTGGATCCGAGGGATCGATCACGAGCGTCTGGTCGAACGCCGATTGCGAAAAATCCGACGCGCCCGTCCCGTCGATAGTAACGCTCCCGAGTGTCGCGCTCGGCATCTGCATCGCGGTCCACGTATTGCCGCCGTCCGTGGATTTGAAAAAGCCGAGATATCCCGAACCGTCGGCGGCGCCGAGCGCCGCGTAGACCGTTCCGTTGTACGCGGCCAGACTTGCGCGCCCGATACTCTCCCCCGAACTCACCCCCGGAAACGCCATCTCGCTCCAGGTGCCGCCGCCGTCAGTCGAGTGAAACACCCCGTACTGGTAAATCGACACGTAGACATTCGCGGGCGCCGCTGGATCGAGCACCACGTCCTCGGCCGGGCAATATCCGCCGTACGCCGGGCAGGCACTCGCGGAAGTGAATGGCAGTTGCGTCCAGGTGTTGCCGCCGTCGGCGGAAAACCAGAGGCCATCGTTTACGATATCGCTTTCGACGAACGACGCGTCGGCCCTGCTTGCGCTCGACCCGATCCCGAGCGCGGCGAAGATATGACGCGGCGTCTGCGTGGTGTCGACCGCAATACTGCTGACCGACTGCTGGTCGAACAACC
Source organism: Deltaproteobacteria bacterium (assembly GCA_021817345.1). Taxonomy (GTDB): domain Bacteria; phylum Desulfobacterota; class Binatia; order Binatales; family Binataceae; genus DTIX01. The sequence continues at coordinate 38,117 of JAKAVC010000109.1, read as the reverse complement.
CACCGTTGTCAATCTGCGTCCACGAGCCGCCGAGATCGGTCGAGACAAACAGCCCCTCGCCGTAGTAAGAGTCGCCCGAATTGTCGGCCTCGCCTGTTCCCACGTAAAGCGTGGGAGGACTGGTGGTAGGGTCCAGCGCAATCGCGCCGATAGCCTCGGTCGGTTCCGCGTCGAAAATAGGCGTAAAACTCCCGCCGCCGTCGGTGGTCATCCACACCCCGCCCGTCGCGGTCCCGACGAAGAATCTTCCGCTGGTCGTCGGATCGGCCGCAATCGCCGTCACTCGGCCGCCAGCGTTCGCAATCGTGCCGCTTCCGACCGCGACATCCCCGAACACCGCGACCTCGTCAAAGATCGGTTCCGGTCCGAGGAACGTCCACGCGTATGTCGATGAAGAGGCTTGCGGGCCGGAAAGCACGAGCGCGGAGCTCGCGCTGTGCCCGTGCGAGTTCCGATAGCGCCGTGCGAGCCACCGGATCGCGCGCGCATAGGCGTGCGGTGGAACTCCAAATCCGTATCCTTGCCGCTCGAACAGCCATCGCGCCCTTGCTTGTTGCTGCACCGGGAGTGCAAACGCAGGCGCCTCGGAGCCGCGCAGCGAGCCGCGCGCACTAACCGATCCGAAACACGCCAACAGCAGCAGTGCGATTATCCATCCGGCAGGCGCTGCGACAGCGAGCGAGCGACGATACCACCGTAACATCCACTACCCCTTTGCACGATCGTCGCAATCACCATACAACCTGCCATCATCGAGTCAACGCACGTCACTGTTACTACATCACAATAATACATTCCGATGAAACAAGTGCATATACGGCGGGAAGTACCTAACAATACTAGATAAAGCACAACGACGCGCATTTTTCGCGAGCGTATCCGACCGATGGTCGGCGTAGGCGGGCGCGTCCCGACGGCGCTGTGCCGCACTGGCGAACGGGCGCTCGCCGTCCTAGTTTCCACCGCGCGCGAGGGATCTGCTACCCTTCGCACCCATGTACGGAAATCCCCCATTCGACCTCTACGAGGCGATCTATACGACCCGCTCGATGCGCAGGCTGAAACCGGATCCGGTGCCTGCCGAGATAATCGTCAAGGTGATCGAGGCGGCCACGATGGGTCCGAGCGGGAGCAATCGCCAGCCGTGGATTTTCGTCGTGGTGCGCGAGAAAGAGAACAAGGATTTCATCGCCGTGCGTTATCGCCAAGCCTGGGAGCGCTACCTCAAGCCGGGAGCGCGCGAAATCCTCGCGAAAGCGCCTGACAGCCCGCAGGGCAGGATTCTCAAGTCAGCGCGCTATCTCGCGGAGCATATCGCCGAATGTCCGGTGCTCATTTTCGCCTGCGTGAAGAAATACACTGACCTGCGGCGCGCGGGCACGCCGATGTACAATGCGCTCTTTCCCGCGATTCAGAATCTGTGCCTCGCCGCGCGCGGCTACGGCCTGGGCACTTCGATCACGAGTCTCCATTCGATGTTTGCCGCGGAAATCGACGCGCACCTCGGCGTTCCGCCCGAATATGCCAACATGGTCCTGATACCGATGGGCTATCCGAAGGGCCGATGGGCCCGGCCGGAGCGAAAGCCCGCGCTCGCGGTCACCTTTTGGGAGCGATGGGGCGAAAGGCGAGACGGGATACCGGACTGAGGGCACGGGTTGCCGCGAACCTCGGCTATTCGCCGAGAAAGAACGCGGCCAGCGTGAGCACTAAAAGCATGAAGCCGATACCGACGGCGGCAACCGCGATGACCCTTGCGAAATTCGTCAGCCATCGGGGCGGCGCGTCGGTCCGCAGACCCTCGAGTCCGCGCTGGTCAACCAAACGTTGGTATTCCAGAGACCGTTCCTCGCGTAACTCATCCTCGCTCACTCTGCCGGTAAAAATCACCGGATCCATCGGAAACTTCTCGGGCCTCAGGTGGGAATTGAAGAAGTGAATAATGAAGATGAACCAGACGGCGAGCAGCGCTTCCTCGCCATGCACCAGCAGTGCGACATTCAGCATATAGCCGGGCACGAAGCGCGCGAAAAATGGAGCGAACCACATCATGTACCCGCTCACGCCGATAATCACCATCCCCCAGAACACAGCCCAGTAGTCAAACTTCTCCCAGTAGGTGAACCGGTCGAATCTCGGCTTTGGCCCGAGCCACAGGAACCACTTTACGTGCCGATAGAGGTCAACGAAGTCCCGAGGTTGCGGCACCAGCGAGGTCGGGCCCCAGAAAACGCCGCTCTCGCCCTTGACCAGTCCACGGTAAAACACCTGCCCAACATGGAACAGAAACCGCCGGTCAAAAGCACCGCGCAAAACTTGTGGAGAAACAGGATCGCTTCGAACCCGCCTATTGCATGAGCGAAGGCTTGCGCCCATTGCGTCTCGCTGAAGTGCAGGGTCATCCCGGTTCCCGCCAACCCAAGAAACGTCGCGATGAGCAGGCCGTGAAGGTATCGTTCACCTAGCGAGAACCGGAAGTAATAGCCGGGGGCCGGCCTGTCGCCGTTCATATCCTTCTCCCGCAAATGGGCCGGTCGTCCAGGCCTCCCGTGAAGCCGGTCCGGCTTATCTCTCTCGCTCCTCGAACCATGAACGCACAAACCACACCAGCGTATGCAGTCCGAAGAACGCGAATACCGAGAGCAAGAGCAGATTCATGAATAACGCCGCATAGTACAGCAACGGATTCAGCGCCCGATCATGAGGATTCGGATGCGGCTCGTAGGTTACGAAGCTTGCAGTCACGCCGCGATGGCACCTGCCGCACGTCGATACCAGGTTGCGTGGCGCAACCGAGGAAGCGGGATCAGAGGGCGGCAGGATTTCATGGCTTCGATGACAATTCCAGCATCGTGCCGTCGCGACGAAACCGAGCGCCGTCACCTGTCCGTGAAAAGTGTCGCGGTACGAACGCAGTCCTTGCCTGTGGCAATTGCCGCACGTAGCCACGGTCTTCAACTGCCACTGCACGGCTTGAACCTGGGCGATCTGATGCACTGTATGGCAACTCGTGCAGGCCGGCGCGCCGGCGTTGCCGGCTTTGAGCGCCTTGCCATGAACGCCATTGAAATAGCGCGCCTCGACTCCGGCGTGGCAGGTGCCGCAGGTCGCGGGTATGTTGGCGCGGTAGGTCGGACTCGCCGGATTCGTCCGGCTCAGGATGCGGTGGGCGCCGTGGCAACTCGAGCAGGTTGCGGCAACCAGAAGACCTTCGCGGCTCAGCGCGAAGCCGTGGATTGAATCGATATACAATGCATAGACATTGGTAAGACCGTAACGGCGGGCGAGCGCCGGGTTTCCGTGGCAACGTCCACAGGTACGAGGCAAGTTCAACGGGTAAACCGGCGATTCTGGATTAGTCTTCGCAAGAATCCCATGCGGATTTCCATGACAGTTGAGGCAGGCCGGATACTTCAGATTCTCCTTCTTCCAGACTGCCGCATGGACGCTCTGGCTGTATCGGGTTTCGATTTCGCCATGACAGGTAAGGCAAACGACCTTCTTCGGAGCCGGAATGTGGGGAAATGCCTTGACGTCGGAATGGCATCCGGCGCATCCAAGCATCGAGTGAACCGACGACTTGAACATTTTGCTATTTACGGACAGGCTTACCGGAGTCTGCGGTCCACTGGCGGGCATTACATCGTGACACCGGAGGCACTGCTGCGTCGTCAGGGCCGCCGCGCGGGCGACGCCCGGCGAACACGCCATGAGCGCCACTACGATGATGCATCTTCCTCTCGTGAGCATCATGGCTGACCTCTGGTCACGCTACCTGATCCCCCTTCCGCTATGACAAGTGTCGCATGCGACTCCTTTCAGAGCGCTAAGGTCTATGGGATGCTTGAACGGCTGGCCCGGAGTCACAGGCATCAGTTGACCACTGGTGGTCTCGCTCAGGATCGTATGGCAAATATCGCACTTGTCGCTTATCACGCGCCCGTCGGAGCTCACATGCTTGCCATCGTGGCACCGGAAGCATCCCTTGTAATATAGATGCCCGATATTATCAGGGTGGATCCTCCAATCGGCTCTCATGTAGGGAAAGATGTTGTTCCGGTAAATAAGCTGGACAGTGGCTATAGCCTTCGTAATCTGGGGCTGCTCCGTCTTATATATCTGCGAATATTTCACCTCGTAGAAGTTACTCAGTCCGGTGGCGATCCCTTCGATAGCGGCCTTCGTGGACGGATAGGATTTCGACAGAACCGCGACCGCTTCCTTCTTCAGATACGGCAACGACCTATCAAGCTTGCCAGCTACGAAAGCCTGATCGACCGCGGCGTCCGGCGGCCTGAACTTGTGCGCTGGGCGATCGTGACAGGTCACGCAATCCATCAGTTGCCTCGGCATCGCCTCGAGTTGCTTCGGACCAAGCTTGCTGCCCTTTTCCAGATAGGTGGTGATTCGTCCGTCTGCGGCTCTCACCTTCACCCACGGGATATCCTGGTTTTGCTTGTCAGTTGCGCGGAACCAGACCTGGTTGGCAATGTTCATATGCCAATGAATTCCGGCCGCGCGGCCCAGCTCGCCACTTCCTCCGCCGGTTTTTATAAGCATCTGAATCTGGGTGGGCGTGTTGTTTTCGTCGTACGAAAAATGCGTAAAGACCTTCAGCTGCGCTCCATAGAATTTCTGCGGCCAGTGGCACTGCTCGCACGCCTGACGCACCGGGCGCAGGTCCTTGATCGGGGTCGTAATTGGCCTCGGATACTTGTCAAAAAGCACGGCGTAAACCTGATAGACGCCGGAGAGCTTGGAACGCACGTACCAGGCGGCTCCGGGTCCGACGTGGCAAGCGACGCATGGCACGCGTGCGTGCGGCGAATCCTGGTAAGCGGTGTACTCAGGCTTCATCACGGTGTGGCAGGTTGGCCCGCAGAAGGTCACAGTGTCGGTGAAGTGGTATGCCTTGTAGGTTGCGGTGCTGCCAGCCGCGACGAAGAACACAAAGGACCCAACAATGATTGCCAGCGCTCTTCGGCCGCCCGCCGTATTCAGATCGAGCCGCGGATAGCGCGGGATGCTCGGTTCGAGCGTCCGCCGACGCCGTCTTTCAAGCAGCATCCCGACCGGAATGAGCAACAAAGCGAACAACGCGACGATCGGAAAGACAAGATAGGCGAGGATTCCAAGATACGGGTTCTGGACACCTGAAAGGCCGAGAAGCAGCAGGAAGAACAGGTTCGCAAAAATGAAGCTGGCGATTCCAATTCCCAGGAGACTGACCCGGTTATGAATCAAACTGGGCATCCGCCGTTCGTTCGTTTGATTCTCCGGTGGCTTCAGCTCCTCGGGACTCATACCACCTTCACTGTTCGTTTCCGCAATGTTGTAAGGACGATCGGGTATGCGGGCCCGTCTCCGTGGCCGTTGCCCAACTCGAGTGCCATCTTACCGCGGAAACTGTGCGGCAATCGGGGAAAAGCGACGGAGCCGGCGCGCTTCGCCGTCTCCCGCTATGCGTTGAACTTCTTTATATAGTCGACGAGTTCCTTTATCTGCTGATCGCTCAGGTCGCCGTACGCCGGCATCACATCCGACTCACCCACTGCCGGACCGCCGCCTTTGATCGCCTTGGCGATCCAATCGTCGCTTTTCCCTTTGAGCGATACCGCGAAATCCGTGGGGTGCGGATTAATCAGCTTGCCGACGGGCCCGTCACCTTTGCCGTTCGCGCCGTGGCAGCTCTCGCATAGCTTTGCGTAGGTATCCTTGGCGCTCTGCGCATGCGAAGACCCCGGGATCACGACCACCAGCGAAGCCGCAAAGGCACCCACTATCAGCGCATCCAGCAACCATTTTCGACATTCCATCCGAGACAAGCTCCTTTCCAGATGAACCCAATCGTCGGCTACGATCTTCGCGTTCACCTGTTAAACCGCGGCCTTCCGAAGCGCGGCAGGATAGATTAACTATTGGCTCCGTGAGGTTCGCTCCGCGCTTTAGTCAGGCGAAGCCACTGCACCGAGCGCCACCTCGTGAACTTATTTTGCCGGACACGACATTAGGTTTGTTCCGCAACCTTCATGCCGATTTTCAAATGCACAGGCAGCGTAATTTTGGTTCGAGGCGCGAATCGATTGCCACTTTACGCGCCAATTCGTGGGGCTTTGGGCGCAGACTGTTTCCTTTTGGACAGCCTGAGAATTCGCGCCAAAAATGGACTAAACTTTGGACTTCGCCATGGCCGCAAGACCGTACTTGGCGATCCTCGCGTACAGCCGTTTGCGCGAAATGCCGAGCAGGCGAGCCGCCGCCGACAGATTACCCTCGGTCGATTCGAGAGCGCGCCGGATCAGGTCGCGCTCGGTTTGGGCCAGGCTCTCCACCCGCCGGGCGAGCGCAATCTCTTCCGGCGATCGGCCCGTGACCGAGGGCGGCAAATCATCGAGCGTGATTACCGAGCCCGTGCCGAAAGTCAGCGCGGTTTCAATCGCGTTGGACAGCTCGCGGACGTTACCCGGCCAATGATACTCCCGCATCGCGCGCATCGCCTCTTCGCTGACCGCATCGACGGGCACCGGACGTCCGATCCTTTGACTGAGCGTTCTGACGAAGTGTTCAATCAGCGCGGGTAAGTCCTCGAGCCGTTCGCGCAGCGGTGGTACGTGGATAACCGCCGCCTGGAGCCTGTAATAGAGATCCTTGCGCAAATGCCCGCTCTCAACCGCTTCCCACGGATCGCGATTGGTCGACGCTATCACCCGCACATCAACCGGAACTTCCGACGTCGAGCCCACCGGGCGCACGCGGCGCTCCTGGAGCGCACGCAGCATCCGCGCCTGCGCGCCCACGCTCATCTCGGTTATCTCATCGAGGAACAGCGTGCCGCCGTCGGCGGAGCGGAACAGTCCGGCCGCAGAATCGTTCGCCCCGGAGAACGCGCCGCGCACATGGCCGAACAGCTCGCTTTCGATGAGATCGCCGGGCAGCGCGGCGCAATTGAGCGCCACGAACGGCGCGTCGCGCTCGGCGCTGTTCTCATGGATCGCGCGCGCCACCAGCTCCTTGCCGGTTCCGGTTTCACCGATTATCAACGCCGTGCCGCGGGTCTGCGCCACCGCTTCGATCTGCTCGTAAAGAAGCAGCATCGGCGCGCTCGCTCCGACCATCCGGCAACAGGAATCACGCCGCCGCGGAGTGGAAATTGACGGCGCTTCCGATGAGCCGAAGGCGAAGTAGGTTTCGGCGATCATCGGGATGCACCAATGCGCCAAATTATGAAGATGATGATAGGCCTCTACCTGCCCTGGCAGGCACGACTCAACGATTGCGGCACCGCTTTCCTCAAACAGCCGGGCAAGGACCATTGTCTCGGCAAAAGTCACACCATGCTTGGCCAGCTCCGCCCAACAACGCTTCCTGGCCTCGGCCACGAAGGCGTCGGCGTCGCCCCTGCGAAGCGCGTCCAGTGAGTCAAGGCAGGCGCCCATTATCTCGTCGAATTTGGAATCTGAAAGCGTTCGGTCGTCGCCGAAATGCTCGACGTACAGCGCGCGCCATCGCCGGAGCATCGACGCACGGTGGGATTTTATCGCGGCAAGAACGGGCGCAAGAAGGTGTAAGTCCACATTACTCAGAGTTCCCCACCTGAGGATCGCTGAACCGTGGTTCGTCGCCTGCATGTGACAGTCACTCCCGCCTTGTCAATCCCCCGGTTAGCTGGCCTGTCACCCCCGGTGCGCATTTTAGAAGCCTCATCTTCCTTAGCGCAAACACCTTACGCCGCGCAATCAAGCTGTGTCGTCTCCTAACGGCAGAGGCATTTACTTAACGTTTCCGTCAGCGTAGTTGTCTTATGACTTCCCGTCGGACAACATCGGATCGTGAGCCCTTCGTTCGAATTAACCGGCCGCATGACGACGGCGCGGATCGGGCATACCGCGACGTTGCTCGACGACGGCACCGTGCTTATAGCCGGTGGAAGGAACCTCCTTGGTCTTCCGCTGGCGAGTTGTGAAATCTATGACCCGGGAAGCGGGACTTTCACTCCGGTCGCCCCGATGAGCACGGCACGCGACAACCACGCCGCGACCTTGCTGCCGGGCGGCGGGATACTGATTGCCGGTGGAGAAAGCCTGGGCGGGAAAGTCCTCAAGAGCACGGAGATCTACGACCCCACGAGCCGCCGGTTCCTGCCCGGCCCTACTATGACGCATGCGCGCGTCAACCATACGGCCACGATGCTTCCGGACCGCACGATCCTGATAGCGGGCGGAATCGGCGCGGACGATGAACCGCTTGCGGAAGCCAAGCTTTTCGATTTCCGAAGCTGGACATTCAGGCCGGTGGCCAACATGTGCGTTGCGCGCGCCAATCACACCGCGACGCCTCTCGGCAACGGAAAAGTGCTGATAGTCGGCGGCGAAAGCCTCGCGCAGAGCGCAAGTCCCGCGCCCCCATCAGGTAACGGCGCAACCACCGAGCAGGACACCACACCGGGGGCCGAACTATTCGATATCGCGACCCGCACTTTCACGCCGTGCTCCGGACAGCTTTCGGGCCGCAACTTCCACACGGCGACGCTACTGCCGAACGGTTCCGTACTGATCGCCGGCTCCGTGAGCGTCAACGGCGAAGTTCTTGAAGAGGCGTTCACCTATGATCCGGCCGCCGATTCATTCAGAGCCACCGCCACGGGCATGATACATCCGCGCGCAAATCACGCCGCGGCACATCTCCCAGGCAACGGAGTCCTTCTGAGCGGTGGGTTCAACCAAAGCGGCCTGCTGCGCAGCGCGGAAGCCTACAATCCAGCGGCGGACCGATTCGAGCATGTCGGCGAGATGGCGGTCGAGCGGAATTTTCACACGGCGACACTGCTCAAGGACGGACGGATTCTGATCGTGGGCGGAGAAGACGCGCGCGGCCGCGCGCTCGACAGCGCCGAACTCTACCAGGCGTAGCGCGAACGGCGGCGCAACGGCGATTCGCCGTCACGGCTGGAGAACGGCAAGGACCGCGTTTCGCTGGATCTGCTCGCCCGGAGCGACCCGGAACTCTTTTACTCGTCCGCTTGCGGCGGCCTTGATCGGAATCTCGACCTTCATCGACTCGATCACCAGAACCTCCTGGCCGCGAGCCACTTCCGCACCTGGTTCCACCGACAGTCTCAGCACCTTGCCCACCGATGGGCTTCTGAGCTCCATTGCGCGTCTTCCCTCCGCTCTCTCTTTGCCGCATCGACCTCTTAGCAGGACCGTGTCCGCGAGCACCAGCCGCATCGGGTGATTTTCGGCTTGAGCAAGCCTGCGGTTTGGTTGTACAGGAAGAAGCGGCGGCGAAGGGGCTCGCCGGCCGGCAATTTCTTAATCGCAGGGACACACATATCCGGGCGGGTTTTCAACGCCGGAGCGGAGGCACGATGAGCAGGTTTACCGAGGCTCGCACGCTGACCGAGTATCCCCGCGGAGCGCATCGATGGGGACTCGTGCTGCTCACGGTGCTTGCGACCGTGCTCGCTTCCTACGAGTTCCAGCTCGCGCCGCTTCTGCCGCTTCTTCTGCCGGACATCCACATGAGCATGCTCGGGTACGGCGGCTTCATCAGCTTTGCCGTGGCGATATCCGCGGTCTCGGCCTTCTTCGGCGGTCCGCTCGCGGACAGGTTCGGCCGCGTGCTCATTATCGACGCGTGCCTTGCCGCAGTGATCGTTCTGGTGTTCGCCAACCTGCTCATCCACGACGTGGCGAGCTTCATAATCATCCGCACCCTGATGAGCGTGGTGGGCGGCCTGATGGCCGGCGCGGGAGCGGCGCTGGTGCGCGACATGTCGCCGCGGCTGAGTCGCGCGCTCGCCTTCGGCCTGTTCACGATCGGGCCCGTCGGAGCGAACTTTCTGGCCAACTTCATCGCGGGACAAACGTTGCCCATCTATCACACCTGGCAGTCCCAGATCTGGATCACCGGCTTCCTGGGGGTGGCGATGTTCGTGCCGATCATAGTTTGGCTGAAGGATCTCAGCCCGGAACTTCGGCTGCGCATCTTCCGCAGCGAAATCGCCGCGATGGAGGCCGAGGGACGCCGCCGTCCGAGCGCGGCCGAGCTTCCTTCGAGCACTACCGCGGCGTTCGCCGCGCTTTTGCGCCACTTCGAGGTGTGGCTGCTGGTGTTCGGCGTCGTCGCGAACCTGACGCTTTACTTCACGCTGCAGCCGTTCGGGCCAGCGATGTTCACGGATGCGTTCCATTACAGTCCGGCCGAGGCGGCCTCGCTCAACGCGTACTTCTGGGCGGCGAATCTCGCGGTGCTGGTCGCAACCGGCTACGTGTCCGACCGGCTCCAGTCGCGAAAGCCGATCGCGATCTTCGGAGCGGTGCTGAGCTGCGGATTGCTGCTCTGGTGGATACCGAAGTTCGGCCACGCGATGCCGCAGGGGGAGATGGCCGTCGTCGCGACGACGCTCGGATGTTTCCTTGCGATCGGCTACGTGCCGTGGGCCGCGCAATTCTCCGAGACGCTCGAGGACATTTCACCCGCGCTGCAGGCCACCGGATGGGCTTTCTTCGGGCTGATCGCGCGAGGATGGGTCGCCATCTCGGCACCGCTCACGATCATCGTCGCGAAACATTCGGGATGGGAGCGGTGGATCGAGATCTCGCTCGCCGGAATGGTGATCTATATCGCCGCGATGCTTCTGACGCGGCCCGGACGCGCGATTCGCGCGCGCGAGACGGGCGAGCCGATGCGCGAAACCGCAAGCGCTTAACGCCGCTGGGGGCGCTTTCCGCGGCGAAGGCCGCCGCGCGCGGCCTCGCGGCCGCCCCACAACCTTCTCCTAACAGCGTGTTGAGAAGAGCGGAAAACACAATCTGAATGAAAGCATGGCCTCAACACCCTGCGTAAAAAATGGCTTCCTTCCTCAATCCTCTCCCCCCGCTTTTTCGCGGAGCGACAAGACAGAGGGGCCATGCTGCAATCCATAAACCGCCTGCTACGGACGCATCATCCGCGTCCTCGGCCCAAGCTGCGTCGGGATTATTTCGTAGGCCTGATGCACCCATTCGCACAGAATGGGACGCGTGTCGCGCGGATCGATTATCTCCTCGATTCCGAACGCCTCGGCCGTTCGGATCGGCGAGCGCACCGCGTTGAATTTCTCTTCGAGCTCGCGCCTTAATTTGTCCGGATCGGCGGCCGCCGCAAGATCGCGCTTGTAGGCAGCCTCGATTCCGCCCTCGATCGGCAGCGATCCCCAATCGGCCGACGGCCACGCGTAGCGCAAGTTGAGCCCGGTCGTGATTCCGTGCCCCGCGCCCGCCACTCCGAAGCATCGCCGCACCATGATAGCGACCCACGGCGTAGTGGCCTGGAACACCGCGTAAAGAGCGCGCACGCCGTGCCGTATCGTTCCTTCCATCTCGGCCTGGCGCCCGATAAGAAATCCCGGCTGATCGACGAAGTTCACAACCGGCAGATGGAACGTGTCGCACAGGTCCACGAACTTCACCATCTTGTCCGACGCCGCCGCGTCCAGTGAGCCGCCGATAAAATACGGATCGTTCGCCATCACGCCGACCGCAAAGCCGTCGAGCCGCGCGAAGCCCGTAACCAGCGACGGGCCGAATCCGGGCGCGATCTCGAAAAACGATTCGCGATCCATCACGCACTCGACGATCCGGCGCGCGTCGTAGCCCTGGCGCCGGTTGCGCGGCACGATGCCGATCAGCTCCTCTTCGCGCCGGCCGGGTTCGTCGTCCGGCTTCGCATAGGGCGGAACCTGCCACACGCTCTGCGGCAGATAGGAAAGAAAGCGCCGTATCTGCGCGAACGCGTCGTCCTCGCTTTCGGCCTCGTTGTCAACCGCGCCGCTTCCGTGCGCGTGGATGTCGGAGCCGCCCAGTTCCTCCTTGGTAAGGTCCTCGCCCGTACCCCATTTCACGACCGGCGGCCCCGCGACAAAAAGCTGACTCGTCCCGCGCACCATCACCGAGAAGTGCGACGCCGCGACGCGCGCCGCGCCCAGTCCCGCAACCGATCCCATGCATCCCGCCACCACCGGCACTTCGCCCGTCAGCTTCACCAGGATGTCGAACGCGGGATTCGCCGGAACGTAGGTGCGCCGCAGAGTATCGAGCGTGCGCACGCTTCCGCCGCCGCCCGTGCCGTCCACGAGCCGGACAATCGGGATGCGAAGTTCGTGCGCGATAAGCTCGGCGTAACCCTGCTTGTTGCCGACCGAAGCGTCGGCCGCGCCGCCGCGCATCGTGAAATCGTCGCCGCCGACCGCGACCATCCTGCCGTTTATCCTGCCGGTTCCTCCGACGAAATTAGCCGGCATGAAGCCGACCATCGTGTCGCCCTCGTATTTCGGGCTTCCGGCCAGCGCGCCGTATTCGTGAAAGGTTCCGGGATCGAGCAGGCGCTCGATACGCTCGCGGACGGTCAGTTTTCCGCCGTCGTGCTGACGTTTGATATTGTCGGGCCCGCCCATCTGCTTGGCAATTTCGATGCGGCGGCGAATTTCGTCGATTTCCGGCTGCCAGGACATGATTTCACTCTCCCCTGTTGCGTCCGACGGCCATCCTAGCAGCAACCGTGTTCAGAAGGATCGCAGTTGAAAGTCGAGCAAAGAATCTCCTTCTCAACACTCTGCGTAAAAGACGGCCGCCTTCCTCAATCTTCTCTCCCGCTCTTTTGCGGGGGAGACAAGAGAGGGGGAGCAGGCTGTGATTTATCAACAGCCTGCTGGGGCATCCGATGCGCGCGTGGCAAAAACACGCGACCCGCGAGCGTGCGCGCGCTCCGGCGTTCCTCCGGTTGCGCCTTCCTGTTAGCTTACCGTGGGCGTGGCATGAACGAGGCAACCTTATCCGAAATATCCGGTACCGAGGCGCCAGAGGCGGTTTCGAGCGCGCGCGGCCGTCGCACGCGGCTCAGCGGATGGGGCCGCTACCCGGCCTGCGAAAGCGAGGTCTATCGCCCCGAGAAGCTCGCCGAATTGCGCTCGGTCGTTGTTTCCAACACCCGGACGCTGATCGCGCGCGGCGCGGGGCGCGCCTACGGCGATGCCGCGCTTAATGCCGGCGCGCGGGTGGTTGACGTCGAGCGGATGAACCGGATGCTCGCCTTCGATCCCAAGACGCGCGCGCTCCGGTGCGAAGCGGGCGTCACGATCGGGGAAATCATCGACGTGTTCGTGCCGCGCGGCTTTTTTCCGCCGGTAACGCCTGGAACCCGCTACGTCACCCTGGGCGGCGCGATAGCGGCGGACGTCCACGGCAAAAACCACCATCGTGAATCCTCGCTGGCAGCCCACGTGTCCTGGTTCGATCTGATGCTCGCTTCGGGCGAAATCAAGCGATGCTCGCGCGAGGAGAACACGGAACTGTTCTGGGCGACGGTCGGCGGGATGGGCCTGACCGGCGTCATTATCGAACTCGAGATCCGGCTCCGCCACATCGCGAGCGCCTATCTTGAGGGCGAAATCATCCGCGCGGCCAACGTGGACGACGCCTTCGCCCGGTTCGAGGCGGCCGATTCGCGCTACGATTATTCAGTCGCGTGGATCGATTGCCTTGCCCGGCGCGGCGCGCTCGGCCGCTCGATTCTGAGCGTGGGAAATTTCGCCGCCCCTGAAGCGCTGCCGGCAAGGCTGCGCCAGTCTCCGCTTCGCCCCGAGCCGCCGTCGCGTCTTGCGGTGCCGCTCGATTTGCCGGGCTTCGTTCTCGCGCCCGCGAGCGTGCGCGCGTTCAATGCGGCCTACTACCTGCGCCATCCGAGCGCCGCGCGCGTGATCACGCCATATCAGCCATTCTTCTATCCGCTTGATTCGATCGAAAACTGGAACCGGATTTACGGCAAACGCGGATTCGTCCAATACCAGTGCGTGTGGCCGCTCGGCGAGAGTCGCGAGGGCCTTGTCGAGGTTCTCGAAGCGATCGCAAAGAGCGGGCGCGGCTCTTTTTTGGCCGTGCTCAAGAAGTTCGGCGCGCAGGAGGGGATGCTCTCGTTTCCGATGCCGGGTTACACGCTCGCGCTCGATTTCCCCGTGACGCAGGGGCTGTTTGAGTTTCTCGACCGCCTTGACGCGATGGTGCTCAAGCGCGGCGGACGCGTGTACCTGGCCAAGGACGCGCGCCTTGCGCCTGAGGCGCTCCGCGCGATGTATCCGAACCTCGACAGGTGGCGGCAAATCAAGGCCGTGGCCGACCCCGACAACCGCTTTTCCTCGAGCCTCTCGCGCAGGCTCAAAATGGAACCGGCGTAGGCGGAGCGCGCGGCGATGAAGATACTGCTGCTTGGCGCAACTTCTCCCATCGCGCGGGCGCTCGCGATGCGGTTCGCGGAGCGCGGCGCGCGAATCCATGCGGCGGCGCGCGACGCCGCCGAAGCGTCGAAGATCGCCGCGGATATCGCGACGCGCTCGGGCGCCGACGCGCTCTGGGGAACCTTCGACGCCGCCGACTTCGCCTCGCATCGCGATTTCCTTGAGCGCGCGATCCGCGAACTCGGCGGGCTCGACGGCGTGCTCCTGTGCTTCGGCACGCTCGGCGACGAGGCGCGCGCGCTGATAGATCCCGGCGAGGCACTCTCGCTCGTGAACCAGAATTACGCGGGCGCGGTCTCGATACTGACGCTCGCGGCGCGCCATCTCGAGCAGCAGGGCCGCGGCTTCATCGTCGTGCTCGGCTCGGTCGCGGGCGTTCGCGGGCGCGCGCGCAACTACGTTTACGGCTCGGCCAAGGGCGCGCTGCATCTTTTCACCCAGGGCCTGCGCGCAAGACTCTCGCGCCGAGGCGTTCACGTGATGACGGTGATTCTCGGCACCGTCGACACGCGCATGACCTGGGGACGCGAAGGCACGCTGCTGACCGTCGCGCCCGAGAGAGCCGCCGCAAGCATCTTCCGCGCATGGGAAAAAAAGCGCGACGTCGTTTACGTGCCGTGGTTCTGGCGGCCGATCATGGGCGTGATAAGGATAATCCCTGAACGCCTGTTCAAGCGCACCAATTTCTGAACCCTTCGCGGACCTGCCGGGCCGATCGACGGCGCGACTTACCGGCATCTTCGCCGCGCGACGAAAAAGAAAACCCGGAAGGAATAGGTCCTTCCGGGTTGAGTGTGCGGTTATCGGAACGTTCTTAGTTGACGGTCCAGGTGTCGCCGCCCCGCAGCAGCTTGTTCAGATCGCCCTTGCCCTGCTTCGCGGTGACCATTTCGATCTGCTTCGCCGCTTCAGCGTCGTAGGCCGGACGCGACTCGCAATAAAAGACACCGACCGGCGTGGGCATCGGCGGCTCGAAGTTGCCGAGCATGAAGGCGAGCCCGAGATTGGTCTCGTCGTGCACCAGCAGGTCATTTTCCGTAACGCCGTTGCCGAGCGTCACGACCTCGGGCCTGAGCCCGTTCAGCCGGATTCCGCGATCGCGGTTCTTGCCGAAGATGAGCGGTTTGCCGTGCTCGAGAACCAGTTGATGCTCGGCCTTTATCGCCTTGTCGGTCAGGTCGTTGAAGGCGCCGTCGTTGAAGATGTTGCAGTTCTGCAGGATCTCGAGGAATGAGGCGCCGCGGTGCGCATGGGCGCGCTTGAGCATCTCGCCCAGGTGCTTCTGTTCGACATCGATCGAGCGGGCGACGAACGTGGCGTGCGCGCCGAGCGCGACGGTGATCGGATTGAAGGGAAAATCGATCGAGCCCACGGGCGTGGACTTGGTGATTTTACCCCGCTCGGAGGTCGGCGAATACTGCCCCTTGGTGAGGCCGTAAATCCTGTTGTTGAACAGCAGGATGTTGAGGTCCACGTTGCGACGCAGCACATGGATGAGATGGTTGCCGCCGATGGAAAGCGCGTCGCCGTCGCCCGTCACCACCCACACGTCGAGATCGGGACGGCTTATCTTGAGTCCGCTCGCGATAGCCGGCGCGCGGCCGTGAATCGTATGGAAGCCATAGGTGTTCATGTAGTAGGGAAACCGGCTCGAGCATCCGATGCCCGAGATGAACACGCATTTCTCGGGTGGAATCCCAAACTCCGGCATCGCCTTCTGCACCGCGGCCAGGATTGCGTAGTCGCCGCATCCCGGGCACCATCGCACTTCCTGGTCCGAAGCGAAATCCTTACGCGTAAGCGCGGTAGCCATATTCGTCAGTCCTCCAGGGCGCGCGAGATCCGGGACACCAGTTCGCTGACTTTGAACGGACGGCCCTGGACCTTGTTGCACCCGATCGCGTCGATCAGATAGTCGGCGCGCACCAGCTTGAGCAGTTGCCCGAGGTTCATCTCCGCCACCATCGCTTTCTTGAACCGGCGGAGCTTTTCGCCAAGGTCTTTGGGCAGCGGATTGAGGTAACGCAAGTGGATGTGCGAAACCTTCTTGCCCGCCGCCCGCGTCTGCTTGACCGCCTCGCGAATCGGGCCGAAGGTCGAACCCCATCCGAGCACGACGATGTCGCCACCCTCCTGGTCGCCGAAGATCTCGAGCGGTTTCATCTCGCGCGCGATTCCCGCGATCTTGCGCGCGCGAAGCCGGATCATCATCTCATGGTTGGATGGCGAGTAGCTGACATTGCCGGTCAGATGCTCGCCGGTGAGTCCGCCCACGCGATGCATCAGGCCGGGCGTTCCCGGAACCGCCCACGGCCGTGACAGTGTCTCTTCGTCGCGCGCGTAGGGCATGAACCCGTCAGGGTTGGTCGCGAACTCGACCTTGATCGGGGGGAGTTTCGAGAGATCGGGCAGCAGCCACGGTTCGGCGCCGTTGGCGAGCGCGCCGTCGGTAAGCAGGATCACGGGCGTCATGTATTTGACCGCGATCCGAACCGCCTCGTATGCGCACTCGAAGCAATCCGCCGGGGTTGACGCGGCGATAATCGGCAGCGGCGCCTCGCCATGGCGTCCGAACAGCGCCATCAGGAGGTCGGCCTGCTCGGGCTTGGTCGGCATCCCGGTCGACGGGCCGGCGCGCTGCACGTCGGTGATGACGAGCGGCAGTTCGACCTTGACCGCGAGTCCGATCGCCTCGGCTTTAAGGTTCACGCCCGGGCCCGAGGTGGTCGTAATCGCGATTGCGCCGCCGAAGGCCGCGCCGATAGCCGAGCATACGCCGGCGATCTCGTCCTCTGCCTGAAAGGTATAGACGTTGTAGTTCTTGTAGCCGGAAAGCTCGTGCAGGATGTCGCTTGCGGGCGTAATCGGGTACGAGCCGAGGAACAACGGACGGCCGGCCTTTTGCGCCGCTACGGTGAAACCGATAGCCGTCGCGCTGTTGCCGGTGATATTGCGGTACACTCCGGGAGCGATCTTCGCGGGCGGAACCTTGTAGCCCGAGGCGAACAGCTCGGTCGTCTCGCCGTAATTGTAACCCGCCTTGAGCGCGCGGATGTTGGCGTCAAGCACCTCGGGAGTCTTCTTGAACCGGCTCTCCAGCCACGACACCGTGCTCTCGATCGGCCGCTGATAAAGCCACGAGATCAGCCCCAGCACGAACATATTGCGGCATCGCACCACCTGGCGGTTGCTCAGGCCCGTTCCCTGCAGGGCAAGCGTCGTCAGCTTGGTGACGTCCACCTCGAAGACCTGGAACTTGTCCAACGAATGGTCGGTGAGCGGATTAGAGGTGTATCCGGCGCGCTTGAGATTGGCGTCGGTGAACGACTCCCGGTCCGCGATTATCACCGCGTTGGGGCTCAGGTCGCCGATATTCGCCTTGAGCGCCGCCGGGTTCATCGCGACCAGCACGTTGGGCTCGTCGCCGGCGGTAAAGATTTCGCTCGAGGAAATATTGACTTGGAAGCTCGACACTCCGGCCAGGGTGCCGGCAGGGGCTCGTATTTCGGCGGGAAAGTCGGGCACCGTGGCGATGTCATTGCCCGCCAGCGCCGACTCGGAGGTAAACTGCGTCCCAACCAACTGCATCCCGTCGCCCGAGTCTCCGGCAAATCGAATTACAACCTGCTCGCGCGGCGTAAGCGGCTTGTGAGCGTCGCCCGCCGAACCGGAACCCTGGGAGTCGGCGGCTCTTGAAGCTGCCTCAGGTGGTACAGCCATCTCAGTCTTCTCTCCCTCTAACCTATGAAACCTAGGCGCAAAGGTCCGGTTGCGCAAATCAGGTGCAACAATCGGACGACCAACACGAAAGTATAGCTAATACGTGAAATTCTTGAAAGGCCGAATTGCTTAAGGAACGTGCGCAGACTTTTTACTCCATCACAGGGTGCGCCCAATCGCAAGTCCGCGCGTCTTTGCCACCACACCGCCTCCTTCAATTTCTAACGCACCCGAAAATCGTTGAATTCCATTCTACACTCCGACCACTCCTCGTCCACGCTTTCGACATGCGCGCCCGGCGGCCCGATATGGGCCCACGCGACGAGGCTTTCAAGGTCGCGGCGCCTGCCTTCCGCCATAATCTCGACCTCCTCGCCGCTCGGCAAATTGCGCACCCATCCGGTCAACCCGAGCGTGCGCGCCGTATCAACGGTCGAATGGCGGAAAAAGACGCCCTGGACGCGGCCTTTGACGATCAGGTGAACGCGGGCGCGAGGCTCCGCAGTACGGGTCGTCATCGCCCACCCCCAAGCATCTCGAGGAACTCCTTTTCCTCGAGCGTTTTGACGCCGAGTTCCCTGGCCCGGCGAAGCTTGGAGCCCGGCTCGGCCCCGACCACCACGAAATCGGTCTTGCGGCTCACCGAGGAACTCACTCTGCCGCCCGACTCCAGTATTCTGCGTTCGGCCTCCTCGCGCGTCATCGATTCGAGCGTCCCGGTCAGGACCACGCTCTTGTCGCGCAGCGGACCGCCCGCGCGAACGCGCGGGCGCTCGATTTCGAGCTCGCGCGCAAGGCGTTCGACCACCTTCAGGTTGCGCGGCTCGTCGAAGTATTCGCGGATGCTGCGGGCAACTTCAGGCCCGATATCGCGGATCGCGCGAAGCTCCTCCTCGTTCGCCCGGGCAAGCTGCTCGAGCGTCTGGAAGCGCGTGGCGAGCTGGCGCGCCGTATGCTCTCCGACGTGGCGGATACCGAGCGCGTTAATAACGCGATCGAGCGTGGTTTTGCGCGAGGCGTCGATATTGTCGATGATGTTGCGCGCGCTCTTCTCGCCCATCCGCTCCAGTTGCGCAAGCTGCTCCTGCTTGAGCTTGTAAAGATCGTCCAGCTCCTTGACCAGCCCGCTTTCGACGAGCTGGGCAACGAGCTTGTCGCCGAATCCGTCGATATTCATGCAGTTCTTCGAAGCGAAATGGCGTATCGACTCGCGCATCCGGGCCGGGCAATTGGCGTTGACGCAGAAGTAGCCGACCTCGCCTTCCTCGTGGACGATCGCGCCGCCGCACTCGGGGCATCGCTTCGGCATCTGGAACTCGGGCGCACGCGGATGGCCCTTCTTCGTCACCCGCACGACGTAGGGAATCACATCGCCCGCGCGCTCGAGCATCACAGTGTCGCCCTCGCGGATATCCTTGCGGCGGATCTCGTCGAGGTTGTGCAGCGAGGCGCTGGAGATCGTAACCCCGGCAAGCTGAACGGGCTTGAGCTTCGCGACCGGCGTCAGGGAACCGATCCGTCCGACCTGCACCTCGATTTTTTCGATCCTCGTCTCCTCCTGCTGCGCCTTGAACTTGTACGCGATCGCCCATCGCGGCGAGCGCGACACCTCGCCAAGCTGCGCCTGCAGTGCGTAGGAGTTGACCTTGGCGACGATGCCGTCGGCGTCGTAATCGAGTTCGTGGCGCCGCTCGCTCATCCGGTTCCAATACTCGAGAACCTCGTCAACGTTGCGGCATACGCGCGACTCGGGGTTGACGCGAAGCCCGTATTCTTTGATCGATTGCAGGAACTCCCACTGCGATTGGAACTCGACGCCTTCGAGCACGCCGGGCGCGTATAGAAAGATATCGAGCGGGCGCGAGGCGGTGACACGGGGGTCGAGCTGGCGCAGCGAGCCCGCGGCGGCGTTGCGCGGGTTGGCAAAGAGCGGCTCGCCCTTGCGCTCGCGCTCCTCATTGAGCTTCACAAAGGCCCGCTTGGGCAGGATCACCTCGCCGCGCACTTCGAGCAGTTTCGGGATCGGAAGTCTTTTGGGCTTGAGCAGGCGAAGCGGCACGCTCTTTATCGTGCGGACATTCGCGGTAACGTCCTCGCCGTTGATTCCGTCGCCGCGCGTCGAGGCAACCGCGAGCTTTCCGTCCTCGTAAACCAGTTCCACGCTGAGACCGTCGAGCTTGACCTCGGCGACGTACTCGATATCGCCCTCGATTTTCAGAAAGCGCTTGATGCGGCGGTCGAACTCGACCATCTCCTCGGCGTTCATCGCGTTGGCGAGCGACATCATCATCGTGCGATGGCGCACGACGGCGAACTTTTCGCTCGGCGCGGCGCCAACCCGCTGGGTCGGCGAGTCAGCGGTGACGAGTTCGGGATGCTCGTGCTCCAGCGCTTCGAGCCGGCGCATCAGCTTGTCGTACTCGGCGTCGGAAATCTCGGGCTGATCGAGGACGTAGTAGAGGTAATTGTGATGATTGATCTGGTCGCGGAGCTTCTGGATTTCAGCTTCGATCTTGCTCGGGTTTGCCGCCATCATCATGAGGGTTCCGCGCGGTCCTTTGGCCGATGGACGCGGTCCACGATGGAGTTTACGCAGGCGCGGCGAAACCGGCAAAAGGCCGATTCGGACGCGCTGTCAGCCGCTGCCCGGGCGCGACGACGCGGTGCGTCTGTGAAGAATCGCGGATGGCGTCAACCCGCGGTGCGCGCCACGAATCAAGCGCAGCGGCGCGCTCTTAGGCGGCAGGCCGCGGGTCACGGCCGGCGTCCCACCCTTAGCGCGCAGCGGCGCGGCTCGGGACGAATTCGATAAAGTACTGGTACGGCAGAAAATTGAATTCGCGTATCGGACGATAGCCCGCCTCCCTGAATTCCTTGATTGCCTCGCCCGGCGGGATTCTCATCGCCTTCGGCGGGCCAATCGGCGACGATGGCTTGAAATCGACCAGCGCTATCCTGCCGCCGCGCCTGAGCGCCGGATGAAGCCGCTTTAAATAGGCGACCCGGCCGGCGATGTGATGGAGCGCGTCGCAGAAGAAGATCAGGTTGACGGAATCGGGCGCGAGTTCCGGATCATCCGGCTTGGCGACGCGCGCGCGGTAATTCTTAAGCCCGAGTTTCTCGGCATCGCGCTTCATGTACGCGACCATCCCGGGTTCCACGTCGAGTCCCGTCGCGATTCCGCCGGGAGCGACCGCGCGGGCGAACCTGCGCGTGAAATATCCCGTGCCCGCGCCGATATCGGCAATGTTCTCGCCCGGTTTGAGAGCGAGCGCCTTTACAACCTCATCGGGCTTCTGCCACTTTGCGCGTTCCGGCGACTCGAAAATGCCGACCCACTTCCTGGTGTCTTGAAAGCCGTGATGCATCCGCATCGGGCCGGTCTGCGCGGACGCGGCCCGGACGGCGAAGAGCGCGCCGATAAAAACGAGCGCGGTGGAGCGGAAAAGCGACCTGCTGATTTTCACGAGCCAGTTCCTCCGATTCCGTCGGCGGCGCGGATGAATCGCGCGCGCAACCCCTCAAAGACTGCCAGTTCGAACATTGGACGTTCCAGGGCGCGCGGCGGATATAAGGATCGCGCCGGAACTGAAAAATCTGCAGCGATGGCATGACGCGGTGTCGAGCCGTCCGAGCGCTAAAGCGTAGGCGCACCGCGGCCGTTCCTGGCTCTTCGGCCTCAGGGTCAGGGGCGAGCGGCCGCGCTCCAAAGACTGGCGCAAGCGGTCTCAGCGCACGGGCGGAAGATTCGGCGTGTAGAGCCGGAACAGCATCAGGTAGATGATGACGCCGGTGACCGAGACGAACATCCATAATGGCCAGGCCCATCGCGCGACCCGGCGATGGCGCGGGAAACGCCCCTTCAGACCGAAATAGAGCGTCGCGATCGCAAGCGGCACTATCACTCCGGCAAGGATTATGTGCGGTATCAGAATCGAGAAGTAAACCGGCCGGATCCATCCCTGTCCGGTGAAGCGCACGTCGCCCACGTGGTAGTGGAAGACGAGGTAGGAAATGAGAAACGCGATCGAGACGGCGAACGCCGCGAGCATACACGCGCGATGGGCGCGAACGCGGCGGGTCTTGATGAAGTAAAAGCCCGCGAGCAACAGGACTCCCGCGGTTGCGTTGAGGATCGCGTTCAGCGGCGCGAGTGAATAATACGAAATCACTATGAAATCACCTGGTCGCGTGAAATGCCGCCCGGGATTTGTCCAGCGCCGGCTCCGTGCTCAAATCTTGTCGAGAACCATCACCAGCAGCACACTCGGCAGATAAATCAGCGACGCGAGCATCACGCGCCGCGCCGCGGCCGCCGTCTCGGGCCCGCTCACTAGCACGATCCCGCACGCGAGCATCGCGATCCCGAGAACTCCCGCAACGACCAGGTAGGTTGTTCCCGCGAATCCCATCAGGGTCGGCAGCGCCCCGACCGCGAGCAGCATGACGCTCGCGGCGATGATGACCGGGTTCTCGAGTGCGCGCCCGTTGCGCGGCTCGGGCAGCAGCCGGATTCCAGCGCGCTCGTAATCGTCGCGGTAGAGCTTCGCGATCGAGAGCGAATGGGGCAGTTGCCAGAGGAACATTATCCCGAAGAGCACCCACGGCTCGGCGCTGAGGCTCCCCCGCGCGCCGGCCCATCCCGCGACCGGCGGCAGCGCGCCGGGAATCGCGCCGACCAGGTTGCACATCCACGAGACGCGCTTCAGCGGCGTGTAGGCAAGCAGGTAAATCGTCGTGATCGAGGTGGTGACCGCGGCCGCCAGCCAGTTGACCGTCAGCAGCAGATAAACGATCCCGCTTGCGCTCGCAAGCAGCCCGAACCATAGCGCCTCGGGCGGAGTGAGGCGTCCGTCAGGCAGCGGACGATAGCGCGTGCGCTTCATGAACGCGTCGGACTCGCGCTCGATATACTGGTTTAGGGCAAGCGTGCCGCCCGAAGCGAGCGCGGTGCCGATCATCAGGTTGAGCGCGACCGCAAGATCGAAGGACCCGGCAGCGCCCAGGTAAAAGCCGGCCAGCGTGGTCACCAGCACCATCGAGGTGACCCGCGGCTTGGTCAGCTCAAGATAACCGCCGAGGCGATTGCGGGAGAGTTCGGCCCGCGATTCGATAGCTATCTCGCGCGCGTTCATGCGGTGACCTTACGCTCGAAAGTGCCGCGCACCGGCTCGCGCGAAGCGGTCTGCGGCGCGCTGCGGGGCCGGCCGTACAGCCTGAACGCGCGAAGCGCCATCGCGACGCTGGCGGCGAGCACCCCCGCGCCGACCGCAACGTGCGCCGAGGCGGGAATCACCGCCCCGTCGGTCCATACCGTCGTCAGCCCGAGCAGGATCTGGAGCGCGAGCAGCAGCACCATCGCCTCCGCGAGGCGCACGAGCTTCGGCTGATCGAGATGCGAGCGGAACACGCGCAGCGACGTCCACAGCACGAAAAAAGTGACCGCGATCGCGTCGCCCAGATGCGCATAGTCGGAGACGATCGCCTCGCTCATCACGCGCGGTAACGCCGGTCCCGCGAAAATCGGAAAGTCCTTTATCGCAATCGCGTCGTTCACGAAACGCACGACCGAGCCGATGACTATCTGGCAGTAAACGACCAGTGTCGTAATCACGCTTAGGGTCGTCAGCGCGACCCGATGCGGCGGTTCCTCAAGATGCGGCGCCTCCTCGAACCATCGGCTGGTGAAAATCGCAAGCGCAACCGCCGTGCAGAAAAAGATGATCGCGGTGCTGGTATGCGCCATCGCAATCGGCAGCGGAATCCCGAGCAGCACCGTCAGCCCGCCGAGGATCGCCTGAACAATCACCAGGGCGAAGGCCGCAAGCGCGGTGTTGCGGACTATCCGCCGCCGCTCGGTCATCAACGCCCACAGCGCCATCGTGAGCGTCAGGATAACGACGATCCCGGCGACGACCCGATGGGCGTACTCGTACCTGACTCCGCCGACCAGCGGCGGTATCAGTTTCCCCCATGCAAGCGGCCAGGTCGGCACCGACAAACCCGACCCGGTCGACATCACCAATGCGCCCACGAAGAGCAGGAAAAAAGTGACACACGCCAGAAGGATCGCAAAGCAATGCATCACGGGCGCTATCGACGGCTTGGACAAATGCTCGTTTTCCACTTCCAGAACTCAGATCATTGAAAATACGCGCGGCGCGCCAGGTTCCGCCCGCCGAGCGCACTGGCGAACCGCGGAATGGACGGCCAACTTACTCGCGGACGGTTCGACTTACCAAGGTTTTGCGGCGATGGCAACCGGCGCGAGCCGCGCGGATATCGTTCCGGCTGAGCCGGTCGAATCTCAGGGACAAAACATTAATCCGTTGCGTCAAAATAAGAAAGTCTTACGCGAGAATTTTCCCACTCGGCCTGCTGGTTTGCGTCAGGCTCGGATTCCGCTACAACTCGCCTTCAGTTTGGCAGAGAGGGCTTATGACATCCGGCTCCAATCCTGACACGCAATCGAGCGCGGCCGAACGCGCCAGATCGTCGTTTGCGACGCTTGCCGAAGGCTTCGACCATCAGGCGCGCAGGTACGGCTCGCGGACCTTTTTAAGGCAAAAGCGCGACAAGGTCTGGCGCGACTTCTCCTGGGGCGCGATTGCCGAAGCGGCGGCGAAACTGCGCGCCGGGCTCCTGCGCTTCGGGCTCAAGCCAGGCGACCGGGTTGCGATTCTTGCCGACAATTCGCCCGAATGGGTGATCGTCGATCAGGCCGCGCTCGGGATGGGCGCGATCGTCGTTCCGCTCTATACCACGAGTTCCGCCGAGGAAACGCGCCACGTAATCAACGATTCCGGCGCGCGCGTGGTTGCCGCGGGCGGCGATGAACTGGTCAAAAAGCTGCTCGGCTTCGGAAGCTCCATTCCCGGAGTCGAGGCGATCGTTGCGATCCATCCCGGCGCCTCGGCGCGCGAGCGCTCGTTCGGAACGGCGCCCGTGATGACGCTGGAATCGGCCAGCGCTGCCGAGCCCGCGCCGGTCGCCCCCGGCAAACGCGATGACCTCGCCACGTTCATCTACACCTCGGGCACGACCGGCGACTCCAAGGGCGTGATGCTCACGCACGGCAACATCCTGTCCAACGCGGCCGACTCGATCGAGGTGCTGGACCTGAACGAGACCGATTCGACGCTCTCGTTCCTGCCGGTGGCGCATTCGTTCGAGCGCACCGGCGGTTATTACGCGGTGACGCTCGCGGGCGGAACGATTTCCTACGCCGAGGGGCTGGCGCAGGTCGCCGGCAACCTTCTGGAGACCAATCCGACCGTGGTGCTGGTGGTGCCGCGGCTTCTCGAAGTGATACACACGCGGGTCAGGCGGATGGTCGAGACCGGTTCGCCGCTGCGGCGCCGGCTGTTCGAAGCGGCGCTCGGCGCGGGGATGCGCGCGACCGAATATCGCCTTCGCAAAGAGCCGCTCCCGGCAACCCTTGCGGCGCAGATGGCGCTGTATCGAAAACTCGTCTTCCATCGTATCCGCGCGATCTTCGGCAACCGTCTTCGCTATCTCGTCTCGGGCGGCGCGCCGCTTTCGCCGGACATCTTCCGATTTTTCGCCGCCGCCGAAGTTCCATTGGTCGAGGGATACGGGCTCACCGAGGCCTCGCCGGTCGTCTCGGTCAATCTGCTCGGCGGCGGGACCAGAATCGGCACAGTGGGACGCCCGCTTCCGAGCGTCAAGGTCAAAACCGCGCCCGACGGCGAACTGCTGGTGCACGGGCCCAACGTGATGAAGGGATATTTCCGGCTCGAGCAGGACACCCGCGAGGCGATCGATTCCGAGGGATGGCTTCACACGGGCGACATGGCCGAAATCGATTCCGAGGGTTTCATCCGGATCACCGATCGCAAGAAGGAAATCATCGTGCTCTCGGGCGGCAAGAACGTCTCGCCCGCCAAGCTCGAGAATAAACTTATCGGCGATCCCTTTATCGCGCAGGCGTGCGTGGTCGGCGACCGCCGAAAGCACCTGGTCGCGCTCCTGGTTCCGAACCTGGAAAACCTGCGCGACTTTCTCAAGGAAAACGGTCTTGAGGGCAAGCCGGTCGAGGAAATCGCGCACTCGCCGCAATTGCGCGCGCTCTTCCAGGCGCGCCTGCGCGAGCTTAACAAGCATCTCTCCGACGTCGAGGCGATCGTCGGCTTCTCCGTCCTCTCCGAGCCGTTCACCCAGGAAAACGGGGAACTCACGCCGACGCTCAAGCTCAGGCGCAAAATGATCCAGGCGCACTACCGCGACAGGATCGAAGCGCTTTACGGCGGCGGCGACTGATGCGCGCGCGATGACGCCCGTGAACGAACACCCCGGCGAAGTTCCATCGAGCGCGCGCAAATCGATCTTCCGCGCGACGATCCTCAACCCGCTCGCGCCCGAGCGTATCGAGTTCTTCAAGGACGGAGCGCTCGCGATAGACGACGGCGGAACGATTCTCGCCGCTGGCGAGTACCGCCCGATACTCCGCGCCCATCGCGGCGCGAAAGTCGTCGACCTGGCGGGCCGGCTCGTGATCCCCGGCTTCGTCGACGCGCACACGCATCTGCCGCAGTATCCGGCCGCGGGACTTCACGGCAAGCAACTGCTCGACTGGCTGGATTCGTTCATCTATCCGGCGGAAAGGAACTTCACGCCCCGCGCGGCGGCGCGCCTTGCACCGGTTTTCTTCGCGCGGCTTCTATCATGCGGCGTCACGACGGCCGCGGTCTATTGCTCGGTGCAAAAGGAAAGTACGCGGATTGCGTTCCGCGCGGCCGAGCGCTCGGGAATTCGCGCGATAATCGGCAAGGCAATGATGGATCGGAACGTGCCGCGGTTCCTGCGCGAAACCACCGAACAATCGCTTCGCGCGAGCGAGGAACTCTGCCGCGAATGGAACGGCGCGGACCGCGGACGGCTCAAGTACGCGTTCACCCCGCGTTACGCGCCGAGCTGCAGCGCCGAACTGATGCGCGAAGCGGCGCGGATGGCCCGCGCGAGCGGCGCTTATATACAGACCCATCTTGCCGAGAACCGCGCCGAGGTCGAATGGGTGCGAAGGCTCTTTCCTAAAGCCGCAAGCTACACGAACGTGTACGAAAACGCCGGGATGCTGACGGAGAGAACAGTGTTGGCCCACTGCATCTATCTCGGCGCGCGCGAACGCTTGCTGATCGCGCGCAATCGATGCGGCGTCGCCCATTGCCCGGCATCCAACCTGTTCCTTCAAAGCGGGATGATGCCGCTAAGGGAGATGCTCGATTCGGGCCTCAGGATCGGACTTGGCTCCGACGTCGCCGGCGGACCGACGCTCGACCCGTTCGCCACGATGCGCACAGCGGTATACGTCGCCACGGCGCGCGCGCTTGCGCCGGGTTCTCGCGCTCGCGCCCGGATGATTGGCGTGAGCACTGCGTTCTTCCTCGCGACGATGGGCGGCGCGACGGCGCTCGGACTGGAAGGCGTCACGGGAAACCTCGCACCGGGGAAGGACGCCGACTTCGCGGTGATTAACCCGAAGCTGTTCGACGGCGGATGCGGAGTTTACGGGCAAGCCGATAATGCCGAGACGATTGTTTCGCAACTGGTGTTCCTCGGCGATGAGCGCGCGGTGGAGATGACATTCGTGCGCGGGCGGCGATGCTACAGCGCCGAATGGAGCGAGCGTCCGTCGCGATGAGTCGGGGGCATCCGTGCGCCGGATCGCGGGCAGAGATGATTGGAATTGCTCGCGCCAAAAAAAACGAAGGCGGGCGGCCGAAGGCCCGTCCGCCTCGATTCAGTCATCGAGCCGCGCAAGTGGCCCTGATTCCTAGTCGGCTTTGGCGCCGCCGTTTTCCCGGGCGAGCAGTTCGTGGATGGTGACGAGCTTCTTGATTATGTAGGAGCGGCGGCCTTTCGGCGTCTGCACCTCGATATCGTCGTCGGCACCCTTGCCGATCAGCGAGCGGCCGAGCGGCGAAGAGAGCGAGATGCGGTTCTGCGCGCCATCGACTTCCTCGGGCACGACGATTTCGTATTCCATCGTTCCGCCCTCGTCGAGGTCCTCGAGCTCGACCTTGCTTCCAAGGCCGACGGTTTCACGCGGAATCGAATCGAGATTGATGGTGGCGAGTTCGGCGACCCGCGCTTCGAGATTGCTCAGCCGCGCGCGCAGGAACTCCTGGCGCTGCTTCGCCATCGCCCACTCCGCGTTCTCCGAGAGGTCGCCGTGGGCGCGCGCGCGCTCCAGTTCCTTGGGCAGTTCGACGGTGAGTTCGCGCTTGAGATTTTCCATCTCCTTGCGCAAGCGCTTGACTACCGGAAGTTCAACCATAACCGCTTCGTCCCACCTTCAAAAAGAATATCACATCCCGCCGGCGTCAGTCGGCAACGATCGAGGTAAGGCTTCGGTTGACGCCGACAACGCTCTGGATCTTCTGCACCACCAGCTCTCCGAGCGCGGTCACGTCCTTGGCCTCGGCGACCGCGATTATGTCGTGCGGTCCGGTGACCGCGTGGGCGACGGAAACCCCCGGAACCTGCCTGATCTTGGCCGCGACCTCGCGGGCCTTGCCGGGCGAAGTGTCTATCAGGATGAAAGCCTTGACCGTCATCGCCATCTCTCCTCCCGTGCCACGCCGGCGCGCGGACCAAAGCCCCGGCAGGGTTTATTTGAGCGGAGCGGGCGGAGCCGGATTTCCCTTCTCGTCGTAGGTATAGAATCCGCGCCCCGTCTTGCGCCCCAGGTATCCCGCGTCAACGTATTTCTTGAGCAGCGGGCACGGCCGGTACTTGTCGTCGCCGAGCACGCGCTGCATCACTTCCATTATCGCAAGGCAGGTGTCGAGACCGATAAGGTCGGCCAGTTCCAGCGGACCCATCGGCTGATTGGTGCCGAGCTTCATCGCGGTATCGATATCGGTTACCCCGCCCACTCCCTCGTACAGCGTGTAAACCGCCTCGTTGATCATCGGAAGCAGGACGCGGTTGACGATGAAGCCCGGAAAATCCTGCGCCGTCATCGTGGTCTTGCCGAGCCGCTCGGCCAGATGCTGCGTCTGGCGGTAGGTGTCTTCGGAGGTCGCAAGACCGCGGATGATCTCGACCAGCTTCATCGCGGGCACCGGATTCATGAAATGCATCCCGATTACCTGGCCGGCGCGGCTGGTCCGCGCGCCCATCCTGGTGATCGATATCGAAGAAGTGTTTGAGGCGAAGATGACTCCCGGAGGACATACCTTGTCGAGTTTCCGCAACAGCTCGATCTTCACTTCCTCGTTCTCAGTCGCCGCCTCGATTACAAAGTCCGCCGTGCTCATCGCGTCGAGTTCGGTTGCGGTTCTGATCCGGGCAAGGATCTCGTCACGCTCTTCGGGCTTGAAGCGTCCGCGCTGGATCATGCGGTCGAGGTTGCGGCGGATAGCCTTGAGGCCGCGCTGGCAGGCCTCTTCCGAGATGTCGATCATCAAGACCGGAATCCCGGCCTGTGCGGCGACCTGCGCGATACCCGAGCCCATCTGTCCCGCGCCGACTACGCCGAGCGTCTTTACGTCCATCGAAGCCTCCCATCACCACCAGTCGCCACCTGTTCGGGCGACCTTCATGGCCCCAAAAAAGGGATGAAGCTGGCGTTCGCACCGCGGCGGATACCCAGCTTCAATTCGAGACGTTACACCGGGCCACGTAACCCTGCAAGCTGAGTGAAAAATCGCGTCATTTGGCAGAGCCGGGAAGGAAACCGTCCAAACCGCGGCGACGTCTATCGCGTTGCCGCGCGCGACGGCGCGGCGGCGGGCTCGAGCGGCCCGGGGAGCTTTCCGCCCGGGAATTTGGCCCAGTTGGATTCGCCCGCCCGCAGCGGCGCGGTCAGTGGCCCTCCGGATGCGATTACCACCTGCTCGATTTCGTTGCTGAGCGTCTCGGCCTCGAACAGCGAGCGGAAGCCGAGTGCGACGCATCGCTGGACCTGCGGGTCATCGGCGGGGCCCTTGTCGCGCACCTTGCGCAGAATCGCCCGGAGCGCCGACGTCCGCACCTGCAATTCAGTCAAGCGCGCCTCGACTACCGGGGTCGGTTTTCCGTCGGCCATCAGATGCAGCGCGAGTGCCTGCTCGCGCTCGGCTTTGGCAAGCGCGCTCAACGCGGCCCGAATCTCGCGGCATGAGGTTTCCGCGGTAAGACGGGTCTCCGGATGCGACGCGCCATAAGCCGCCGACGCGAGGAGGGCGAGCGCGAGCAACGTGGCGGAAATCGCGCCACACGCACCGCTTGTCGCGGCGGGCGCCGTCCGCTCGATACGGCCGGGGCGGAGGCAACGGACCGGAAAAGGCCGCTTCGACGGGATACGGGGCACTACTCCCTGAAAAACAGTCTCACCCCCGGGGTGTGCTTTACACCCGATCGCGACCCGCAAGCCGCGCGGATGATTTGCGTTTAACAATCGGCGCCGGGACTGTCAACGCGGCCCCGCGCGGACCTTGCCATCGAGCGCGAGTGTCGCCAAATTGGGGCGCGATGGCGAATCATGTGGAGGCACGGCCGCTTCGCCCGGCCGCCCCTGTCCGGCTTCTGAAATTCGTGTGGGGCGCGGCGGCCACCGTGCTTTCAGTGATGTACACGGTCGTGATGGCGCTGATGGCGGCGCTGCTCGCCGCGCTCGGAATGCATCGCGGGGTCTCGGCGCTGAGCCGCGCTTGGGGATGGCTGATTATCCGGACCTGTGGCGTAACGGTCGAAATCGAAGGCCTCGAGCATCTTCGCGGCCTCAAATCCTACGTGCTCGTGACCAACCATCAGAGCTTCTTCGACATCTTTGCAATCCTTGCCTTCATGCCTGGCGACATCCGCTTCGTCGCGAAGAAGGAACTGCTGCGGATCCCGCTGATCGGCTACACGCTGCGCAATAACGGTCATATCGTTATCGACCGCCAGCGCGGGGGAAAGTCGATTCGCCGCGCGCTTGAGGCCGCGCGCGGCAGCTATCCGATTTGCGTCTTCGCCGAGGGCCATCGCTTCAACGACAATTCGGTCCATCCGTTCAACGAGGGCGCCGCGTGGATCGCTATCGCTACCAAACTGCCGTGCGTACCGATGGCAATAATGGGCTCGGGCGCTTTCTTTCCCCGCAAGGCGATGGTGGTCATCCCGGGCGGCAGGATGAAGATGAAAATTCGTCCGCCGATCCCCGCCGAAGGCGCGGAGCGCGCCGCGTTGACCCGAACGCTGGAGGAAACCGTGCGCGCCGCGTTCGATCCCGCCTGGCACGGCTGAGCGCCCGCGCCGGCGTCGGACGCGCTCATGGCCGGCCGCGAAGTTCCCAAACCTCCGCGGTTCACCGAATCGGGGCCGATCGGTTTCGCTCGCGCCGAGCCGCAGCCGCCTGCGCGACTCGCTCCGATTGTTAAACCTGGCCGTTCTCGGTTACTTTGGCCCCGGGGGCCCGTATGGTGCCGCTTGGGTATCGCGGGCGGCTTTGCCGTGTTTCGGAGGACTGACAGGCGATGGACAACAAGCTCAAACTCGATATCTACCGCAAGATGCTTCTCAGCCGCAGACTCGAGGAGCGGATCGCGGAGTTGATCAAGGCCGGACAGGTCGGCGGCTTCATGCACGCGGGCGTTGGCCAGGAGGCCCTGCAATGCGCCGCGATCGCGACGATGCGCCCCGACGATTACCTGCTTTACGCCCATCGCGGCGTCGCCTACTGGGTTGCGCGCGGAATCCCGATCGAAAAAATTCTCTGCGATCTCGCCGGCAAGGAAGGCGGCACAAATCGCGGCAAGGGCGGCGTCATGCGGGTCGTATATCCGAAGCTCGGCGTGCTCGGCGAAAGCGGCACGCTCGGCGGATGCTTCCCAATCGCAGCCGGCGCGGGGATTTCGATCAAGGTCAAGGGCGAGGACAAGGTGGTGCTGTGCTTCTTCGGCGACGGCACCTCGAATCGCGGCACCTTCCACGAGGCGGTCAACCTGAGCGCGGTCCGCAAACTCCCGGTCGTGTTCATTTGCGAGAACAACGGATGGGCGGTTTCGATGCCTACGGAGAGATCGACCGCGGTCAAGGATATCTCGGCGCGCGCCGCCGGCTACAACATCCCGGGCAAGACCGTTGACGGCAACGATCCCGAGGCGGTGTACGCGGCGGTCAAGGAAGCCGTTGATCGCGCAAGGAAAGGCCTCGGCCCCTCGCTCGTCGAGTGCAAGACGTACAGGCTCTGGGGCCACTGGGTCGGCGATCCCGAGAATTACCGCTCGCGCGAGGAAGTCCAGAAGCATTGGCGGCGCGATCCGCTGCCGCGCTTCGAGCGGAAACTCCTGGACGAGAAGGTGCTCACCGACGAGAGCAGGGCCGAATTCGAGGCCGAGGCGCGTGCGACGATCGACAAGGCAGTCGAGTTCATGCGCAGCCAGCCATTCCCGAAACCCGAGACCGCGCTGGAAGACGTCTTCTCCGAATCCACGGCCGGCTGACCCAAAAAACAAAGCGAGACGGTTGATACGCGATGCCAACGATTACTTACGCTGAGGCGATAAAGCAGGCGCTCGTCGAGGAGATGCGGCGCGATCCTTCGGTAATTCTCTACGGCGAGGACGTTGCCAATTTCGGCGGTATCTTCCGGATCACCGCCGGCCTTAAGGACATGTTCGGCGACGAGCGCGTGTTCGACACGCCGATCTCGGAAAACGCGCTGGTGGGAGGCGGCGTCGGCGCGGCCCTGACCGGCCTGAGGCCCATCGTCGAACTCCAGTTCGCGGATTTTCTCTTCACCGCGGGCGACGAAGTCGTGCTTAAGGCCGGGATGTGGCGCTACGGACATGGCGGCGCGTACAGGATTCCGCTGGTAGTGCGATGCCCGTCCGGCGCGACAGCCACCGGTCCCGAACACGGCCAATGTCCCGAGGCGTTTTTCATGCACGCCCCGGGACTCAAGATCGTTTCGCCCTCGAACCCCGCCGACGCGAAGGGACTTCTCAAGTCGGCGATTCGCGACGATAATCCGGTTCTTTATTTCGAGCACAAGCTGCTCTATGCGACCCGCGGCGAGGTACCCGAGGGCGAGGACTTCATGGTCCCGCTCGGCAAGGCGTCCATCGCGCGCGAGGGCGACGACCTTACACTCGTTGCAATCTCCGCGATGGTGCCGAAGGCGCTCAAGGTCGCCGAGCGGCTCGCTGGCGAAGGCCATAGCGTCGAGGTTATCGACCCGCGCTCGCTGGTCCCGTTCGATCGCGAGACCATCATCGAATCCGTCAAGAAAACCGGCAAGATCGTGGTCGCCGAGGAAAGCTACAAGACGCTCGGTGTCGGCGCGGAGATCGGCGCGATGCTGATGGAGAACGCGCTCGAATACCTCGACCGCCCGCTTCGCCGCGTCGCGATTCCCGACGTGCCGATTCCGACCGCGGCGGTGCTCGAGGCATTCGTTATCCCGAACGAGGAGAAGATTTACCAGGCGTGCCGCGAGCTGCTTTCCTGACGCATGGAACTTCATTTACCTGCTGAATACCCGGGAGTGCGATGGCGTTCGTAATCCAGATGCCCAAACTCGGCCATGCAACGACCGAGGGCACCGTTGTTGAATGGCATAAGCGCGAGGGCGAGAAGGTCGCTCAGGGCGAACCGATCCTCACCGTCGAGACGGACAAAGCTCAAGTTGAAGTTGAATCTCCGGTTGACGGCCTGCTCGGCAGGATGGTCGCCGCCAAGGGACAGGTGGTCGCAGTCGGCGGCGCGCTCGGCGTGATCACCGCCGAGGGCGAGGCGGTTCCCGCGGACTTCGCCACCCCCCACGGCGCCAAGGCCGCGGCAGCCGCTCCCTCGAAATCCGAACCGCAGCCGGCACCGGTAGCAGCCCCGTCGTCCGCGCGCAAACGGGTCGCGGCGTCGCCCCGGGCCAAACGGCTTGCCGCCGAACATCGAATCGACCTCGGCGCGATAGCCGGAAGCGGCCCCGACGGGCTCGTTACCGAGGACGACGTGAAGCGCGCGCTCGAAGGCGCAGCGAGCCGCCACGCGGCCGAGGCTCCGCCCGCGTCGGCCGCGGCCTTGACCGCGGCGTCGCCGATGGGCCCGTCGCGGCGCGAAAAACTCACCCGTATCCAGGCGGCCGGCGCGCGCAATCTGACCGAGAGCTGGCGCAACCTTCCGCATTTCGTCCAGATGGTCCGCGTGGACATGAGCCGCACGCTTACCGCGCGAAAGTCTCTTGCCGCCGCCGGAACCAAACTCAGCGTCACGGACATCATCCTTGCCGCCGCGGTCCGCGCGCTCAGGGACAATCCGCGCGTCAACGCGAGTTACGCCGACGGCGATATGATCATCTACGAGCGCGTCAATCTTGGCGTCGCAGTGGACACCCCCGACGGACTGGTCGTGCCGGTAGTCCACGGCGCCGACCTGCTCGCTCCGCCCGCTCTAAGCGCGCGGGTTGCGGCGCTCGCCGAGCAGGCACGGAGCAGGCGTCTGCGTCCCGAGGATCTCGAAGGCGCGACGTTCACGGTCTCGAACCTCGGCGCCTACGGTGTCGACAACGGCACGCCGGTTATCTTCGCGCCGCAGGCCGCGCTGATGTTCGTCGGCGCGATTCGCGACGAAGTGCTCGCGGTGGACGGCCGCCCCGAGGTGCGCCCGGCGATGCATATAGCCGTCGCGTACGACCATCGCGGGATTGACGGCGCAACCGCCTCGCGCTTCACCACCGGCGTCCGGCAACTGCTCGAATCGGCGGATTTTCTCGGCGCGCCGCAAGCGCGCCCGGACAACCCGGCGCCCGCGCACCGGCGCGAGGTGACGGTCGAATCGCTCGGCGAGAGCCTGGTGACCGAGGTGCGCCACGGCGCCGGCTCGTGGCAGCTTTCCGGCGAGGATTCCATGTCGCTCGATCCGGTGACGAGCTTCCTCGGCGCGCTTGGCGGATGCCTTCTGATGTCGCTTCGGGTCGGCGCGAAGGTGCGCAAATTGAATATCGGCCGGACGCGGCTTGCGGCGCGCGCCAACGAAAAAGGGCATATCAGCGAAATTGAAGTTGCACTTGAAGTTGAA
This sequence comes from Deltaproteobacteria bacterium, assembly GCA_021817345.1. GTDB lineage: Bacteria > Desulfobacterota > Binatia > Binatales > Binataceae > DTIX01. Next base: position 3,121 of record JAKAVC010000109.1, on the reverse strand, counting down.
ACCGATATCGACGATGAAAAGCTCCGCCATCTGGTCGAGGTCGCCGAGCGCGGATGCCACATCCGGCGCATGATTCGCGACGATATCGCCGTTACCCTTCGCGCCTCGCGGCTTGCGCCGGGCGCTTGACGAAGCGCTCAACGCGCCGGCATCGCGCAGGCGCGGGGCTGCGTAAAATTGAAAGTCAAACTTGAGCATTCGATCGAGACTCAAAGCAAAGGAGCGGTTATGGCGCGCAAACTCACGATCGGAATCAACTGGCAGGGAAGATTCGACTTCAAATCGCTGATCGAGCGCGCCCGAATCGCCGACCAGGCGGGCATCCATTCAATCTGGGTCGCCGAAGCATGGGGGCGCGACGCTTTCACCCTGCTCACGCTCTTCGCCGAGCACACCAGCAAGGTCCAGCTCGCGACCTCGATCGTCAATTGCTATTCGCGTTCGCCCGCCGCGCTCGCTCAGCACTTCGCCACGCTCGATGAATTCTCCGGCGGACGCATGATAATCGGCCTCGGAACCAGCGGCCCCAACGTCATCGAGCACTTCCACGGGGTGCACTTCAATCCGCCGCTCACCCGGCTTCGGGAGTACGTCGATATCATCAACATGCTGATGGCCGGGACGCCGCTCAACTACGAGGGCAAGCTGTTCCGTCTTTCGCGCGGCTTCACGCTTCGCTTCGAACCGATCCGAAAGCACATCCCGATCTTTATCGCCTCGCTCAACGCAAAGAGCGTCGAGTTCACCGCGCAAAAGGCCGATGGATGGTTGCCTGTGATGATCCCGCTAAGCGGCCTGGGGCGCGCGATTTCCGACTTCCGCGCGATCGCCAAAGCCGCCGGCCGCGATCCGCAGTCGGTCGAAGTCAAAGCGCCCGGCGCCATTGTCGTGACCGGCAACGCCGAGCGGGCGCGCGCCGCGCAGGCCGGAACCGTCGCTTTTTACGCGGCGCGGATGGGAACCTTTTATGCCGAGCAGTTGACCCGCTTCGGCTTCGGCGACGAGGTGCGGAAAATCAGGGAGGCGTGGGATTCCGGCGGCTCGAAGGCGGGCGTTGCGGCAGTGTCGGCGCGGATGCTTTCCGAGCTCGGCTACGTTGGCGACGTCGCGGGCGCGCGCGAGCGGCTCGCCGCCCAGGAAGCGGCGGGCGTTGACCTGCATCCGGTCGAGATAGACGCGGGTCCTGATATCGGCGCTTTCGAGAAGACGGTGCAGGCGATGCTGGGCTGAGTCGGCGATACGACGATGCATCAGGCGGGTCTTTGACGGACCCTCCGATGCGCTGCGAAGTGAATTCTCACGGGATGAAATTTTCGCTCCCGAAACTGGCTCTGCTGCTTATCCTGATGGCCGCGGCTCCCGCGTTGGGCGGCAACCCGTCGCCCGCCGCGAGCCCCGCGCCGTCGCCCGCACCTGCAATGCCGCCGGCGGCGCAGGTGCTTCACGTTCATGTCGTCGGGCTTAGAAATTCCAACGGCAAGGTCGGATGCACGCTCTACAACTCGGCCGCGGATTTTCCCGAAAACGACGCCAAAGCGTTCCGCGATATCGACGCGCCGATAAAGAATGAAGCCGCCTGGTGCAACTTCGTGGGCATTCCGCCCGGCACTTACGCGATGGTTGTGATCCACGACGAAAACGGAAACGGCAAGTTCGATCGCGACGCGCTCGGGATGCCGCTCGAGGGTTACGCGTTTTCCAATAACGCACACGCCACGTTCGGTCCGCCCTCGTTCGCCGACGCGAGCTTCAAATATCACGGCGGCGAGCAATGGATTACGATTACGATGACTTATTGACGCGCGCCGTCCCGTAACCGCGCAATCGGCTCCCTATCACCGCGCATCCCGGACGTTCAAAAACTGTAGCCAATACCGGCCTCGGGTCCGAAGCTCGACCATCGGATAAAGTTTCCGTCCTCGTGCGAGTCCTCGAGCTGGCTGTAATAGTAGACGAACATTCCCGTCATCAGGCGCGTTCCTCCGAGATATTGCGGATTTTCGTAGATGAGCCGCGCGTGGCCTTCGAATCCGTTCTGCGAAGCCCATACCGTCCCACCCTCGCTGCGCAGCGAGTTCCATCGGTTTATCCAGTTTCCCTCGAACGACGCCTGGAAGATGAAATTGCGGGTGATGCGCCGATAGGCTTCCATGCCGATCGTCGGCAGCGGCATCGACTGGTGATAGAAGTCCTCCTTGGTCTCGTGGCCCGGCGAAAGTGCGACAGCCTTCGCGTGCCCGCCGTTCATCACGAAATTGATGTACGTGTACTTAAGCCCGAATCGGGCGCGCAGGTCCCATTTCCGAAGCCACGCGGGCCAGTTGTCTTCATAGTCCCGATACCAGGGACGCAAGCGCCGCTCATAGTAAATTCCAAGCGAGAGCCATTCCGGGTCAGGGCTCGTGTCGATCGTTTGACCGCCAGCCACCCGTGTGCCGTTGAAGAAAAATGGCCCTCTGAAAAACCGCGTGCCGCTGATATTGAAGTAGCGCAGGCGGAGATGAATCGCGCCGAGACTGGTCACCCAGTAGCGCAGGTCGACAGTGGGCATTTGCTCGTTGGTCATCCCGAGGTAGTTCAGATGCAGTCCCGTGCCCTCGTGCTGGAACTCCCGCACGCGCACGATACTGCCGGGCCCGCCCGGTGAAGCCGAAGGGAGAACCCAGTTGCACGTCGAGTTGCCCGGCGCATGGGTTTAGCAGGCTCCCTGGCGTACATTGCTCGGGCGTGTCGGACGGCGCCAGGCCGGGCCATTGACGCGCGGCGAGATAGCCAAGCCCGCCTCCGATAAGTGCGCCGACGATTACTCCCGCGCCGACGAATCCGAGCGAATTGCCTCCCATCCCTCCTCCGCTGCCCTGCGCCATCGACGGATAGGCGCTCGCGAGCAATCCCGCGATTGCGCCCGCGCCCGCGCCGTCGATACCTGCCCATCGCTCTCCGTACGACATCTGCGGCCAGCACGTGAGCGGCGCGGGCGAGGACTGGCTTGACGGCTGTGGGTCGGCGCTAGCGCTTCGAACATTTCCGGCCAGAAGGAGCGTGGTGAGCGTCAGCGCCACGACGTTCATTTCAAGGAACCGACGGCGCCGCGGCGTCGACGCTGGCGGTACTGTGGTTG
>JAKAVC010000145.1 GCA_021817345.1 Deltaproteobacteria bacterium | reverse complement strand
CGTCCAGGACATCCGATGGGCTTCATCGACGATGACGAGGTCCCATCGCACCTGCTGGAGGCCGGCGACGATCGACTCGCGCTTGGCGAGGACTTGAACCCGCATGTGGTCGCGCATCGGGTTTTGGTTCGACACGCGCTGTTCCTGGATTGTGTCAATTAGCTCGCGCAACGGGTGAACCGCGCTCCCGCGGCGCTCCGGCGCCTGGAGAGCGACGAGCTTCTTGACGCCCTCGCTCAGGTCAGGCTCAGACAATCGCGTAGCGGCGATAGGCGAGGAGCGCGAGACGTCCGCCCGCTCAAGATCGCGCAAGGCCGTTTGGCGAAAGTCGTGCGTCAGCCGGGATCGCGTTGAACTTGAGAGGACCGTGGAGGCGGTACGCATGGCGCGGCGTGGACCACCTGCAGGACATTCCCCTATGGCACAAATGTATCGAGGAATATGTGCCCTTTCGGACAGCGGAATGGCGAAACCAAACGAACTTTTCAACTGTTAGCATGCGGCATGCCGATTGCGAGAGCCTGGTTTAGGAAGGAACTGCTCGGGGGTGCGCGCAGGTGAATGCCCAGCGTTCCCCGACGCAGAAGATCCCAGGCGGAGTTGCCCTATCCCGGATTCGCCGACCGTCCGTCGGGGACGGATTGAATGGTGTGCCGCGAGGGATTTTGCGGGCGGATAACGATGAAGGTCGAAGAGATACTGGTTCGCGACGTGAAATATTGTGCGCCCGGCGATTCATTGAATCGCGCGGCGCAGATCATGTGGGAGGGCGATTGCGGCTGCATTCCCGTGGTCGAGGGCGACAAAGTAGTCGGAATGATCACCGACCGTGACATTTGCATGGCCGCTTACACGCGGGGGCTTGCACTCGGCGACCTGCACGTTTCCAACACCATGTCACGGAACGTATTCGCGTGCCGGTCAAGCGACGATATCCTGGCGGCGCAGCAAGTCATGCGGGAGCATCGCGTCCGCCGGCTTCCGGTGACTGATGCGGCCGGAAAGTTGCTTGGCATAATTTCGCTCACGGACATTGCCCGCGCGGTCGCGAAAACTCACAACGCGACTGGCAAGGCGAAGGTTACCGACACCTTGGTAGCGGTCTGCGAACCCCATCGACAGCAAGAGAAACAGGAATCCGGCGAAATTCCGGTCGGCCATCGAAGCAGTCCCGCTCGCGGCGGGCGCCGCGCGGCGGCCGCTCAAAGCGGTGTCGTACCGGGGAAACAAAAGCGCTGACACTTTCCACACAATAGGACGCTTCCAGGAACTTGCAAAACGACAAGAGGAGTTCCCATGGCCGTTGACGAAACCGAAAGAGTGGCGTCCCAGGGCAGACGCGTGATGCCCGAAATCGGGTTTACCACCGCCGGCATGCCCCCGGCGCTGGCCTTGGGTGAGATGCGGCACCTCAATCGGCTGTTGGACCGCATGCTCAACCAGATGTCTCAAGAATGGCCGTGGCTTTCGGAGTTCGAAGAAGAACCGGACGCGCGCGTGTCGCCGGTGGAATGCTTTGTACAAGACGGCAGGCTGATCATCCGGACGGAGCATGTTCCGAGCCCCGAGCCGAAGAACCTGAATATCGGACCGCTCGGTAATGTCCTAACAAGAGCGGACGAGCATAAGAGCAGGAAAGAAGACCGTTTCCCTCGCGGGATCGCCTATCGTGCTTTCAAGTGCCGCGTAACGGTACCGGATGTCGCACAGACCAAGAACGTCAAGTCGGAGTTTAAGAACGGAGTCGTCAATATCGCGCCCCTCGGCAAGGATCTCCGCGCGAAGAAAATTCCCCTGGTGGCGGGAGGATAGTATCGGCGCGGACGTATCGCTCTCCTGAGCCAGCGGATCCTTCGTCACACCGGCGGAAAGCGTTATGTACGTTATCATGGTGGCGCCGGAATGTGCGCCGGTCGCTCAGGCGGGAGGTCTGGGCGATGTCGTGTTCGGGCTCAGCCGCGAGCTTGAAATTCGCGGCAATGCGGTCGAAATCATTCTTCCCAAGTACGATCAGATGCGTTACGACCGCATCTGGGGTCTCAGGCTTGATTACCGCGATCTGTGGGTGCCGTGGTACAACGGCGCGATTCATTGCTCCGTGTACTTCGGTTTCGTTGAGGGGCGCAAATGTTTTTTCATCGAGCCCCACTCGCGCGACAATTTCTTTCATCGGCCAGCGACTTACGGCTACGTGGATGACGCGATGCGCTTTGCGTTTTTCAGCAAGGCGGCGTTGGAGTTCATGCTCAAGGCCAATAAGCGGCCCGATGTGATCCACTGCCACGACTGGCAGACCGGCCTCGTACCGGTGCTGCTCTTCGAGATCTACAAGCACCACGGGATGGCGAACCAGCGGGTCTGCTTCACCGTCCACAATTTTCGCCATCAAGGATTATACGGCGCGGAACTTTTGTGGGCGACGGGACTGGGGCGGCCTGAATATTACTTCCACTACGACCGCCTGCGGGATAATTTCAACCACAGCCTGCTGAACCTTACCAAGGCCGGAATCGTCTATTCGAATTTTGTCACCACCGTGTCACCCCACCATGCGTGGGAGGCGCTGAATACGGATCAGAACTTCGGGCTCGGCCATACGCTCTGGACGCATCGCGGCAAGTTCGGCGGTGTGCTGAACGGCATCGATTACCAGGTGTGGAACCCTGAAATCGATTCCCTTATCGCGCGCCGCTACACGATCGATTCTCTGGATCTCAAATACAACAACAAGCGGGCGCTCCGCGAGCGGTTTTGGCTGCGCGACGGCTTTAAGCCGATCGTCGCATACGTCGGGCGACTGGACAGCCAAAAGGGCGTGCATCTGGTACGGCATGCCTTGTTCTATTCACTGTGGAACGGAGCCCAGTTCGTACTGCTGGGGCCCAGTCCGGAGGCGTCGATCAACGGCTATTTCTGGCATCTGAAGCACTACCTGAATGACAATCCGGACTGTCACCTGGAATTGCGCTTTGATTCTGAGCTGGCTCATCTGGTGTACGCGGGCGCTGACCTGCTTGTGGTGCCGAGCAATTTCGAGCCATGCGGACTGGTGCAGATGATCGCGCTCAAATACGGGACTGTCCCAATCGTGCGCGCGGTCGGCGGCTTGGTCGACACGGTGTTCGACAGGGACTATTGTCCGCGTCCATACGAGCAGAGGAACGGGTATGTGTTTGATAACGCCGATTACTCGGGCATCGAGTCGGCGCTCGGGCGAGCTCTCGGACTGTGGCACTTCTATCCGGAGGAATTTCGCCAGCTGATGGTAAATGGAATGCGCTATGACTACTCGTGGAAGTGGCCGGGCCAGCACTATTTGAACATCTACGAGTACATCCGGCACAAATAGGCGTGAGGCGGAATGCGGCGACGACCAGGTATCTGAAGGAGAACAACGTCATGAGTAGTCTTCCGGAATATGTCGACGGTCTTCCAAACATCTGCGGATCCGAGGCAATCGTGGAAGACGCGGTTCGGCGGAACCGGGATCGAGACGTGTTTCTCGGCGAGAGCCGAGTGGATTTCAGCCGAATCAAGAGCGCCGCCGCGATCGCGCTCCACATGCATCAGCCGCTGATTCCGGCGGGCGGTCCGGATCTTCGCACCGCCGCCATCATCAGCAACCTCAAGTACATGATGGACAACCCGAATATCGGTGACAATCACAACGCCCCGGTATTCCATTGGTGCTACAAGCGGATGGGGGAGTTTATCCCGCAGCTGCTGGACCAGGGCAAAGAACCGCGCGTGATGCTGGACTACTCGGGGACGTTGCTTCACGGTCTACGCCAGATGGGGCTGAATGATGTGTTCGATAACCTCAGACGGATCACATGCGAGTCCGAGTATCGCCGCGCCGTCGAATGGCTTGGCTCGGCCTGGGGCCATCCGGTTGCGCCGTCAACGCCGATCCAGGACTACAGGCTCCACGTGAAGGCCTGGCAGCATCATTTTGCCGCAATCTTCGGCCTGGAGGCGCTCGGCAGAGTGCGGGGATTCTCGCCCGCCGAGATGGCGCTCCCCAATCATCCTGACATTGCCTACGAGTTCGTCAAAACCCTTCGCGATTGCGGCTACCAGTGGCTACTGGTGCAGGAGCACACCGTCGAACAGCCCGACGGAAGAGGTCCCGAACGCAAGCACATACCGCATCGGCTTGTCTGCCGGAACTCCGAGGGCAAAGAAGCCGGCATAGTGGCAATCATCAAGGCCCAGGGCAGCGATACGAAGCTGGTTGGGCAGATGCAGCCCTATTACGAGGCGAAGGGGCTCTCGCCTTGGGAGCTGGGCGGCCAGTCGGTGCCGCCGCTGGTGAGTCAGATCGCGGACGGCGAGAACGGCGGGGTCATGATGAATGAGTTCCCTCCCAAGTATCTCGGCGTGGTCTGGGAGTGCTCGGGCTCCGATACTCCGCTCATGAACGTGACGGAGTATCTGGAATATCTTTTCGCCGCGGGGGTGCGGGAGCATGATTTTCCGCTTCTCGAGCCCCTGTTTCAGAAACGCATCTGGGACCGGTTCAGACCCGGTGAAGGTGCTGACAAGCTCGCAAGGGTGATCGATGAACTGCACAAAGAAGACTCGCGTTTTCAGGTCGAAGGTGGGAGTTGGACCAACAATATCTCGTGGACGAGGGGGTATGATGCGCTGCTCGGGCCGATGGAAACGGTAAGCGCCCTATTCTATGAGAAAGTGCTCAAGCGAAATCTGCCGACTAATGAACATCGCTACCGCAATGCTTTGTTTCATCTGCTCGTCTCACAAACGAGTTGTTATCGATACTGGGGACAGGGAATCTGGGTTGACTACGGAAGGGAAATCTGCCGGCGCGCCATGGAGATCCTGAACCACGATTACTGAGAACATGCGTGTGCGGGTGGCGCGCCGGGCGGTGAGCTTCGTCAGGATGATACGTTAGCACGTTAGCGGGAATATGAACGAAGAAAAGAAAACCATTAGGAACGCGGCCGTTCACTATCTTCCGAGGGTCTTGCCGCGGGGCCTTGAAGCATTGAGCGACCTTGCTCTGGACATGCGTTGGAGTTGGAATCACGAGGCCGACGCGTTCTGGGAGCGGATCGATCGCGAACTCTGGGAGGCGACCGAGAACCCCTGGCTGATTCTGCGGAGCGTTTCGTCGTCGCGGCTTGAGGAGCTGGCCGAGGACCAAAATTTCATGAAAGCACTGCGACTTCTGCGCGAGTCGCGGGAACGATACCTTCAGCGGGAATCATGGTTTGCCGCCGCGCATGGCAAGAGCGCGCTCAACCCGGTTGCCTATTTCAGCATGGAGTTCGGCTTGAGCGAGGCGCTGCCGATTTACGCCGGTGGTCTGGGAGTCCTGGCCGGCGACCATCTGAAGACCGCGAGCGATCTGGGTGTTCCACTTGTTGGCGTCGGCCTTCTGTACCAACAGGGCTACTTCCGCCAGGCAATCGGTGCGGACGATAACCAGGTTGAGGTTTATCCATATAATAATCCCGCGATGCTGCCGATAACGCCGGTCCGCGACGCGAGTGGCGAATGGGTGCGCGTGGCAGTCGACTTGCCGGGAAGGAAAGTGTATTTGCGCGGCTGGCTGGTCAGAATCGGAGCGGTTGCGCTGTATCTGCTCGACAGCAACGACCCGCTCAATCTTGCCGTGGATCGCGGGATCACGGGGGAGCTTTACAACCCCGGTCAGGAGAGACGGCTTCAACAGGAGATGGTGCTCGGAATCGGCGGCGTTCGCCTGCTGCGGGAACTGGGCGTGGATTTCGAGGTCTGCCACCTCAACGAGGGGCACGCGGCCTTCGCGATTCTCGAGCGGGCGCGCGATTTCATGGCGCAGAGCGGCCGTCCCTTTGCGGTTGCATTCTGTTGTACGCGGGCGGGAAATATCTTCACCACGCACACGCCGGTCGAGGCAGGGTTCGATCGCTTTGCGCCAAAACTGATGGGCGCCTACTTCAGTGGCTATGCCGCCAATCTCGGGATCGGCCTTGAGGAACTCCTTGCGCTGGGACGCCTCGATCCCACGAATAGCAGCGAACCTTTCAACATGGCATATCTCGCGACCCGTGGCTGCGCCGCGGTAAACGCCGTGAGCGAACTGCACGCAGAGGTGAGCCGCCGAATCTTCCAGCCGCTCTTTCCTCGCTGGCCGGAGGCCGAGGTGCCGGTCGGGCATGTCACCAACGGGGTGCACGTCGCGTCGTGGGATTCGGCGGATGCGGACGCGTTCTGGACCGGGAGTTGCGGCAAGGCTCGCTGGATCGGAACGCTTAAGGAAATCGAACAGGCTATCCAGCGCGTCGACGAGCAGGCATTCTGGACTCTCCGCGCGAAGGGCAGGCGGAAGTTCGCCGAGGCCGTGCGCCGGCGCGCCGCGCGCTATCGCGCGGCGCTCGGAGACGGCGCCGCCGCGCCGGGCGAGCATCTGGATCCTAACGTGCTCACCCTGGGCTTTGCTCGCCGGTTTACCGCCTACAAGCGCCCCAACCTGTTACTTCACGACGCCGAACGACTCACCCGCATACTAACCAGCCGCGACCGCCCGGTTCAGATGGTTGTGGCCGGCAAGGCGCATCCGGCGGATGAGGAAGGCAAGCGGATGGTGCGGGAGTGGATCGAGTATGCCCGGCGTCCTGAACTGCGCGGCAGGGTTGTTTTCCTGGAGGACTATGACCTGGCGCTCGCCGCGGAACTGGTGCAGGGCGTCGATCTGTGGGTGAATACGCCGAGGCGGCCTTGGGAAGCCTGCGGCACCAGCGGAATGAAGGTGCTGGTCAACGGCGGGCTCAACCTCTCCGAACTCGACGGCTGGTGGGCCGAGGCCTACGCGCCCGAGGTTGGCTGGGCCTTGGGTGACAAGCGGGAGCACGGTGACGATCCGGCCTGGGATGCGCAGGAGGCGGAAGAACTCTATCGGCTTCTGGAACAGGAAGTGATCCCGGCCTTTTACGATCGCGACGAGCGCGGAATACCGGTTCGGTGGGTGGCCAAAATCCGCGCGAGCATGAGCCGGCTTGCGCCTCGTTTCTCAAGCAATCGGATGGTTCGAGAGTACGCCGAAGGATACTATCTTGCGGTCGCCGGCAACTATCGGCGCCGGGCTGCGGATCAGGCATCGCTGGCGACGCGGATTGCCCAGTGGCAAACCTCAGTTGAAGCTCATTGGCAGGATGTGCACTTTGGCAATCGCTACACACAAGACGCGGGGGAGCGGCAGGTGGTTCGGGTCCAGGTCTACCTCGGCGCGCTTCCTCCCGAATCGGTAGCGGTGGAGTTGTACGCGGACGCGGCTGGCGGCTTCGAGCGGGCACGCATCCCGATGGATCGGAGCGAGGCTATCGTCGACGCGGTTAACGGCTGGATCTACCAGGCCGCGATTGAAAAGACCCGGCCCGCCGATCATTACACTCCGCGCGTCGTTGCGTATCATGTTGACGCTTCGGTTCCCCTGGAAGCGCCGCATATATTGTGGTTCCGCTGAGATGTTGCGCAATCACATGGAGGCCTGCTCCGTGGCCGAAGGCTGCCACACTTCGGTCAGGCGAGTGCAAAGGTTGGGGACGGGTTTAGAAATCACCTAAAGCGATGGGATGGACCCAGCCCTCACTTTCAAAATGGGCCAATTCAGCATGTCGAAATCACAGCACGCCATAGGCAATGAAGAGACGCAACGATTGGCAACGGCGAAGGCGCGGCCGGATGAGGTTCTTTGCCTCGAACATCGTCGGCGAACGGGAGAACAAATGAGGCAGCCCGAAAGAGCCTGCGTGCAACGGTCCTATCTGCGCGACCGAGCGCCGTCCGAAAAAGGCCTGACGACGGCCTTATTCCACGTTGACCGTCAATTGGTAGGTCTTCGCTGGCGGCACGTCCTTTTCCCACGGCCGTTCGTAGTTCAGCGTCAGCGATGCGGTGCCGGGATTCTCCGCCACGAACCGGAATAGCTGATAGCCCCCGCCGCCCAGGAGCGATTCGGAGCGCCGTTCGTACTTCGGAGTGCCGAGCGGTCTGAGGTGCGCGCGGTCGTCGCGCACGACCCTCCAATTGTAGCCGGTGGAACGGTTCGAGGTGAGCGAGAGCACCAGCGTGTCGCCGCGCGAGAGTGTGATCGCGCGCCCATTCTCAGCGTCACCGACCGTGATTGTGTGTCCTGAGACCGAGGAACCCAGCTCGGCGGCCGTCGCCCGTGGCGGCGCGTATCCAGCGGCCAGGAGGCAAGCGGCGAAAACCATGGCCGTGAGCCGGAATCCACGCCGGCGATATCCGCTCATTGGGAGCATCCCGAATACGCCTGATAGGCAAAGACCGGCGTCAAATCAACTGCCGCTGATTGAAGGCGGGCCGGCGCGCGCTCCGAAAAAAAAGGCGATCCGCGAACGGACCGCCCGAAACTGTGAGACGGTAAGCTAATGCTTGGTTTCGATTCGCCGCCCGTATGAGACTTCCCCCTTGTCAACGCGCAGGCTGAAGCCGCACTCCGGATTGGTGCACACCCAAGCCTTGAACAACACCGAAGCGCCTTCCTGTCCGTAATCCGAGAGAGGTATCAGGCTCCCGTTGTTGCATTTCTGGCACTTCGGCCAGTCCATCATCCACTCCTCCTTGCCGCGACCCAAAACACTCACTCTTCCCCTATCGAAACTATCCAACAGGCGCTGTCAAAGCAACGAGCCTTGTGGGGGTTTTCAATTTGGCAAATTTCCAGAGGCAATCGGGATAGTGATAAGCTTGGCTTATGGTCTCCGAAACGCCGGGCTTTGTGATCCGCCAGGCAACCGCACGCGACCATACGAGGATCCTCAGGCTTGCGCGCGAGCTGGATTCGATAAACCTTCCCACCGAGCCAGCCGAGCTGCGCGAGGCGCTCGTGCGCTGTGAGCGTTCATTTGCCGGGAGGATTCGGAACCGCGCCCGCGCTCTGTACATTTTCTGCGCCGAGGAGCGGCGCACGCGCCGCCTCGCCGGCGCCTCGATGATAATCGGCAAGCACGGCACGCCCGAAGCGCCGCATTATTACCTCGCGATGGACACGGAGGAGCGCTATTCGCACACGCTTCGGCGGATGTTCCGGCATACGTTCCTTCGGCTGCGCCACTCGATGGACGGGCCGACGGAGATCGGCGGGCTTATCGTGACGGCCGTGATGCGCGGGCGTCCGGAGCAGATCGGCAAACAGCTTTCATGGGTGCGGTTCCTTTACCTTGCCCGGCATCGCGCGCGTTTTGAGGCGCAGGTGCTGGCCGAGATGCTGCCGCAGTTCGGCCCCGACTACAGAAACGCCTTCTGGGACCATTACGGGCGCGAGGTAACCGGGCTTTCCTTTCGCGAGGCGGACAGGCTCTCCACCCGCGACAAGGAATTCATCCGCGCGCTTTTTCCCGACGCGCCGCTCTATACGTTTCTTCTGCCCGAGGATGTGCGCCGTTCGCTCGGCGAGGTTGGAGAGCGAAGCCGCGGCGCGGTGAAACTGCTTGAGCAGGCCGGAATGAAATTCCTGCACCATATCGATCCGTTCGACGCGGGCCCGTACTACGGTGCCGAGGTTTCCGAACTGAGGCCGGTGAAGGACTATCGGACGCTGGCTGCCGCTATTGGCGAGGTTTCGCCGGAGAAAAGCCGCACATACGTGGTCGCGCGCGAAGACCGGCGCGGATTCCGCGCAGTGCGCGCGCAGGCGATTGTCGAGGAATCGCGGATTATCGTGGACGGCGGGGTGCTGGATGCGCTTGCGGCACGCGAGGGCGATCGGCTCGATGCGGTGCCGCTGCCGTAAGCGGTGAAGGTGCGCGCGCGTCAGCTTTCCAGTATCGCGCGGTAGAAGCGCACCGCCGCTTCGACCTCGGCGAGGAAGTTATATTCATTCGGCGCGTGGATAACGCCGGTCGAAGGCCCCGGTCCGAAGACCACGGGTGCGAGTCCCGCCGACGCGTACACGCCCGCCTCGGTGCATCCCGATTTCACGCCGGTCTTGAGCGCGATACCCGCGCGCGCCATCGCCGCCATCGCCATCTCCACCGTCTCGCTCGCAGCCGCGCTTCGAAATCCGTGGTTGGCGCGTTTCTCCGAAAGCTCGAACGCTAGACCGGGCGAAGCCTGCCGCAGAGAATCGACGAGCGCCACGACTCCGTGGCGCACTTCGTCGAGCGAAAGGCCGGGCGGAGGCCGAAGTTCGAAGCCGAGCGTGGCGGTGTCGCCGGTCGTGCTCACCAGACCCGGATTGCAGCTCAGCGTAGGCGCGGCGAAATCCGGCTCTGGCGGGCCGGCGCGGTCGGCGAAATCCTTGAGCGCCTCGACGAACCGATACAGCGAAACGAGCACGCCATGCGGCATATACGCGGGGCGCACGAGCACCCCAGCCGCGACCGCGTCCGCACCCAAGGCCTCGGCGGATTCGGCGGCGACCAGCAGCTCGCATCGCGCGGGAACCTTGTTCACCGCGTCGCCACCTTCGATTGCAGCAATCCGAAGCCCCGGGTGCGAAACCGCGACGCCGAGCGCCTTTACGATCGCATTTTCGCCGAGCGCGGGCGTGCTCGAATGGGCCGCCCGGCCGATGAACGTAACGCGGCGCATCCTGAGTTGACCCTCAGAGCGGACGGGTTCGAACCGAATCGCAAGTTCGAACGCGATCAGGCCCTTGTGCGCGATAATCGCCTGAAGGCGCGACGGCTCACCGACGAACGCGAGCGCACCGCGCGGCAGCGCGCCCGATTCGGCAATTTCTTTAGCGCCCACCAGCCCATGCTCCTCGCCGAAGGTGCCGACGAGGTAAACGTCGCGTCGCGGTCTTCCTGTTTCGATGAGTGCGGTCGCCTTGGCCACGAAATCGAGCTTGGTGTCGGCGGCGCCGAGCCCGTAAATCAGCTCGCCCTTGACGGCCGCGGTGAACGGATCGCCGCCGCATTCGACCCATAGCGCCGAGTCGCCCGGCGGCACGGTATCGAGATGGGTATTCAGGACGAGCGGGGCGAGATTGCGCTCGCGGCCCTCGACGAAGGCGAGCAGATTGACATGGCTTTGGCCCTCGCAGCGCGAGGGGATAAGCCGCGCGGCGATCCCGGTCGGGGCGAGAACTTCCCGCGCGCAGAACTCCGCGATCTCCCCCGTCCCTTCCGTCGTGACGCTCGGGATCGCAATCAGCTTTCGGCAGAGTTCCAGCAGCCGGGGCTCCATCGCGACGCCTCTTCAGCAGCCTGCGCTATCTGACGCCGCCCTTCAGGCTCGCGAGCCTGTCGTGGACGGTGCCGTAATTGTCGCAGATCAGATGAAGTTCGCGCCCTGGATAGCGGCGGACAAGGGAGTTGAGGAACGCGATGAACTCGGCGTGGCGATGACGGCGGAAACAGCGCGCGTGGACCTTGCCGCTGGCCACCTCCAGCGCGGCGAACAGGCTGGTGGTGCCGTGGCGGGTGTAATCATG
>JAKAVC010000121.1 GCA_021817345.1 Deltaproteobacteria bacterium | reverse complement strand
GGACGTTCCTGGTGACCTGTTCGGCGGCGGCCGAAACCGCTCCGGCCTGGGTCGCGGTCTCCTCGGAGTTGCTCGCCATCTGCTGGCTGATTGCGTTGAGTTCCTCGGACGAGGAGGCAAGTTGGCTCACCAGCGAGCCGGTCTTGTCGAGGAACTCCTTGAAGTTGTGCCGTATCTCCGCAAGCGCCGCGCCCATCTTTCCGGCCGCCGGCGCTTGGACGTCGAGAATCTTGGCGTCGATAGTGAGTTCCGCGAGCGCCTTGGCCTGCTCGATGAGGGTCTTGATGGCGTCCTTGACCTGCGCGATGGATTCGCTCTTGTCGACCCCGGCATGAGTCTCGACCGCTTCGACGTTGAGGCCCATCGACTCAAGCGTGTTGAGCAGGAAGGAATCGCCGATCGCCTGGATGTCGAGGTTGAAGACGCGGAAGATCGCTTCTTCGGCGGCCGAGATCATTTCCGCGTCGTCGAAGGATTTGCGCAGGTATACGCGGGTCAAGCGCTCAAGCTCTGAGTATGCTCCGATATACCACTTGAAGGGGAGATTGATGTGGTCGTGGACCCATCCGACCACGAGCCGGTGCTCGAGATAGGCGATGCCCCAGTTCTCGCTCGCGCCTTCGAAGACGCTTCGGAAATAACCGGCCTGCGTCACTTCGAGCTGCTGCCGAAGGGCCTGCAGCGAGACTCCCTTTTTGCGCGCCTGGTCCTCGAAGAATGCGAGCGTGGGCGCAAAGGCGAACTGCCAATCGTAAAATTCCCTCGCGATTGAGTCGGCGACCTGCTCGGCCCACGGCATCAGATCCATCAAAAGCGCGCGCTCGTGCCCGCCAAGGCGGATAAACTCGCGCCGGCGCGCGACGCTCATCTCGTCGATGCCGAATTTTTGCGCAAGCCCCATGCTTCTGCGCTGCGAGGGTTCGGCGAGACGGCGCTCGCCGCCGTTTATCCGAAATGAGCGGGCGCCCGCCGCTTCCGCCGTCGCCGCTTCCGCCGTCGCCGCTGCGGCCGTCATGCCGTTTGCGTAGCCCGCGCGGCTGCCCGCATGCCCGCCGCTGCGCCCGTTTCCGTTCTGTTTTCGTGTCATCATAGGTGTGCGTCTCCGTCGTTCGCAGTCGATTTTATTTCCTCGCCCCGCGTACCTCGCCGGCTACAGGCGCGATGGTTTTTCCGATATCGAGGACCAGCAGCAGCCGCTCGTTGAGCTTGTAGATTCCCTGGATAAGATCGCGGATCTCCGCGTCCACGTTGTCGGGACGGCGCTCGAAGCGGTCGGCCTCGACTTCGAGCACGTCGCCGATTTCATCGACGAGCAGACTCACCGCTTCTTCGCCGAAACGGACCACGATGTTCATGAGCGCGCTCGGATCGTCGCGTGGTTCGAGCTTGAGACGGCGGCGCATGTCGATCGCGGTGACGATCTGGCCGCGCAGGTTGATAAGTCCGCGCACCACCGGCGGCGCGAGCGGCACGCGGGTCATCCCCTGGTAGCGCAGCACTTCCTGGACCTTCAGCACGTCGACGCCGAAGAACAGGTTGTCGACGTGAAAGGTCGTGTACTGGCGCACGGTTTCAGTGCCGGCGGCCGGCATCGAGGATGCCGCGGTTTGCATGATTCGCCCTTACGCCTCCAGCAAGGCTGCCTGCGAAAGTTCGACCTGCGGTTCGGCTTCGTCCGTCCCGCCGAGCATCGCCGCGATCCAGCGAAGCACCGCCGCGTGATGGAATTTCTCCTCGAAGCCGTCGAAATGCGCGCCGCCGTTCTCCTCCGTGCGCGCCGCTTCAATCGCGCTCCTGGCGCGCCCGAGCGCGAGCACCGGCGTCGAATCTTTGCCGGGCAGATTGCGAATTTCGCCGAGCAGCCTGAAGGCGCCTTGCTCGGGCAAATCCAGAGATACGGCCGCCAGATCGAAGTCGCCGGAGGTGAGCTTCTCGACAGCCTCCTATCTTCCGGGCGCCTCGGTCACCTGATGACCCGCCATCTCGAGATAGCTACGAACCAGTTCGCGCGAGAAAGCCTCGTGCTCGACCAGCAGGACGCGGGCGCGTTCCACCGTTTCCGACTTGTCGCGGGCGAGCCAGTTGTGCCCGGCCTCGCCGATTACCGCGCGCACGTCGAGGAAGTCGGTGATGCGCTGGCCGAGAATCGCCGAGCCGAGCAGGCCCGGGCGCTCGCTCATCCGGGGCGCGTTGATTCGCTCCTCGACGATATCGAGGATGTGATCGACTTCGATTCCGATCGCGCGCTCGCCCTGCCCGATCACGACCACCTGGACGGATTGCGCGCCGGGTGCGCGTTGCGTGCCGGCGTCGCCGAGAATTTTCTCGAGGCTGACCAGCGGCAGGATTCGTCCCCGGTACTGCACCACGCGCCGTCCGGCGGCGTGTTCGATCTGCGCGTCGGAAAATTCCTCCAGGCGCGCCACCAACGAAAGCGGCATCGCGAGCCGCTCGAAGCCTGCGGCCTGAAAGAGCAGGAGCCGCTGGCGCGAATCGCCCGCGCGCCCCTCATGGCGATCGTCGGCGCGCGCGGCTTCGTGCGATTCGGCCAGGACGCCCGAGAGCTGCGCAATCCCGAGCGCGTCAAGGATGAGCGCAACCTTGCCGTCGCCCATGATCGTCGCGCCGGCAAAGGCCGCGATGCCTTTGAGCTGCTTGCCGAGCGGCTTTACGACGATCTCCTCGGTGTCGTTGACCTCGTCGACCACGAGCCCGAATTGACGCTCGCCGACCTGGAGCACGACGATATGGGCGGCCTGGCAATCCGCCGCCGGATTCCAGTCGCCGCCAAGGTTCAGCACCTGGCGCAGATAGACCAGGGGCAGCAGATGGCCGCGCAGCCGATAGACCGGCGCGCCGTGGATCGTCTCGATCCGCTTGCCGACTTCCTCGCCCTCGAGCCGGACAAGTTCGATCAGGCTTACCTGGGGAATCGCGTAACGGTCGCCGTCGCAGGTCACGACCAGCGCGGGGATGATCGCAAGCGTCAGCGGGATTCTGACCTTCAGCGTGGTTCCGCGCCCGCTCTGGCTCTGGACGTCAACCGTTCCGCCGATCTTTTCGATATTGGTCTTGACCACGTCCATCCCGACCCCGCGCCCCGAGACGTTGGTCACTTTCGGCGCGGTGGAAAAGCCAGGCGAAAAAATCAGATTCAGGATTTCATTGTCGCTCATCTGCGCGGACTGATCGTGCGTGATAAGCCCGCGTTCGAGCGCCTTCGCCCGGACCCGCTCAAGATTGATCCCCCCGCCGTCGTCGGAAATCTCGATATTGACCTGTCCGCTTTCATGAAACGCGCGCAGGAACAGGCATCCCTGCGCCGGCTTGCTCGCGGCAAGGCGCTCGGCAGGCCGCTCGATTCCATGATCGATCGCGTTGCGCACGATATGCGTTAACGGATCGCGAATCGCCTCGATAAGCGTCTTGTCGAGTTCAGTCTCCTCGCCCTCCATCTCGATACGAACCTGTTTGCCGCAGAGCATCGCGAGGTCGCGGACCAGGCGCGGAAACTTGCTCCAAACGTTGCCGATCGGCTGCATCCGGGTCTTCATGATCCCCTCCTGCAGCTCGGTCGTAATCAGATTGAGGCGCTGCACGGTGCTGAGAAAGCCGGCGTCATGCGTGCGCGCGGAAAACTGCAGAATCTGGTTTCGCGCGAGCACCAGTTCGCCGACCAGGTTCATCAACCGGTCGAGCAGCGAGACGTTCACCCTGATGTTCGCGTCGATCGCGCCGGCGGTGTTCGGATGCTCGTGCTCGCTGTCGGCGTCCGCCCCCCGCGCCGATTCGGTTTCCTCAGCCGCCGATTTGGCCTTCGCATCCGGATGGCTCGGATGAACCTGCGAGGCTTTGGCGCGCGCCGCTTCGGGCGCGGCGCGCGCCTCGGCGCGAACCTCCACGCCGGAGGCGGTCGCGTGGATTGCACCGAGGATAACCGCCGGCTCGGGGGCAGGCACGGTCTCGCAAGGCGCGGTTTCGACGGCCGGAGCCTGAAACTCGTGCTCCGCGTCGGCAAGCGCTTCAAGCCGCTCGACAAGTTCGCCGTAGTCGTTCTCGCCGTCGTTTCCGGCACTCTCGACCGCGTTCAGCATCTGCCTGATAACGTCGCTTGTGGCGAGCAGCGCCGAGATTATCTCGGCGTTAACCGATAGTTTGCGATCGCGGAGCTTGGCGAGCAGGCTTTCGCCCGAATGCGATACGGCTTCGAGCTTCGAGAAGCTCAAGAATCCCGCGACACCCTTGATTGTATGAATCGCGCGGAAGATCCGCGCCATAAGCTCGGGTGAGCCAGGCGCCTTTTCCAGCGCAACGAGGTCCTGGTCGAGTTGGTTGAGATTCTCATGGCTCTCGACCACGAACTCTTTGACTATATCGTCCATCTTTGCCCCCCGGCGGATGCCGCGCCTCGCTCGGGCCAGTCAGTCAGAAAATCTCGGGAGTCCTCGTTTGGGTCCCGCGCGTGCGTGTGCGTTGCGGGAGGCCCGTGTCAAGGGCAACCGCGGTCACGGGAGCAAGGTCTTTGCCAGCGCCGCGGGTGGCTGACAGGGCCTCGCGCAACGTCTCTCTCAGTCGCGCCTAGCTGGCCGATGGCAGGCTGGAAGTTGAAAGTGCGGGCTTATGGAAGCGCGCCGGGAATGTGTCAGATGCGTACCGGACGAGAGTGGCAATCGGACCGGCGCGTCATTCTGCTACAATTCCAAACACTATCGCCTGCGCCGCATAATAGTAAACTGGATTATCCTGCTATGTGAGTATCTCGACTTTTACGTCGCCGCGCCGCTCGGTTATTCCAATCGTAGTACCTTCCGGAGCGCGCCGCGCGATTAGTGAGATAGCTCCGTCGCCGATCCTGAGATTTTCTATCTTTATCCAGTCGAGCCAGTCAGGCATCACCGGCGAGTCGATAACCAGCGTGCGGTCGAACCCTCTGACTTCGATGCCGAGCATCGCCTGGACAATCATGAAGACGCTCGCGGCCGACCAGGCCTGCGGATGGCATGAGACAGGGTAGGGGACTGGTCCCAGGCGCTCGTCGCGCGGGAACCCGCAGAAAAGCTCGGGTAGGCTTCCGGTGTTGAGATGGCGCGCGGCTCCGAGCAAACCGCCTAGGATGCGAAGCACGCCGCGTCGGCCCTTGATGCGGGCGAGTCCCACGGCGGCAAGCGCGTTGTCGTGCGGCCATACCGAGCCGTTATGGTAGCTCATCGGGTTGTACCGGCGCTCGGCCGAACCAAGCGTTCGCACGCCCCATCCGGTGAACATCTCGTCGCTCATCAGGCGCTCGGCGAGGGCCTCGGCCTGTTCGCGGTTGAGCATCCCGGTGGCGAGGCAATGCGCCGCGTTCGAGGCCATCACGCGGCACGGCTTCTTTTCCGCGTCGAGCGCGAGCGCGACGGTTCGCTCCCGCTCGAGCCAGAAGTCGCGCGAAAAGCGCGAGCGCAGACGCGCCGCGCGCTCGATGAGCCGGTCTGCCCGTTCCTTCATTCCGAGATGGGCGGCCACGTGCGCGATCGAGACGTAGGCGGCGTAAACGTAGCCCTGCACCTCGCAGAGCGCGAGCGGTCCCCGCGCGAGCGTGCCGTCGGCGTGCGAGATTGCGTCGAACGAATCCTTCCATCCCTGGTTCACCAGCCCATAGCGGTTTTCGCACAGGTATTCGACATACAGGTCGCCGTCGCGGTCGCCCCATCGCTCGATCCATTCAAGCGCGCGTTCGGCGTTGTTCCAGAGCTGTTCGGCGAGTTGCATATCGCCAGTCGTCGCGACATAGCGTCCGAGCAGCCAGAGAAACAGCGGAGTCGAATCGACGCTGCCGTAGTAGCGTCCGAACGGTACTTCGCCGAGGGCGGCCAGCTCGCCGCCGCGTATCTCGTGCACGATCTTTCCCGGCTGCTCGTCGCGCTCGCGGTTGATTTGGCAGCCCTGGAGCGCGGCCAGCGTCTTTAACGTGCCCACGGCGAGCGCGGGATTGAACGGCAGAGCGAACAGCGCGGTCAGGATGCTGTCGCGGCCGAAGAGGGTTGCAAACCAGGGGATGCCCGCCATCAGGAAGGTACCTTCGGGCGCGTAGCGGATCATCGAGGTAAGGTCGGCCGAGGAGCGGCGCAGCAGCCAATCCAGTTGTTCGCTACTCGCCGTGAGCTTGCTCCATCCGGCTTCGTACCGGCTGATTTCGGCGCGACGGCGCGCGAGCGCGTCGTCGAACCGGATCGGAGGCTGGCTGCCAGGAGAATCATCGCATTGGCCGACGATCCGCGCTTCCAGTTCCGTCATCTCGTCGGGCCCGAGAACTATTGCAAACGACGCGTGCCCGGTTTCCAGGCGCTCTGGCGCAGGCTCGAACACGACGCTGGTGAACCGCCGCGCGCCGTCGAGGCCGCGATATGTGAAGGTGACGCTCCCCGCGTTTGCCCGGGGTTCGCAATAGACCCCGCGCCGTCCGCGTTTGAATCCGCGGACCTCGAAGAGATCGGCGAAATCGACGCCGAACGAGAAATCCAGGCGTATCGCGACTTTCGAGCGGGCGTAGTTGCGGAGGATAACCTTGTGGAAAAGCGCCGCGTTTTCGATCACCCAGTTGCGCTCGATCTGGATCGAGTTCCTCGCCAGCTCAAGATCGCCGCCGTCCAACGTGAGATCGGGATTGCTCAGATTGACGCGAAGCTGGGCGTTCTCTTCGCTTGCGTAAGAATTAAGGCAATACGGCGTCTCGCCCGCTATTTTCAGTTCGAACCGGCTCAGGTAGCGCGTGTCGCGATGAAAGAACCCGAGCGGTTCGTCCGGCGTCTCGAGAATGTCGCCGCCGACGTCGAAGACGGCGAAACTCTCGCCGTTGACCAGCACCCGGGTTGTGCGCCGCGAGGTCAGCGACGAGGCGCGGATGTAATAATCCGACCCAACCTTGATGACGGTTTGGGGGAGGTCTTTCGGCTCAAGCCGTTTGCGTCCGTGGACGCCATCGCCGCGCTTCATTTCCAGCCGCTCGCCCCGCTGCTCCCGTCTCCCCCCGCGCACTCGCGCGTTCGTTGCGTCCGCGGCGCCCTTCGATCAGCCTCTCGTAGACGCGCTCGTAGTTCGCCGCCATCGCGCCGGCGGTGAAGCGGGTTTCGAATTCACGCCGGCACTCCTGCCGTGAGATGGTTGAAATCCTGCCGACCGCTTCCGCCAGATCTTCGACGCTCGCGGCCATGAAGCCGGTTATCCCGTCGCGCAGGACTTCGGGAACCGAGCCGCAGGGCCGCGCGATAACGGGCGTGCCGCAGGCGAGCGCCTCGATCATCACAAGTCCGAACGGCTCAGGCCAGTCAACTGGAAATAGCAGCGCGAGCGCGTTGCCGAGGAAATCGTTTTTCTCCCGTTCGTTTATTTCGCCGACAAACTCAACGTCCTTGCTTTGCAGCAGAGGACGGATGACGGCCTCGAAATATTCGCGGTCCGCGTCGTCCACCTTCGCCGCGATCTTGAGCGGAAGCCCGGCGCGCCGGGACACCTCGATCGCCAAGTCCGGCCGCTTCTCCGGCGAAATGCGGCCGAGGAACGCGAGATACTTTCCAGGCCCGGGACTGAAACGAAGCTGCTCTCTCGGCAGCCCGTGATATACCGTTCCGATCCAGTTCAGTTCGGGCAACGGCGCGCGCTGTGCGTTGCTGATCGACACCACCGGCGAGCGCGAATAATAGCGATAAACGTCGAACAGCTCCTCGATATCGAGACGTCCGTGCAGCGTGCTGACGGTGGGGGTTGCAACGAGCCGCGCGAACGGAAAGGCCCAGTAGTCAAGATGAGAGTGGATTACGTCGAAGCGCTCCGCCATTTCAAAGACGCGGCTCAGGGTCGGCAGATGCAGGCTTGCTCCGCACGAAGCCTTTCCAGCCGCTCTGAGCGCCTGCGGACACGTCGACTCGAGGGCGCTCGCGTGGGCGGTCGAATCGCCGGAGGCGAACAAGGTTACTTCGTGACCTCGGCGGACCAGTTCCTCGGTCAGGTAGGAAACCACGCGCTCGGTGCCGCCGTAGAACCTGGGAGGAACGCTCTCGTACAGGGGAGCCACCTGCGCGATGCGGAGGTGGCGAATCCGCGTGAGCATCTTCGTTCACCTCATGTTTGCTCGTCTTCGAGGGCTGGATTTTACGGTAACCATCGATTCAGTCCGTGCAAGTGCCGGGGCGGGGCAAGCTAGGATTGCGCGGGACTCTTCCAACGCTGTCGCATGCTTCACGCTGGAGCGGTCACAGCCCAAGACCGCGCGCGGACACGAAGCCACCACGCCAGGAGACGGATGGCGCGCGGGTAGGTGAGACTGCCCGGTCCGGATCAGACTCCCGGGATGTGCAGGACCATGCCGATCGAGAGTGCGCGCGGCCGGTAAATACGGTTCACCGCCATCAGCCGCCTGAGGCTGACGCCCGCCCGCCGCGCGATTCCGTACAGCGTATCGCCGCGCTCAACGCGGTATCGACGAGTGACGCGGGCCGCGTGGCGCGCGGCGGTGGCCGCTGCGGGAATCGCGAGCAGATGGCCGGCGCGCAGGCGCCGCGGATTGCTCAGGTCGTTTTCGCTCAGCAGACTCTCAACGCTCACCCCGTACACGTGCGCGATACGTGAGAGCGTGTCGCCGCGGCGAATCCGGTAATGCGTAACGGGTTCGGCATGGCGCACCGGCGCTAGCGTGGAGCGCTCGTCGGCCAGCAGCAGCGGCGTTGAGATTTCATTGAGGCCGGGAAAGTACCGGTCCGAATGCCGGTACACCTCGGCCGCGGCAAGAAACTCCGGGTAATAGTTCTTTGCCGCAAACCCGAAGCGCGGACCGTTGTAGCGCTTGACGATCTGCACGTAATCGCCGTTGTACTCGGCCGCCGCGCGCGCCATCCCGCCTGATCCGTAATCGTAGGCGGTTATCGCGAGCGGCCAGTTGCCGAGCATCAGATAGTTCGCGCGCAGCAATCGCGCGGCCGCGACAGTGGCCCGGTACGGGTTCATCCGATCGTCGCGGTAGCGGGTTATGTGCAGATACTTGCGCGCGGTGCCGCGCATGAACTGCCAGATTCCCGCCGCACCGGCGCTTGAGCGCGCCCGCGGATCGAAACCCGACTCGACCGCGGCGAGCGCAACCAGGTCGGGCGGGAGTCCCTCGCGCGCGAAGATGCGCCGCATCATCGCGCGGTAGCGGGTGCTTCGCACCAGCCCCTTCAGGAAGCGCTCGCGCACGCCTTCCTGCACCCTCAGGTCGGAGGCGGCCTTCAGATAGGTCCCGCGCGAGGCATGCGGAAAATACGCCGCGACCCGGCGCTCGTCCGCGTTGCGCGGCTGCCCGCCTTCGGCCAGCCAGTAAAGGATGCGGCGATATTTGTCCTTGAGCTGAAAGTTGGCCTGGGCGATTTGAGCCCCGCTCGGAGGTCCGAAGCCTGGCAGGTGCATAACCTCGTAGACTTTCCGAACGTCGGCGCTGTCAAGGATTATGAAGTCGCGGCACGAGTACCTGGTGAAGACGTCTATCCAGAAACGGACTGCGGGTTGAAGTGGTTTCGGCTCTGGAAAAGCCGAATCGTGCGAAGCCGAGAGGGCGCATCGGGCGGAACTCGCCATCAGACCCGAAGCCGTCAGCGCCACAGCCAGGCAAGTTCCGGCTGTCCAGAGAAGCGAAAGTATCCGGCGACGTGAACCCATCTTCCTCGTTTCAACCGCCCGAACGTCGAATTCCAAAGCTCTCTGTCGGCTGCGTAAAGAGCCGCTCCTCTTCTGGTAGCGGGGTTCGCGACGTTAAGCAATCAAAACGGGGTATATTTTCGCGTTTTGCCGCAAACTGGCCGAATCGGCGCCTGTTGCGCGCAAGCCGAGCGCCGCGCACGCGCCGGTATGCGGGAAAGCGGCGGACAAGGAGAATACCCGCCCTGGATGAGCCGGAGGGACCTTGCCCCGACGAATTATGCCCGGCCTCGCCGACGCTGACCCGGTTCGCTTCACGCGTCGCAAAAGGCGCGCGCAAGGCGTTCGCGCCGGGAACGACGCCGCCCGCCGGGAAGCCATCGGTTCAGTTCGTGCCGCCCGGGTCGCTGGTCCTGGGCGGGCGGATCGCGGAGAAGATTTCGCCAAGGGTCACGAACACCTGCGCGAGTCCCTCCAGCTCCTTGCGGTTGACCTTCAGCTTGGCGTTGACGAGGGTTCGCACCGCGAAGCGATGAAGGCACAGTATCCGGGTCGCGATTTCGTAGTTGCGAGCGACGTCGATTTGCCCGTCCATGTGGGTGAGCAGCGTCATGGCGCGCTCGATTAGCGCGTCGGCGCCCGCGCTGTCGCCGGCGCGTTCAAGCGCCAGTATCTCCCCCGACCATCGCGCGAGCCTGCGGTACAACTCCGCGAACGCGCGCTCTCCATCGAGGGTGAGAGTTTGGCTGTTCATGTAAAGTGCCGCCGCCTTCATATCGTTTGTCTTTCAAAACCGCCCGGTTGAAAATTTACCCGTTGCGCCGTCACCGTGCTCCCGGCAGCGCCGATTATGCGCTCAGCGTCAGATTCGAGCCCGGCGCCGGCGTGCTGCCGCTCGAGCCCGAGCTCGAGCCCGAACTCGAGGAGAGATATGTCGCGATGTTCTGCTCGGCGGACACCTCGGCCTGGATCTGCGCGAACTCGGCCTGCAACTGATTCTGCTCCTGCGTGATCTGGTTCTGCATCGTGCTGATCTGCTGGTTCAGGTCCGTCACCTGGTTGTTATAGGAAGCCGTCACCGTCGCGATTGCTCCGTTGGTCGGGTCGAGCGCCGCCGTGACTGTCGGATTGAGCGCATTGTAGAGGGAGCTTAGGGCGGTGGTGACCGCCGTCGGATTGGAGGCAAGCTCCGAGGCGAGGCTCGAGGAGCTGAACGACATCACCCCGGTCTTGCTATCCACCGAGATGCCGAGGTCGGAGAGGTTGGCCGTGCCGATTCCGGACTGAAGGCCGAAGTAAAGCGATTCGAGGGCGCCGTTGGCCGCAAGTGGCGGCGGATTCTGGTTGGGCACCGCCTGCGTGTTTGTCTGGATGTCGGACATCGCGGTGTTGTACGCGTTGACGAAGTTCTGGACGTCGTTCGCCAGGGTCGAACCGTCCTGCGAAACCGTTACGCTGTAAGGGCCGCCGGTGCCGCTCAGGTTGAGCGTCACGCCCGAAATTGCATTGGTGACGGTGTTGGTCGCCGACGAAACCGCCTGGGTGCCCACCATCAGCGAGGCATTCTGCGCGATCTCCAGCGTGGGATTGAATGCCGCGACCGAAAACTGATCGTTGGTATTCAGGGTTCCGGCGGCGAGCGAGAGCGTGATTCCGTCGGCGACGGTTATCGCGGTTCCGGCGGTATAGGTGCTCGGGACGTTAATCGTTCCGCTCTCGCCCGAATCCGACTTCCAGGCGATCGTGAGCGCGCTCGAGCCCACCGTCCCG
>JAKAVC010000120.1 GCA_021817345.1 Deltaproteobacteria bacterium | reverse complement strand
CGAAGATGGCAGCGACACCTTCAGTTGAAACGGCGGCACGGGGAGCGAAATCAAACGCGACCCTTGAGTTCCTCAAGACCGGGCCCAAGAAACTGCTGATCGGCGGCAAATGGGTTGCAGCGAAGTCGGGCAAGACCTTCGAAACGATAAACCCCTCCAACGAGGAAGTGCTTGCCCTCGTTGCCGAGGGCGACAAGCAGGATGTCGACGAGGCGGTCAAGTCAGCGCGCAAGGCCTTCGAAGAGGGCAAGTGGCCGCGCATGAACCCGCACGAGCGTACCCGGCTGCTGCTCAAGATCGCCGACCTGGTCGAGAAAAACGCCGAGCAGCTCGCCGAACTGGAAACGCTCGACAACGGCAAGACCATCTTCGAGTCAAAGAATATCGACGTTCCGATCACCGCCGAGGTGTTCCGCTACTACGCCGGATGGGCGACCAAGATTTACGGCGAAACCAATCCCTCGACTCCCGACGTCTTCAACTTCACGCTGCGCGAGCCCGTGGGCGTCTGCGGGCAGATAATCCCGTGGAACTTCCCGCTCCTGATGGCGTCGTGGAAGATCGCGCCGGCGCTCGCGTGCGGCAACACGGTGGTCCTCAAGCCTGCCGAGCAGACTCCGCTTACCGCGCTCAGGCTTGGCGAACTCCTGCTCGAGGCCGGGGTGCCCGACGGCGTGGTCAACATTATCACCGGCTTCGGACCGACCGCCGGCGGCGCGCTCGCCTCCCATCCCGACGTTGATAAGGTCGCGTTTACCGGTTCGACGGAAGTCGGCAAGGAAATCCTGCGGGCCTCCACCGGTAACCTCAAGCGCGTGTCGCTCGAACTCGGCGGCAAGTCGCCCAACATCATCTTCCCCGACGCCGACGTTAACACCGCCGTGTTCGGCTCGATGATGGGCATCTTCCTGAACCAGGGCCAGGTCTGCTGCGCCGGCTCGCGCATCTTCGTCCAGGAGAGCATGTACGATCAGTTCACCGATTCGCTCTCCCAGATGGCGCAGTCGCTCACGCTCGGCGACCCGTTCGATCCGAACGTCCGGATGGGGCCGCTTGTCTCCAAGGAACAGCATGAGCGCGTGCTCGGCTACCTCAATATCGGCAAGAGCGAGGGCGCGAAAGTCAAAGTCGGCGGCGAGCGCGGCCCGCAGGAGCGCGGCTACTACGTCAAGCCGACCGTCTTCACCGACGTGAAAAACAACATGAAGATCGCCCGCGAGGAGATCTTCGGTCCGGTCGCGGCCGCTATCCCGTTCAAGGACGAAAACGACGCCGTGCTGCAGGGTAACGACACCGCCTACGGACTCGCCGCGGCGGTCGGACCAAGGACATCAGCCGCGCGATCAAGGTTGCGCGCAGCCTCAAAGCGGGAACGGTCTGGATCAACAATTACGGGATGCTCGATCCGATAACGCCGTTCGGCGGGTACAAGCAGTCGGGATTCGGGCGCGAGCTCGGCAAGTATGCGATAGACCTGTATACGCAGATAAAATCTGTTTATGCAAAGCTGTAGCTCATAAAAGTTAAAGTATCGATTAAAGAGCGCTCCATAACGGGGGCGCTCTTTAATCTTTTGTGCACGTAGAATTTGCATAAATCCGTCGTTGCACGTAATAGCTAGCGCTTTCGTTTCAGTGCGAATAGGGCTATATAGGGGTGGTTACGGGGGCCGTCACGGAAGGCCGCAGCGGGCTCGCGCGTCGGCGCGCGAGTCGTCTGGCTGGCTGCGGATTGTTCGTCAGGATTGTGCGGACCGTGTGAACGGAGCGACCGCGGGGATTCTCGTGGACGCCGATTGACGGGGACGGGCGGCTGACTGCCGATGGCGGACGACGAAAAAAACGATATCGATCTGCTTGGGATGCTGGTGCCGCGTCCGCGCGCCAAGCCGCGTCAGCGGCGCGGACCGGTAATCTTCACCGGGCCATCCGAAGGTCTTGGAGTTTCTCTCCCGGAATCCGAGGCGCGCGGCGAGGGTGCGCCGGCTGCCGAATCGCCCGAGATAGACAAACGCGCGCACGGCCGGCTCGAAGTCAGGCCAATCGGAACGCCGCTTGGCCTTCGCGAGCTTGCCGCGCTTCATCGGCGCACTTGGAGCAACCTGAACGTGCAGGAAAAGCGCGTCCACATGCTGCTCTGGCCGCTTGCGGTTCACTTCGGCCTCTACCAGATCAAACCCGGCCAGGAGAAACGGCGCCCACCGCTTATCGGCGCGTTCTGGGCGCGATGCCTTGCCGATGCGCCGCTGACTCTTGGTCATCTTTATCCCGCGGCGCTGTTCAAGGGCATGATGGCGAGCGACGTGTGGGAATTCGGCGGCATGGTCATCGACGTGACCTACCAGGGGCGCGGCCTGGTCAAGCTGCTCTCCGATACCGCCCGCATCTTCCTGTTCTCGCGCAGGCCGAAGCTCCTGATTACGAACCCGGTCGAGCCGCTTTACGAGATGTACAAGCAGTTCGGGCTGAAGACCGTGGGCAACAAGCCCGTCGAGCATCCGCACGCCTACAACGTCAAGGTCTGGCTGATGTACGGGCGCTTCGACGAGCTCTCCAAGCCGTATTTCATGTAGGACCGCATCCGCACTCCGCCCGTGCGGATGGATTTGCGACGGGGATGCGGGAGCAAATCTGCTAAACTCGTCGCGCGATGGATCGGAAGTTTTCCGCGGTCGTGCTCGCCGGAGGGCGAAGCGCCCGGATGGGCCGTCCCAAGGCGACGCTCGCCTTCGGCGCGGAGACCGTCGTGGAGCGTATCGTGCGTGAGCTTGCGCGCGTCTTCGAGCAGATCGTGATCGTCGCCCCGCCAGTCGAAGCCGGCACGCTTCCGTCCTCCCTCCACGAAAAGGCGCTCGTTATCCACGACGAGAGCGCGTATCCGGGACCGCTCGACGCGCTTCGGCGCGGACTTGAGACCGCCGCGCACGAGGCCGTTTTCGCCTGCTCGTGCGACCTCCCGATGCTCGACGCGGGTCTTGCGCGGACGTTATGCGCGATGCTCGACCGCTATGACGCGGCGATTCCGCGGGTCGGCGGTAAACTTGAGCCGCTATGCGCCGCGTATCATCGGCGATGCGCCGCAGCGCTTTCCGAACTGGCCGGCAGGGGCGTGATGCGCGTGCGGGAAATCACGCGCCTCGTGAACGCGAGAATCGTCGACGAAGCCGAACTCCGCCGCTTCGATCCGGAGCTCAGGAGCTTTCTCAACGTCAACACGCCCGAGGACTACAGGAAGGCGCTCCGCCTCGCCGGCCTCGCCTGAGACGAGATCGCAAAGGGAGGGAAAACGGCGCCCCGATTCGGAATCCTGTCGCTGGCCTTCGCGATGCTTCCATCTGCGGCCGTGATTGCTTCCGCGCAGGCGATGAAGATCGCGTTCTCCGACTACGTAATACAGTTGGGCCAAAGCGCGCTCGCTCGCGGAGCGTCCAGATGCAAGCTCAACGGTAGTCCGAACGGACGGGAGCCGCGCACGGCGAGCAATGTGGCGTCGTCGGCGTAGCTACCAGCGCTCGGGGCGAGGGCTGATGAAGCCGGGTTGCTTCCGAGGTGACTACTTGTCGGGCGATGCGGTTCGGGGCTTGGGGGACTCGCCGAACAGCAGGTTCATGAACTCCGTGACCTGGCATCGCGCGCACATGACCATCGGATGGGATGCGGACGGCTTGTCCCGGCAATCGTCGTACCAGCAGCTACAGGCTATCTTGATCCCGCACCATTCGCATTTGACCGCGTGAAGGCGCCCGAGGTTTTTGGCTAACCGCTTTTTCGCTGACTCCATGCGAAAAGAGCTATCATAACCCCCTGTCAACGGTTGTCATCCGACGCAAACGGTGATGGGGCCATTCCGTTAGTGTGGCGTCCCATTAACAATTTTACAGCGGGCGCCAGTGGCATGAGATTCTTCGCTTCCGCAGCCTTCGCTCAGAATGACCAACAACCGTGCGCGCGCCTGTCATTTTGAGCGAAGCGAAGAATCTCATGCCACCGAGCGACATCTAATCAACTTATCTGCGGAACATCACATTAGCTGGGCGCCTCAGCGCCCCGGCGCAGTCCAGCGCAGGATCGGATGACGGGCGGCCTCGGCCTCGTCAACGCGCCTTAGCGCGAGCGTATTGGGCGCGTTCTTGACCGTCTCCGGCTCGGAAAGCGCCTCTTCGTAGATCGCTTCCATCACGGCGACGAAATTGTCGAGCACCTCTTTGCTCTCGGTTTCGGTCGGCTCGATCATCAACGCGCCGTGTACCACCAGCGGGAAGTAGATGGTCGGCGGATGGATTCCAAAGTCGAGCATCCGCTTTGCGATCTCGAACGTGCTCACGCCCGCGCGCTCTTCGAGGTCGTGCGTCAGCACGCACTCGTGCATCGAGGGTTCCGCCGACGCCGACGGGTAGCGCGCTTCAAGCCGCTTGCGAACGTAATTCGCATTAAGGATTGCGAGCCGGCTCACTTCGGCGAGTCCTTCGCCGCCAAGCGCGAGGATATACGCGTAGGCGCGGACGATCATTTCGAAATTGCCGTGATAGGCGCGCAGGCGGCCGATCGAATCGGGACGGTTGGAATCGAACTCCCATCCTGACGCGGTTTTCTTAAGACGCGGGTTCGGCAGGAACGGCTCGAGGTGGCGCTTGACCGCGACCGGCCCGGCTCCCGGTCCTCCGCCGCCGTGGGGCGTGGAAAAAGTCTTGTGCAGGTTTAGCTGCACGATATCCGCGCCCATGTGTCCCGGCTTCGCGACGCCCATCAGCGCGTTCAGGTTTGCGCCGTCGAGGTAGAGCAGGGCGCCGCGCTGGTGCAGCGCGTCGGCGATTTCCTGGATCTCGGGCTCGAAGTTTCCGAGCGTGTTCGGATTCGTCACCATCAGCGCCGCGACGTCGCCGTCAAGCATCCGGCGTATTTCCGCCGCCTCGATAAATCCGCGCTTGTTCGAGCGCGCGACCTTCACCTCGAAGCCCGCGAGCGTGCAGCTTGCCGGATTGGTGCCATGCGCGGTGTCGGGGATGATCACCTTGTGGCGCGGCTCGCCGCGCTTTCGATGGTACGCGCGGGTCATGAGAAGGCCCGTTAGTTCGCCCTGTGCTCCGGCGGCCGGATGCAGCGAAACCGCGTCCATCCCGGTTATCTCGGCGAGCGCCGACTCCATCCGCGCCATCAGTTCGAGCGCGCCCTGGGCGAGCCGGGGCGGAGTTGCGGGATGAAGCGCGGCGAATCCTTCCAGTCCGGCGGCCTCGTCATTGAGGGCCGGATTATACTTCATCGTGCAGGAGCCGAGCGGATAGAACTGGGTGGCCTGGCAGAAGTTCAATTGCGAAAGACGCAGGAAATGGCGCATCACCTGCGGCTCGCTCAATTCGGGAAAGCCGTCCAAATTGGCGCGGCAAAGCTCCGCACCGAGGATTTCCGCGCCCGATTTTGCGCCCGCCTCTCGCGCGGGCAGGTCCACGCCGCGCCGCCCCTCAGAGGACAGCTCGAAGATGAGCGGCACGCGCGCTCGGGGGGCGGGCGTCGTCGGTTGAGTATGCTTTTCGTCCGAAGCCGGCATCTTGATATTTTTCGCTCCCGCCATCACGTATCCCTCCCGAGGACCTGGCACAGGCGCTCGATATCGCTGGAACTGTTCATTTCAGTCACTGAGACAAGAAGTGTGTCGGAGAGATCCGGATAATCGGGTGCGAGCGGAATTCCCGCAAGCAGCATCTTCTGTTCGGCGCGCCGGGCCACGTTTTGGGCGTCGGGAATCGTTACGACGAATTCGTTGAAGAACGGCGCGGTGAAGCGGGCCTTGAGTCCCGCCGCTTCGAGTCTCGCGAGCGCCTGGTGCGCCAGTTCAACGTTGCGCTCGGCCAGCTCGCGAAGCCCCCGCCGCCCCATCAGCGAAAGGAACACGGTCGCGGCGAGCGCGCACAGCGAATGGTTGGTGCAGATGTTCGAAGTCGCGCGCTCGCGCCGGATATGCTGCTCGCGCGTCGCGAGCGTCAGGCAGAAGGCGCGGTTGCCCTCGCGGTCGCGCGTCTGGCCGACCAGCCGCCCCGGCATCTGGCGCACATGGGCGGCGCGCGCCGCCATGAATCCCACGCCCGGACCGCCGAACTCGAGCGCAAGTCCGAAGCTCTGCCCCTCGCCTACCGCAATATCGACGCCGAGCTCGCCCGGCGGCTTAAGCAGGCCGAGCGCGATTCCCTCGGCGGTCGCGGAGACGGTAAGCGCGCCCGCGCCGTGCGCGATCTCCGCCGCGCGCCCGAGCGGTTCGATTACGCCAAAGCCGTTCGGATAGCCGAGCACGACCGCAAGCAGGCGCTGGTCGGCAACCCTTTCAAGCGACAAGAGATCCGTCGTGCCGGTTTTCGGATCGAAGGGAAGCTCGACGAGTTCGATTTCCTCAAGCGCGCTCAGATAGGTGCGGACCGTCGCGCGGTAGTCGGGCCATAGCGCGCGAGACAGCGCGACTCGCGAGCGTTTGGGCGAAATCCGATGCGCCATCAGGACCGCTTCGGCCGTGGCCGAGGCGCCGTCGTACATGCTGGCGTTGGCGACTTCGAGTCCGGTCAGTTGCGTGATGAGCGTCTGGAATTCGAAGATAGCCTGCGTGGTGCCCTGGCTCGCCTCGGCCTGATAGGGCGTGTAGCTGGTCGCGAATTCGGCGCGCGAGATAATCGCGCGAACCGCGGCGGGCACGTAGTGGCGATAGTAGCCGCCGCCGAGAAAGCTCACGAACCCGTTCGCGCCGGGGTTTTTCGCGGCCAGCGCCGCGATTTCGCGCGCGACCTCGGACTCGGCGAGTCCCGCGGGAAGCGCTATCGCCGCGCGCTCGCGAAGTTTCGCGGGCACGTGAGCGATCAGATCGTCGATCCGTTCGACGCCGATCGCGCGCAGCATCGCGGCGATATCGGCGTCCGTCTGTGGCATGAACCTCATTTATATAAACCGTCTCCGCCGTCGAATCCGGCGATGTATCGAGTATAGCTGTACGCGTCAGGCGGTTCTCCGGGGCCGTCTGTAAAAGGGCAGCGCCGTTATCGTTGCGGGTACGGCCTTGCCTCTGACTTCGACTTCGATTTTCACGCCAGGCGCGTGCGGTTCGGCCGCGCCGATATAACCCATCGCGATTGGCCGTTCGAGCGTGGGCGCGAAAGTTCCGCTCGTGACCACACCGATCTCGCGCTCGCCGCTCAGAATCCGGTAATTCTGCCGCGCGATGGTTCTGCCGTCGTCGGTAAGGAGGCCGACCAGCCGTTTGCCGGGTCCGTTCTTTTGCTGCGCGAGAAGCGCCGATTCGCCGACGAAGCCCCTGCCGAACCTGACGAACCCGCCCAGTCCCGCCTCAAGCGGCGAGGTCGCGCGATCGAGTTCGTGGCCGTAAAGCGGCAGCGCCGCTTCGAGCCGAAGCGTGTCGCGCGCGCCCAGTCCGCAGGGCTTGAGGCCGAGCGGTGCGCCCTTTTCCAGAAGCGCCGCGAACAGGCGCTCGGCCAGCGGCGCCGCGACGAAAAGCTCGAAGCCATCTTCGCCTGTATATCCGGTGCGCGCGGCAAGGCACGCGACGTCCGCGATCTTTCCTTCGGCAAGGCCGAAGTAGGGAACTTTTCCGATCGCAAACGAGGTTAGCGCGGAGAGTATCTGCGCGGCGTTCGGCCCTTGTACGGCGATCAGCGCCGTCTCATCGCTGAGGTCGCGGAATTCCGCGCGATCGGCGCGAGCGGAATTCAGCGCCGTCAGCCATTCGCGATCCGTCGTGAGGTTGGAGGCGTTGACGCACAGCAGGTAACGCTCGGCGCCGATACGGTAAACGATCAGGTCGTCGATTACGCCGCCGTCCTCGGCGCACATCAGGGTGTACTGCGCGCGGCCTTGCGCAAGGCGCGCGGCAGAATTGGTAAGCGCCCGTTCGAGCAGTTCGACCGCGTGCGGACCCGAGACCTCGAACTCGCCCATGTGGGAAAGATCGAACAGGCCTGCGGCGGTGCGGACCGCGCGATGCTCCTCGATGATGCCGCTGTAGCTCAGCGGCATCGCGAAACCCGCGAATACCGTCATCCGGGCGCCGAGCCGGAGATGTGCCGCGTAAAGCGCGGTCTGTATCGGTGAACCCATTAGTGGGCGAATTCTACCGGTCGCGGCGCGATGAAACGAGGAAAACGTCGCCGGCTTGACCGGATCTTTTCCCACAGCGGCGCCGGTTTCGGGGCGCCCGGCTGTGGATTGGTTGGTCGCTTCGCCGTGCGTGCTATATTTCCGTGACGAAAACGATGCCTGCGATAGTGATGGACGGCCGTGCGGTGAGCGAGCTTCTGATGCCGGAGGTTCGCCGCAACGCCGCGGAACTTAGGGATCGGTACGGATGCGTGCCCGCGCTCGCCGCGATACTGGTGGGCAGCGACCCGGCGTCGCGCCAGTACGTGCGCAACAAGCATCGCCTGGCGCGCGAGTTGGGATGCGGGAGCGAGGTTATCGAGATCGAAGCCGAGAAGGCGAGCACCGAATCGCTGCTCGCCACGATCGAGCGCCTGAACAACGACCGCGCGACCACCGGTATTCTTCTGCAACTTCCCGTGCCCGCAAATGTCGACCAGTTCGTTCTGTTCGACGCGATCGCGCCCGAAAAAGACGTTGACGCGGTCGGCGCGGACGCCGTAATCGGGTTCTACCGCGGTCAGTGGGGCCGTTTCATTCCCTGCACTCCGCGGGGCGTGCTTACGCTTCTGGACTATTATAAGGTTCCCGTGAGCGGGAAGCGCGCCGTGGTGATCGGGCGAAGCGATATCGCCGGAAAGCCGACCGCGCTGATCCTGGGCGGAAGAATGTGCAACGCGACCGTTACCTGGTGCCATCGCCACACGCAGGACCTTGCCTCGATATGCCGCGAGGCGGACATTCTGGTGTCGTGCGTGGGCGCAAACGTGGGACGTCCGTACCTGATAACCGCCGACATGATTAAGCCGGGCGCTTGCGTAATCGACATCGGGTTTCGCCGGATCGGTCCGGGCCGGTTCGCGGGTGACGTCGATTTCGACGCGGTCTCGCGCGTGGCTGGATGGCTCACGCCGAATCCGGGCGGCACCGGTCCGATGACGGTGATTGCCCTGATGCAGAATCTGCTGGACGCGGCGCGTTATCAACTCGGGCTCGGCCGAATTAACTACTCCATATAGTGCGGCGTTTCCTAATTATGCGCCCGTTCCCTGGCCGCAATGATTCGCCGCGGCTGGCCCGCACGCGGCTTGGTGCGCAGCCCTTCCAAATCCTGGGCGCGGTGGCGCCACCATAGCGCGACCGTGCGAGACGCCAAGCCGTCGCGCCAGCTTGGCATATCCAAAGTGTTGCCGCTATTCGCGAAACGATACCTTGGGATCATTCAATTTTCGCCGAGCAATCCGTCGCCTTGCGAAGAATACCAGCGCCGTCGATTTGCGACACTCGCAAACCGCAATCCCGGCCACTTGACGCGAAGCAGATCCGGCAATACCGATGTAGTTGATGGCCGATACGTTCACCAGGCAGCGCGCGCTCGAACTATGGACCGAGGCCTACCGGCATCATATGCGCGCGCTCGCGCTTGCCGCCGGGGACGAGCGGGAGTCCGCCTGCGAGGAGATGAGCCGGGCAATCGGCTTGTACTCGATGTCGCTCGACCTGTGTCCCACGGCGGAGGCGTACACGTTTCGCGGATGGGCCTATAACGCGCTCGGGCGCGTCGATGACGCTATCGAGGAATGCAAGCGGGCAATCGAGGTCGATCCCGACTTCGGAAATCCCTACAACGACATCGGGGCGTACCTGATCGGTAAGGGGGATCTCGACGGCGCGATAGAATGGCTAGAGAAAGCCAAGACCGCGCCGCGCTACGAGCCGCGCCATTATCCGTATATAAATCTCGGGCGGCTGTACGCTGCCAAGGGGATGGTCGTTAAGTCGATTGAACAGTTCGAGCAGGCGCTTGCGTTCGCGCCCGACGCCGAGGCGAAGGTCTCGATCGAGCGCGCGGTAGCCCAACTGCGCTCGGTTCTCAACTGAGCGCCAAGGCGTGCCGCCCGCGGCGGCGCCGAACGCTCTTATTACTCAGGGAGGGTTTTGCGATGCTCAAAGTAGGAGACCTCGCGCCAGATTTCACGCTCTCCTCGCACGACGGCGCCCCGATCGAGCTGGCGAAGCTAAGAGGCCGAAGGGTGCTGCTTTGGTTTTACCCCGAGGCCGATACGCCCGGCTGAACGCTCGAGGCTCGCGGGTTCCGCGACCATCAGCAGTATTACGACGAGAACCGAATCCAGGTGCTCGGCGCGAGTTTCAACACGCCCGACCAGAACCGCGCTTTTGCCGAGAAGCTTGGTCTTAATTTTCCGCTGCTTAGCGATAGCGGGCGCTTGACAGCTCTCGCATACGGCGCGTGTACCGATCTTCACGCACGGCATCCGGCGCGCATGAGTTTTCTCATCGACGAGGAAGGCAGAATCGAGCGCGTGTACGAGCGGGTCGATCCGCGCGAGCATCCGGCGCGCGTCCTGGCCGACATTCTCGGCATCTGAGTTCCTGTTGGTCACTTGTGGATGACCCGGGTCACCGCCAGTATTTTGCCGCACCGCCAATAAATTGTCGCACATCAAGGTTCGTTTCGTGACGGCCGCTGTCTTTTTCGCGCTCCGAGAGCGACCTAGTGTGGCATGATGCTTGCCTTTATAGCCACGCCGCGTTTTTTCGGGAGAAACAACGATATTTGTGTGCGTTGCTTTTTCCCCAGGTGGGGGAGTGCGATCGCGATGACTGGTAGTGCGCCGAGGGAAACTCAAAACTTCGAAATCCAATGCCCGAACTCCGGCGCGGAGTGGATAGGGATGGAGGAGTTGCTGGAGGGAGCGGAGCAGGTGGGAGGGATGCTGGTGAAGTCGGCGCAGTTGCGCCGGGTGATGCACAATATCGCCAGGCTCGGCCCGCATAAGGCAACCGTGCTTATCCAGGGCGAGTCGGGCACCGGCAAGGAGCTGGTCGCCCGCGCCCTGCACGCGATGGGTCCGGTGCCCAACGGCCCGTTCGTGACCTTCAACTGCTCCAACCTGCTCGAGTCGCTCGCCGAGTCGCAACTGTTCGGCCATATCAAGGGCGCCTTTACCGACGCCCGCGAGGACTCGCTCGGCTACTTCCGCTCGGCCAATGGCGGCACGCTGTTCCTCGACGAGATCGGCGAACTGCCGCTCAAGCTTCAGCCCAAGCTGCTGCGCGCGGTCGAACTGCACGAGATACAGCCGGTCGGCTCGGCCCACAGCCACAAGGTCAACATCCGGCTGGTCGCGGCGACCAACCGCGACCTGCGCGCGATGGTCAGGGCGGGGCAGTTCCGCGACGACCTTTACTACCGGCTCAACTCCGCGGCAATCCATATTCCGCCGCTGCGCGAGCGGCGCGAGGCGATTCCCGCCTTCGTCGGACATTTTATCGAGCACTACAGCCGCCTGTTCGGCAAAACCGTGCGCTACATCTCGCGCCGCGCGCTTGAGGCCCTGTGCGCCCACCACTGGCCCGGCAACGTCCGCGAACTCGCCCACGCCATCGAGTCCTCCGTCCTGCTCGCCGACTCCGACCGTATCTCCCTCGCCGAACTCCCCGATAGCGTGTT
>JAKAVC010000021.1:16096-57268 GCA_021817345.1 Deltaproteobacteria bacterium | reverse complement strand
CGCAACTTCAGTCCGCGAACGTTCTGGACGATACCGGCTTCGCGCCCCGACTTGAGCTATCTGGACCTGCTCG
The DNA here is from genome assembly GCA_021817345.1 of Deltaproteobacteria bacterium. Lineage (GTDB taxonomy): Bacteria > Desulfobacterota > Binatia > Binatales > Binataceae > DTIX01. The sequence continues at coordinate 57,195 of JAKAVC010000021.1, read as the reverse complement.
ATGAGTTGAGGGAACTGAAAGTGCCGATCCGGTTCATGGACGACTCGGTGCCGCCGATTCATATCGGCGCGGCGACACTCCAGGTGCTCAATGCTCCCGCGGCGGCGAAGACTTCGCGCAACGATCGCTCGATGGTGCTGAGAATAACCGATGGGCCCGAGGCGTACCTGTTCACCGGCGATATCGAGGCTCCCGCCGAACGCGCGCTTATAAGGGGAGGGCATGACCTGCGGGCGACGGTGCTCAAAGTGCCACATCATGGCAGCCGCACGTCCTCGACCATGGATTTTATCGAGGCGGTTCATCCGAGCGTCGCGGTGATTTCGCTCGGCTATCACAACCGGTTCCATTTTCCGGCCAAATCCGTGCTCGCGCGCTATGCTCGCGAGGGCGCGCGGGTTCTCAGAACCGACCATGACGGCGCGGTGTTGACCGAGGCATCGAGCGGCGGCTTCGAACTGGACGCTTACCGCAGCGGCGTCGTGATTCGTCTTGGCGCGCCCGCGGTTTCGAACTCCGAACCGCGCGCCGCGGACCCGTCCGCTATCGTCCGCCCGGCGCGCGCCGGCTGGCATTAGCCACAGTGATTCAGGACTTGCGCTCAGGGTTGACCAATGGATATTGCTGTGGGAAACTCCGTCGCGACGACGGCTGCGGCTGCGCGGCCCCGCCTTAATCGATCTGGTTTCCAAGAGCGTTTCGGAGGAAGTGTATGGCTGAACAAGCGCAGGCGACTGCTGAGACGGGACCACGTCCGATAGTTCCGTTCCTCAAACTCGGCGCCGAGCCCCATCTGGTCGGATCGAAGTGCTCATGCGGCGCGATATTCCTGGACACCAAGCGCCTTGCATGTTCCAAGTGCGGTTCGACCGGGCCTTTTCAGACGGTGAAGCTTTCGACGCGCGGCAAGGTCTATGTCTTCTCGGTGGTTCATCAGTCGTTCCCCGGGATCAAGACACCCTACATCACGGCGATCGTGGATTTGCCCGAAGGCGTTAGCGTTCGGACGAATCTCGTTGACCTCGACCCGCTTGCGATCGAAAAGGATCCCAAGCCGCTGTTCGACATGCCGGTCGAGATGATCACGCACGTGGTGGCGAAGGATCGCCAGGGCAACGACGTGGTGGCTTTTGCCTTTCGCCCGATCAAACATTGATGCTGGCGAAATTGAACAGGGAAGCAAATTCACTGGGACTTGGCCTCGGCCAGGCCGAGAGGAGGTTTTGAGATGAGAAACGTCTACGTGCTTGGCACGGGGATGATAAAGTTCGGGCGCTATCCCGAAAAGACCGTCCCGGAACTTGGCGCCGAGGCGGCCCTTATCGCAATGAAGGACGCCGGAGTCACCATCAAGGACGTGGAGATGTTAGCCTCGGGCAACCTCTACCAGTCCAACGCGATGGTCGGCCAGCGTATCCTGCAGCAGGTCGGCCAGATGGGCATTCCGGTCATCAACGTAGCCAACGCGTGCGCCACGGGCTCGACCGCGTTCCGCGAGGCGTACCTGTCGGTCGCTTCGGGGATGTATGACATCGCAATGGCCGTCGGCGTCGAGCAGATGGGCAAAGCGGGTCTGCTCGGCGGCGGCGCTGGCGGGTCCGACCCGGCGTACTCGCCCGAGGGCAAGATCGGCTCGGGCCTGATGCCCGCGGTGTTCGGCCAGAACGGGATCGAGCACATGCGCAAATACGGAACCACGATGGAGCACTTCGCCAAGATTTCGGTGAAGTCCCATAAGCACGCCACCAAGAACCAGTTCTCGCAGTATCAGAACGAGGTATCGCTCGAGGACGTGATGAACGCCCGGATGGTGGCCTATCCGAACACGCTGTATATGTGCTGCCCGACGGGGGACGGCGCCGCGGCCGCGATCCTGGTCTCCGAGGACAAGCTGAAGCAGTTCGCGGCGGGCCGCAAGCGCGCGAAAATCGCGGCTTCGGTGCTCACCTCCGACCCGTGGACGGAGCGCGACCTAACGCTGCCCGACGTCAACACGCTGACCAAGCGCGCGGCCAAGCAGGCCTACGAAAAAGCCGGTATCGGCCCCGAGGACCTCGCGCTCACCGAGCTGCATGACTGCTTCGCGACGGCGGAACTGGTCCATTACGAGAACCTCTACCTCTGCAAGGAGGGTGAGGCGGGTAAATTCATCGACGAAGGCGGCGGCGTGCATCCGAGCCTCGGCGGCAAGAGCCCCGTCAACGTCTCCGGCGGCCTGCTCTCCAAGGGCCATCCGCTGGGTGCGACCGGCGTCGCCAACATCTGCGAGGTCGTGTGGCATCTCACCCAGGACGAGCGCGCCAAGGCGCGCCAGGTTCCCAATGCCAAGGCGGGACTCGCGCACGTGATCGGACTCGGCTCGGCCTGCACGATCCATATCCTGACCGTGTGATGGATCGCTGAGCCCAAAGGGCGCATGATAAAGGGCTGCCTTCGGGCGGCCCTTTTTATTTTCGCCGCTCAAAACTAAATTTGGACAAGGGTTCGAAAGATTGGATAGTGCAGAACAGCGCGAACCGACGACTGCGGAGAATCTTGGCTATCCCGCCGACGCGCGCCTGCTCATCGTCAATGCCGACGATTTCGGGATGTGCCACGACGAGAACCAGGCGACGATCGTCGGCCTTAAGACCGGCATCTTCACGTCATCGACGATGCTGGTGACGTGTCCGTGGTTCGAGGAAGCCGCGGAATTCGCGCGCAATAACCCGTCGAGCGACCTTGGAGTGCATCTGACCCTCACCAGCGAATGGACGCGCTACAAATGGGGTCCGCTGCTCGGCAGGAAAGCCGTGCCGTCGCTTACCGATTCACGCGGCTACCTGTGGCCCGACGTGGCGCAGGTCTTCGCGCATGACAAGCTGGACGAGGCCGAAAGCGAGCTTCGCGCGCAGATCGAAAAGGCGCTGGCCGCTGGAATCGACGTGACGCATCTCGACTCGCACATGGGCCCGCTCCATCTCCATCCCGACTATCATCGCATCTACTTGCGGCTTGCGCGCGATTACCGGCTGCCGATACGGCTTACGCCGCGGAGCGTGATGCGCGCGATGGGCATGGGCGACATCCTCGGCGAACTCGATCGCGAGGGCATTCTCTATCCCGACCATTTCGTCGCGCACGGTCCCGAGTCGCCCGACCAAACCGAGTCCTTCTGGACCGACCTTATCGAATCCCTGAATCCGGGTATCACCGAGATTTACTGCCATCCCGCCTTCGCGCGCGAGGAACTGCGCGGATGCGCACATGACGCCGAACAGCGCGAAGCCGATTTTCGCTTCTTCACGTCCGAGAAGGCGCGCCGTCTCGTCAGGGACAGCGGCGTATGCCTGCTCGGCTATCGCGGGCTTCGCGACGCGATGCGCTCGGGCGCTTCGGCTCACTGACGGAGTCACAAATTTGGAGCTAACTCGTCTAAGAGGATTCCAGGACCTGATCGGTCCCAGCGCGGAGACTTTCACCTTTATCGAGGATTGCGCCCGCCGATGCGTTGAACGCCACTGTTTTCGCGAGATCCGTATCCCGCTCGTCGAGCGTATCGAGTTGTACGACCGTTCGACCGGCGAGACCTCGGATATCGTGCAGAAGCAGATGTACAAGATTGAACGCCCGCCCGAAAGCGACGCAACCGGCGCCATGGTGCTCCGGCCCGAAGGAACGCCGGGTGTGGTGCGCGCCTATATCGAAGCCGGGCTCGACCGAAGAGAGCCCGAACAGCGGTTCTTCTATTCGGGGCCGATGCTTCGTTACGAGCGTCCGCAGAAGGGGCGCTACCGGCAGTTCCATCAGTTCGGCGTCGAAGTGTTCGGACGCTCTGACGCTCTGTGCGACGCGGAGCTGCTCGTGATGATCGAGGAATTCCGGCGCGAGCTCGGCATCCGGCTAACGTTCCAGATCAATTCGATCGGCGACGCCCTGTGCCGGCCCGGGTTTCGCGAGGCGGTGCTGAATTTCGGCCTTAAGCATCGCGACGAGCTTTGCGAGGACTGCAAGCAGCGCCTGACGCGCAATCCGCTGCGGCTGCTTGACTGCAAAATCGACGCCGCGCTGGTCGAAAGCGCGCCGAGGAGCATCGATTACCTCTGCCCCGGCTGCCGCGCGCATTTCGACAAGGTGAAGGACCTGCTCGGCGCGGCCGGAGTGGAATTCGTTGAAAATCCCCGCCTCGTGCGCGGACTCGACTACTACACGCGCACCACCTTCGAGGTCATATCCGCCGACGTCGGCGCGCAAAGCACTGTTATCGCCGGCGGACGTTACGACGGACTGATCGAGGCCCTCGGCGGCGCGCCGGTTCCGGGAATCGGCTTCGCGATGGGTGTCGAGCGGCTCGCACTTGCGCTGGAAACCGCGGGGCGCGCGCCGAAGTTCGAGGTGGACGCCGCGATAATCTCGATTGGCGACGCGGCGGCGCGAAAGGCGATTACGGTTGCGCGGGCGATGCGCGAACGCGGGCTTCGGGTCGAGATGCTTTCGCCGGAGCGCCGGCCCAAGGCTCTGCTCGGCCGAGCGGCCAAAATCGGCGCGCGTTTCGCGGTAATTATCGGAGAAAACGAGATCCAGAAAGGCGTCGTGGTGCTGCGCGACTTGCGCGCTTCGAGCCAAGCAGAGTTGCCCGAAGCGCAGGTGGCCGAAACGGTGCTGGCGGCGCGGGCCGGCTGAGTGGATGCGCCGCGGCACACGCGAGCGTCTCGGGCGCGGCGCGCGGCTTTCACGCTGGTTTCGCTAAAGGTATCCTTGACAGAGAGCATTCTTCACATGCCCGATTCGAAGTACTCACCTCTACCTCCATGGCAACGGACTGACTATTGTGGGACGCTTCGCGCCGCCGACGAAGGCCGCGACGTCGCCCTGCTTGGATGGGTCGCCTCCCGCCGCGACCACGGCCGCCTCATCTTTATCGACCTGCGCGATCGCGAGGGAATCGTCCAGCTCGTATTCAATCCTGAGCACGCCGCCGCTGCGCACACGGTCGCCGAGAAGGCGCGCTCGGAGTATTACATCGCGGCGCGCGGCAAGGTCGTCCGCCGCAGCGAAGGCACCGTCAACGCCGAGCTTCCGACCGGCGAAATCGAGGTCACGGTGCGCGAGTGCGAGATACTCAACACCTCGCCCGTGCCGCCGTTTCCCATCGGCGAGGGAGAAATGGCGGCCGAGGAGCTCAGGCTCAAAAACCGCTACCTCGATTTGAGGCGTCCCGAGATGCTGCGCAATCTGCGCACCCGCCATCGCGCGCTCAAGGCGGTTCGCGACTACCTGGACGAAAGCGGCTTTATCGAGGTCGAAACCCCGATACTTTGGAAATCGACGCCCGAGGGGGCGCGTGATTACCTGGTCCCGAGCCGGGTCAATCCCGGCAAATTCTACGCGTTGCCGCAATCGCCGCAGCTTCTCAAGCAGCTCCTGATGATGAGCGGGTTCGACCGCTACTATCAGGTCGCGCGATGCTTTCGCGACGAGGATTTGCGCGCCAACCGTCAGCCTGAGTTCACCCAGATTGACCTCGAGATGACCTGTCCGCGGCCCGAGGACGTGATGAGCGTCGCCGAGGGCATGATCGCCGCGGCCTACCGGGCGACGCTCGGAATCGACATCGCTCCGCCGTTCCCGCGGCTTGCCTACGCGGACGCGATGGAGCGCTTCGGAAGCGACAAGCCCGACATGCGCTTCGGGATGGAGCTCCGCAATCTAACCGGCGCGTTCGCTGGAACGACGTTCAAGGTATTCGCCGACGTTATCGCGCGCGGCGAGTGCATCTATGCGATCACGCTGCCGGGCGCGCATCAGTTGAGCCGCCGCGAACTCGACGAGATGGCCGAAGCGCTGCGCTCGCGCCACGGGCTGGGCCTCGCGTGGGCGAAAATCGCCCAGGAAGGATGGCAGGGCCCGATCGCGAAGCATCTGGGCGACGCCGAAAAGGCGCGCGCGGCCGAAGCGATGGCGCTCAAGGCGGGCGACACGCTGCTGATGGTCGCGGGGGATGCGAACAAGGTCCGCCCGGTGCTCGGCGACCTCCGGCTTGCCCTCGGCGAGAAGTTCACGATGGCGGCCAGGGACGAACGCAGGTTTTTGTGGGTGGTCGATTTTCCGCTCTTCGAGTACAGTGCCGAGGAAAAGCGGCTGGTCGCGGTCAATCATCCGTTCACCGCTCCTCATCCCGACGACCTCGAAATGCTGGAATCCGAACCGCTCAAGGCGCGCGCGCTCGCCTACGATATGGTGCTGAACGGCCAGGAGCTCGGCGGCGGTTCTATCCGTATCCATAACCGCGATCTGCAGCTCAAGGTGATGGACCTTCTCGGACTCACGCGCGAGGAGGCGATCGACAGGTTCGGCTTCCTTCTCGACGCTCTCACCTACGGTGCGCCGCCGCACGGCGGATGCGCGTTCGGCGCGGACCGGCTCGCGATGGTGTTGTGCGGAACCGATTCGATACGCGATGTGATAGCCTTCCCCAAGACTCAGAAGGCGGTTGACCTGATGAGCGGCGCCCCCTCGGAAGTGAGCCCGCGCCAGTTGAAGGAACTCGGCATCAAGGTAATGGCATGAAACTGCGTGCTCTGGCAGGAATGGTTCTCGCGGGAGCGCTCGCGCTGATGGCTGGCGGATGCGGACCGGTGCTGGTTTCGGCCGGCGATACCGCGGTCGATACGGTCAAGAAGTTCATCCCGACCCCTGACCTTCATACCCACGCGGTGGAATCGATCAAGCAGGTCGCGATGGGCCGAATCGCGGTGATGCCGATCATCCCCGCGCCCGGAATCGGCAGCGCGGCTATCGCGCCCGGCGGACCCGAAGCCATCACCGCCGAGCTTTACAGCCAGGCCGCCACGGCGGGCGGATGGCAGGTCATTCCACAGGACGACGTCGAGGCCGCGCTAGCCAAACTTCCGCCGACGACGCCGCACAACCTCGATGAGAACGCGCGCAAGCTCGGTCATATGCTCTCGGTCGACGGAGTGCTGTACGGGATCGTCGAGCGCTACGAGGAGCGCGAGGGGCTGGAATACGCCGCGGCAAAGCCGGCTTCGGTCGCCTTCGAACTCAAGCTATTGGACATGAAAACCGGTCAGGTGGTGTGGACCGCAACCTACGCCAGGGCGCAAAAATCCCTAACCCAGAACTTCTTCAATGTCGCGAATTTCTTCTACCATCGGGCGCGATGGGTGCGCGCGAACGAGATCGCCCAGGAAGGCGTGCAGGGTGCCATCACCGACCTGCACAAACGTCTGAACTTCGCGGCCAACGTCAAGCGTTTCGAGACCGGCACCTACGGGCAACTCAAGTCGGGTCAGCAGCGCTACAGCACCGGACCGGAAGGCCTCTACTAGTGTGGTAGCCCGCCGATAAGTTCATGGGATGTCGCTCGGTGGAATGAGATTCTTCGCTTCGCTCAGAATGACAGGCGCGGGCGCTGTGGTCATTCTGAGCGAAGGCTGCCGAAGCGAAGAGTCTAATGCCACTGGCGTCCGCGGCAAAGTTGCTAATCGGACGCCACAGTAGCCAATCTCGAGCGCTTTAGCCTCGACTGTATCGGCGCTTTCCCTGCTGCGTATGCCCGTAAGAGCCGGGCTTTGCTCGCGCTCGCAAGGTTCGACCACGTTCTTCCATAGCTCGCATTCCGCCGGATGCGTCTTTTGGCCATCCGCGTTCCCGAAGGCTGCATCGGATTGCGCCAGCCTGTATCCTGCCGCGCCATCGGCGGGCGGGAAGACGGCGAAAATCAACATCGCCGTCCGCTGGCACATCGGTTGCTCGAACCTAACAGCCGTTAGGGCATCTTTCCGGAGGAGGCAAGTCGGATGATTCGTTTCCTCGTTCGCGGCCTGGCCGTTGCGATTGCGTTGAGCGCGTTAGGGCTCTGCTTCGGCGGGGGCGCTTTCGCGCGGGTCAAACCGGGCGACTTTATCACCTGGCAAAACGCTTCAAAGGTCAAAGAACTGGTCTCTCCAGGGGTCTACCAGCGCATCGAACACGGCATGTCGATGAAGATCGAAAAGACCGAGCGGATCGAGTGGCCCCCGTCGTACCAGGAGGCGACGGAAAAGTATTCCAGCCAGGTTCGCCTTTCGCCCGACCATCGCAGCCTCATAGGTTATGTCGCGGGCGAGCCGTTCCCGATCATCGACGCGAACGATCCTTACGCCGCCGACAAGGTGATATGGAACGAAGTATTCCGGCCGATTTCAACCGACGATTACGATCTGCGCTTTTTTGACTGCGATACGGTTTACTGGGGCCGCAATAAGAGCTTTTTCGAAATTTACGACACCGAGATTGGGCATTATGCCGGGTACAACGAGGTCGGACGGACCGAAGTCGAACCGATGCCGATCGATCCCGACTTTAGGAAAACCAACCGCTACTACCTGGCGCTCCTTTACCCTGTTCTCTCGCCCGCAACCGACCGCGGAACCGGCATTCTGAAGTTCCGCTTCGCAAATCCGAATCGCGACGACGACGTCTGGACTTGGACACCCGGCGCGCGCCGCCTCCGCCGTCTCAACTACGACATGATGGACACGGCATCGGGGGCGCAGGCCTACGATCCCAACCATTACGAGGCGTGGAGCGGCAAGCCCGAGGATTACGATTTCAGGTTTCTCGGCGAAAAGACCATGCTGGCGGCGGTCGATGTCCATCACGGACGCGATCCGCGCTGCCCGACCGACGGAGGCGCGAGCCATTGCCCGGACGCATGGCAACTCCGCCACATGTACGTTATCGAAGCGCGCCCGCGTGCCGGTCGCGAGGCAAGCCCGCTTTACAGCCGCGAGATTATCTATATCGATTCCGAAGCGGACTTCCCAATGTACGTGGATATGTATGACCATGCGGGCCGGCTCTTCAAAAACTACACTTCGTGGATGAATTACGCCGATCGCGCCGAGCGCGGCTCGCGCATCGCAATCTATCCCTTCAAGCGCGAGTTCCAGGTGGGCTCATCGACGACCGATCTCCAGGGCGGCCTGTCCTCGGTCTGCTACCATCCCGCGCTCAACGCCCCGACCCGCGACTCGTGGTTTATCAACATGGGCGCGGTCGACCGAAACTGGTTCACCCCCGAGGCGATGGCGGCGGCGGCCGAGGGCGGCCACGCGGTGGGCGGCGACTGAGTGCCGCGACAACCCGATTCAGGGCCGCGTGTCGATGGTACGGCTTTTGCGCGGCTATTCAGCAAGGTTTGGAGAATGATACCTGCGAAACACGCGGCCCTGAGCCCGCCGACCACAAAAGTATGCCTGCTGTCAGCCGGGCGACGGTTTTATCTGCTGCTGACTCTGCTTCTTATTGGCACAACCCAGCTTGCGGCAGTGCGAAGGGCAAATGCGTTCGCGCTCAGCCTGCAAGGCCTGGGCCGCGCCGCCCTGGAGCGCGACCGCGTCTCAACGCTCTACGCCAACGACCGCGAAGGCCGACTGGTTACGATTGCGGCGGTCGGAACGCGATTGAACGGGGGCCGTGTCGTCGATTTAGGCCTTCCGGACATGATGAGTGACGGCAGGGTGCTCTTTGCCGCCGATACAACGTTCGGCTTTGAGAACGATCGCTGGCATCTTTACATAGGCGATCCGAATGCCGCACGCGGCTCTCGAGTCACACCAGCCTTCGACGCCGCGACGGTTGCCGCGCCGCAATGCTCGCCGGTCCTTAAGGTTGACCCGCGTCCCGTAGCCGGCCGCGATGGGGAGATTGCCTTCGTCGCCGCCGACGCCGCCGGGCACGACTCGGTTTTTCTTTACGCGAACGACAGATTGTCGTGCCTGGCCCGCACCGGCGCGCTGACGGCGCACGGCCATGTGATCGCGGCCTTCGGTTTCGGCAGCCAGCAGTTCGCCGGCCTTGGCAAAATAGTCTTAAAGGCGTGGATCGAGCCTTGGGAACGGCACTCCGACCCGGCTCACGACGTGCCGGCACTGGTGACGGTTTCGCGCCGCAGCGGTATTGACGAGCTTGCGGTGGCCCGGCGGTCCCCGCACGGCGGCAAGCGCTACGTCGATTTTGGCCTGCCCGCCGCGCTTCCCTATGACGGTCCAGTTGCCTTTAGCGCGCGGACCGGAACCGGCGAGGCGCTGTTCATTTTTCGCAAGGGCGTGCTCGAGCGCGTTCTATCGGCGGGCGAACGCACGGAGGCCGGCCGAATCGACCATCTGTCGCTCGGGCGGCCCGGTTTGATGCGCGACGCGACGACGGCCGTGCTTGCCTCGGTCCACCACGTTCCGCTTCTGCTGGTGGTCGCGCGCGAGCGCGCCCAAGTGCGCGCAAGGCGAGGGCAGTTGAACCCTTGGGGAGCGCCGCTTCGGTGGTTCGGCAATCCGTTGCTTACGGGTTCGGGAGCGATGATCTTTGGCGCGCAGGACGCTTACGGGCGTGAGCGGCTGTACGCTCTCGCTCCAGGCGGAGCTTTTATCAAAGCCGGGCCGGCGCGGATCGCATATCGAGCCGGCGCGAGGGAATTGTCCGGCCATCCCATGTTCAGCGGCAGCCTGAGCGTCAACGAATTCGGAGACTTCGCCTTCCTGGGCGGACGTCGCAGATAAGCCGGGTTTGCACGTGGGCGGCGAGCAGCGCCGCGCCGTCCTCTACTCCCAGGGCGAATGCGGCTTTGCCCGCAACGCTCCGGCGACCGCCGGATGCGCGACGTGGCCGTCGTAGGTGTTCAGCCCGGAGCGAATCGCCTTGTTGCGCGCGCCCGCTTCCAGCACGCCGTGGTCGGCGATTTCCAGCGCGTAATGCGTCGTCGCGTTGGTGAGCGCGTAGGTGGACGTGTGCGGCACCATCGCGGGCATGTTCGTCACGCAGTAATGGACGACGCCGTTGCGAACGTAGATCGGCTTGGCATGCGTGGTCGGGCGCGAGGTCTCCGAGATACCACCCTGGTCGATTGAAAGATCGACCAGCACCGCGCCCGGCTTCATCCGCGAGACCATCGCGGCGGTTATCAGGCGCGGCGCCCTTGCGCCAGGCACCAGCACCGATCCGATCACGAGATCCGCGCTCCGCAGTTCCTCGAGCAGAGTTGCCCGGTTCGACATCACGGTCATCACGCGCGCGCCGAGAATGTCGTTGAGGTAGCGAAGCCGAATCGGATTGATATCCATAATTGCGACTTCGGCTCCAACGCCCGCCGCGACGCGGCACGCGTTGAGTCCCGCGATTCCGCCGCCCACCACGGCGACCTTGGCCGGTCTTACGCCGGGAGCGCCGCTCAGCAGCACGCCGCGGCCCCCGTTTCGCGCTTCCAAGCACCATGCGCCGACCTGGATCGCGATACGGCCGGCGACTTCGCTCATCGGAGCGAGCAGTGGAAGGCTTGCGTCTTCGAGCTCGACCGTCTCGTAGCCGAGTCCGGTCACGCGCCGCGCGAGCATCTCGTGCGCAAGGCGTCGGTCGGCCGCCAGATGCAGGTAGGTGAAGAGGATCAGGCCGGGTCTCAGAAACCGGTACTCGGCGGGTTGCGGTTCCTTCACCTTGAGGATCATTTCCGCGCGCCGCCATACCTCGGCCGCGGAAGCGACGACGCTCGCCCCGGCGCGCCGGTAATCGCGATCGGAGAATCCAGTCGCCACGCCGGCGCCGCGCTGCACGAGCACGCGATGGCCGTGACTTCTGAACGCGGCCGCGCCTGTCGGCGTCATCGACACTCTGCGCTCGTCTGCCTTGATCTCGGTGGGAACGCCAACGATCATCCTGCCCGACCTCCGGCTTGTGCGTATGTTAATCCGCGCGCGACTTGCATCGGTTATGCGTCACGATCACGATGAGCGCGCAAAGCTCAACGCATCGGGGGGTCAAGTGTCAACAGGCGCAACCAAACGCGAGCGGCGCAAAAGCTTGACAATCCGATTTCCGCTGCGCTTCATGGAACACAGGATTGCCGCTGGTCGGCTGGATGCCTGACGCGGCGAACACCGAGGTAACCAAGAGTTCTGGGAGGAGTCATGGAGATCCCGCGGGGACTCAAGTATTCGAAGGAGCATGAATGGGTCGCCACCGAGGATTCCGTGGCGACAGTCGGAATCACCGATCACGCGCAGGACCAGCTGGGCGAGATCGTCTATATCGAGTTGCCCGCGGTGGGCGACAAGATCAGCAAGGACGACCCGTTCGGCGTCGTGGAATCGGTAAAGGCGGTGTCCGACATCTACGCCCCGGTCAGCGGCACCGTTGTCGAAGTCAACGAAGACCTGCCCGAGAGCCCGGAAACCGTCAACGAAGACCCTTATGGCGACGGCTGGCTGATAAAGGTGGAGATGAACGACCCGGCCGACCTCGAAGACCTGATGGACGGCGAGGAATACGAGGAGATGCTCGCGCGGGAGAAGGAGTAATCGGCTAAGAGGCGCCGTCCTGGTTCGACGCCGTCCGCATCGAAGCCTGGGTCACCTTTGCGACCGAAACCGCGAACCGGCTCACGTCGGCCGGCGGATCAATGAATACGCTGACGAACGGCGCGGTATCGGTCGGATCCAGCACGAAGGTTTTCTGCGGAAGCAGCTTCTGAAGGAACTCGAGTTCGTGCGGCGTCATCTGCGCGATCATCTGTTCCGAAAGCGTCTGCCCGCAATAAACCGAGCGGGTCGCAAGCGTACGCGAGGACGCGTCGAGCACCCGCACGTCGATCTCGACCATGTGAATCGGCATCGTGGCGCCGTTCGTCGCCCGGCCGACGATTACCAGCGCGCGATGCCCGCCTTTGAGCTGCTCGTAGTAGGCGTGAACGTTGTCCAGCGCGACCATGCTTTCGAGTGCCGGCGCCGTCTCAAGGCTCGGTCCGACTACGGGAAGCCCGCTCAGCAGCCGTTCGCTCGCAACCGGAGCGCCGCATATCACCAGGCTCGCGCCCGTGAAACCAATCGCGATCAGGAAGAAGATCGCGACGAAGAAGCCCGCCGAATGAAGCTTTCCGCGGTCGAGGTAGCGATCGACTTCGCCGCTGGCCTGATGTTTCAACGACGCGGAAACGGAACGCTTGCCGGGCGGCGAGCCGCTCTCGACCGGCTCGCGCAGCCGCGGAGCCGGAGACGAAGGCACCCTTAGGGCCGATTCGTCGAAGCGGGCTTCGGAATCGGGCGCGGGTTCGTCGGCGCCGACCTCCCACGTGTCGTCCTTGAGTTCCTCTTTGGGTGGTTCACCGACTTCGATTTCTGGCTCGTCGTCGGCGAAATCGAAGGCAAGATTTTCCCCGTGCACCTGGTCCTCATCCTCGAACCGCGGCTCCTCGAAGCCCTCGTCGGAATCGGACGCGGTTTCGCGCTCGGCGGCGTTGGTGCGCTCCGGTGCGCGCTTGACGGAACTGAGCGGCCGCAAACTGGCGGGCGCCGGGTCGCGCGGCGAACTGCCGGCCCCGCGAGAGTCCAAAGCACCGCGCTGACCGGGTGGCTCCGGCTGCTGCGGCTCAGCAGCGGCGAGCGAACGGCCGGGACGGGCGGTCTCGTTTTCCTGGCCCGCCTGCTGGCCGAGCGACGGAGCGGGCTTGGCGGAGGGCCGGGCCTCTGACGCCGACGCTGGCCTTACGGCGGTCAACGGCCTAATAGGAGAATACAGTTTGCGTGAGTCGGGAGCGTCCGGTGCGGCTTTGGCGGCCTTGACCGGAGCTTCGGGCCGGATAACCGGGTTGGAGCCACCGGACTCCGTCCCGGGCTTGAAGCGGCCCGGATCGGCCGTGAACACATGACCGCATCGCGAGCACTTGAACGTCGGAGTGTCGTCAGGTAATACGCGCTCGTCGATACGGTAGCGTGTGTGACAGCTGGTACACTGAATCTCGATCATCGCCACGCCTCGCAACCCCCGAAACAAGTTACCATAGGAATTAACGCCGCGCAGCTTTTGGGCCGGCGAGGTCGGACTCGGGCAGCCGGAAGAGAGAATAGTGAAAATCGCACTGCTTACGCGTCGTTTTGATCCGCAAGGAGGCGGAACCGAACGCGACCTGATGGTCACGGCGCGTTACCTGCTCGAAGCCGGCCACCGGGTCACGGCTTACGCTTCCGAAATACGCGGCGAGTCAGGCGATTTTCCGGTAAAGCGGATCGGAACTCTGGCGCCCACCCGAACCGGGCGCCTGTTCGCGTTCGCGCTAGCCGCTCCCGCCGCGGCGCGCCGCGACGGCAATGACCTCGTGCTCAGCTTCGCGCGCACCGTTGGCGCGGACGTCCTGCGCTCGGGCGGGAGCGCTCACGCCAGCTACGTGGCGGCGGCGCGCCGATGGCGCGGGAGGATAAGCGCCGCCGTGATGCCGCTTCTGCCGTACCATCAGGCGCAGATGATAATCGAACGGATGGCATTTCGCTCGCCCCGCCTGAAACTTGCGATCGCGGTGTCCAACCTGGTCCGCGACGACCTGCTCGCGCGCTTTGGCCTCGACGCCGGGCGGGTCGTCACCCTGTACAACGGCGTCGATCTCGAACGCTTCCATCCCGCAGGAACCGACGCGCGGCGCTGCCGTCTTCGCGCCGATCTGGGAATCCCGGCAAACATCCCGGTTGTGCTGTTCGTCGGCAACGGCTTCGGGCGCAAGGGCCTGCGGTTTCTGATCGAGGCGATGGCGCGGCTTGATTCGCATGCGCGCCTGGTTGTGATCGGGGCCGACCGCGCCGAGCGCGCGTATCGCGACCTTGCGCGCCGGCTCAACCTCGCTCCACGCGTCCATTTCGTCGGCACGCGCGGCGACGTGGAAAATTTCTTCGAGGCTGCGGACGCCTTTGCGATGCCCTCGCTGTTCGAGCCGTTCGGCAACGTCGTGATGGAAGCGATGGCGAGCGGGCTTCCCGCGCTGACCAGCGCGCAGTCCGGGGTTGCCGAACTGATGCCGGCGGCGATGGAGCGCTACGTGGTGCCGAATCCGCGCGACGTGGCCGACATGTCCGTGCGGCTCCATGAGATGGTCGAGGCGGGCGAAGAGCTCCGCTCGACGTGCCGCGAGACCGCCGAGCAGTACTCCTGGGATCGGCACGGCGACAATCTGCTCGGGATCTTACGCTCGCTTGGATAGGCGCGGCGTGTCGAGGCTGGCGCGTAACCCGTCGAGCATCCCGCGCGCGACGGCCATCCGCCGTTCCTCGCGCGCGATACGTTCGGGCGCGGCGCCGAGAACCCTCGCGAGCATCAGGCGCCCGGCCGCGACCGCGTTTTTCAACATCACCTCGGCGCCGCGATGCTCCTCGTGGAGCATCCGGCATCGTCCCCGCTCGCGGGCGATACGGATGAACCGTGCGCGGTCGGCGCGCGCCGGATCGACCTCGTGCCACGCGAGCGCGCGGGGCGCGTAGCCGATTCTGTAGCTCGCGCGCGAAAGCCGCCGCGACATCTCGGTTTCCTCTTCATGGCCGGCCGCGCCGGGTCCAAGCCGTTCGTCGAACAGGCCGACCTTGTCGAAAACTTCACGGCGAAAGGCCATGTTCGCGCCGAGCACCCCGCGCACTTCAATTGGCGCGTCGCCATGGTCGGCGATCGGAAGGTCGAGGTACACCCAGTTGCGTCCCGCCTTAAGCTTCGGATCCTCGGCGGCCAGGATCCGTCCCTTCATCGCGGCGAACTCCGGATGCTCGCGGAAAAAATCTTCGACTTGGTCCAGATAATCTCCGACAACGGTCAGATCGTCGTCGAGGAAAACCAGAATTTCGCCGCTCGCGCGCTTGATTGCGATATTCTGCACCCGGCATTTGCCGGGGCGCGGATCGTGCAGATGGGCGAGCGGTGGTGCGTTACCGGGAAGCGGGGAGGGCGCGGGCGTCCCGTTGTCGGCCAGGAGCAACTCTCGCTCGCCCGCCCTAAGCTGGGGCGCAAGGCATAGAACAAGCCGGCCGAGCGAGTCGGGACGGGCGTGAGTCGCCACGATTACCGAGAGTTCCACCGGTCTCAAATCCATCGCGCGCGCGGCCGGGCGGAATTCGGTCCAAGAACACCGGGAATCCCCCTGTCGGCCGACTGGCGCGCTAATCGCGATTGGACAGTGTAGCGCATGACGCTCCGTCCGTCCTCATCGCGCACAATGCCTGTCTGAAGCAGCTTGAATTCGGGCTTCGCGACGGTTAAACCCTTTCAGTTACCGGCTGCGAGAGTGGCGGAATGGCAGACGCGCAAGGCTCAGGACCTTGTGAGGGCAACCTCGTGGGGGTTCAAGTCCCCCCTCTCGCACCAAAAAATGATAGCTTCGTCCCGTGTACCGAGGCCACCGGCCGAAGGCGCGGCGAGGGATTTTTACTGACGCGTTGAGCGCTTACGCTGTATCTCCGCCCTTGATATTCAACACCACGATTCGCCATAGTACGACCGCAGCGATGAAACCGCTTGGAAAAGGGGGAAAAGTCATGGCCCTTCCGGTCGCCAGGATTCGGACTTCCGTGACAGCCGCAGTGATAGCCATAGGTCTCGCCGTTACGGCTCACGCCGCGACTCGCTGCGTAAAGCCGAGCGGGGTAATTCGCCGCAATATAGCGGCGAGGCTCGGTTGCGCAGGCAACGTCTACAGCACGATCAGCGACGCGGTCGCCGCCTCCTCGGCGGATGACGTCATTTACGTCCTGTCGGGCAAGTATTCCGAGATGGTGTCGATACCCTCGACGCTCTCGGGACTCATGCTGATCGGGCAAAACCCGAACAATACGATCGTGGACGCGACGGGTCAGGCCAACGGATTTCTCGACCAGGCCAGCGACGTGACGATCGAGGACTTCACGGTCGAAAACGCCGAGCATGAAGGAATATTGATTGAGGGACGGGCGGCGGTTTGCAGGGTCGGCGAGTGCACCCCTTCGGCCCCACAGATTACCGGCGTCACGATCGCGGATAACATCGTTGAGAACAACGACAAGGCGCTTACCAGCGGGCCCGCGTGTCCCGCGACCGGAAATGTGCCCGCCGCGCCCGCGTTCGAGCAGGAGGATTGCGGCGAGGGCGTCCATGTCGACGGCGCCGCGTTCTCAACCGTCAGCGACAACCTGATCTCGAATAACGCCGGCGGCGTGCTGCTGACGGACGAGACCAACCCGAACAACAACAACGTCGTTGACGGGAATACCGTAAAGGACAACACGCCCGACTGCGGAATCACCCTGCCGTCGCATCCGCCCAACGGGAGCCCCCCAAACGTCGGGACCGAGTCGTTTGGGGTTTTCAACGACACGATCGCGAACAATCTCTCGGAGGATAACGGCGCGGCCGGCACCGGGGTCTTTGCGCCGACTCCAGGCACCGCATCATACGGGCACGTGATCGTCGGCAACCGTCTGATCGGGAACACCAACCCAGGCGTGGTTTTCCACAGTCACGCGCCGGATCAAAAAATCTCCCACGTCTCGGTGATCGGAAACTTCATCTCGGGTAACGGCGCCGAACCCAACGTCGACGCCACTGGGGATGGCCCGGCCAATCCGACCGGTATCGAGGTTTTCGCCGATCCGCACGCCGAGCCGCTCAACGGGATCAATATCGCGGGAAACACGATAAAGAAGGAGTCCACGGGCATCTGGGTTGGCGCGCCCGGGTGGGCCGATTGCGGCTCCGATCCGACGCCCTGCTACAACGTCGATGCTCATCTGAACAATTTTCAGCCGCGCAGCGTGGGTATCTCGAACCAGGGCGATTCGGGCAGCGTCATGGTCAACGGGGTTGAAAACTACTGGGGATGCGGGAAAGGCCCCGGGGGCAACCCGGCTTGCGCAACTGCCACGGGCAACGTTTCGGACGAGCCTTTCCTGAACAAGCACGCGAGCATCGGCGGCAATCCTTAAGCGCGGGAAATCGCGCAGGTTATGAAAAGCAAGGCCCGCCCCGGCCTCTTTGAAGGGACCGGGGCGGGCCTTTTGCCTGGGTATCCCCTCGAATTTCAGCGAAATTGGAGCGGCGCCGATGCGGATTCGCGCGTGCGCCAGTTCTGCGCGTATTCCGCGGCCACCACCGGATCGTTGATTATGACCATATTCTCCGCGTTTCTGTGCTCCGCGCTCCAAGTGAAATTGTAGCTTCCGGTAATCACCGTGCGCCGGTCGATCACCATTACTTTGTTATGCGCGATTCCCCGCACGCCGTCGTCGATCGCCACCGGAATTCCCGCCGCGACCAGGCGCGAGGCTGCGCGGACGCCACTGCGGTCGTGCCTAAGCTGCTTGCGGTCGAGAATTATTCGCACGACCACTCCGCGCGCATGTGCCCGAATCAAGGCATCTACCACCGGCCGCGCCGTCAGCACGTAAGCCTGCACCAGGATTTCGTTGCGAGCTCCGGCGATCTCGCTCAGGATGGCTGCCTGCGGGTCGCATCCTCCCTGGATCGGCGGCGAGAAGCACACCGCTACTGCCGCGCTGGTCTGCGCAAAAGCGGGAAGCGCGAATATCGCGGCCGTGAAGAGAAGCGTCAGGACGAGTCCAGGTTTTTTCATCGCACGTCGATAAGGCCATGGCCGGTGGCATCAGGCAAGCGGCCTTCGCGGCTCGGTTACGCGCCCTCGATAAGGCCGAGCCGTTCCAGCGCGGGAACCAGCTCTTCGAGGTTCCCGATGGTTTCGTCGGGCGTGACGCCTTCGTGGGTTTCGCGCTCGATCGAAGGCCGCACTATCCAGACGGCCTTTATCCGGGCGGCCTTGGCTCCGGCGATATCGCGGCTCGCGCTGTCGCCGACCATTGCGGCGCGCTCCGCCGAGCCGCCAAGGCTCTCGATCGCGGACTGAAAGATTCGCGGATCGGGTTTGCCGAAGCCGAACTCGCCGGAGATAAAAACCGCGTCAAAGAAATGGGCGAGGCCCGATTCGTCGAGCTTGCGGCGCTGCACGTCCGGCGCGCCGTTGGTAACCAAAGCCATCCGGCACGATCGGCGAAGCCTGGTCAACACCGAGACGGTTTCGGGAAACGGTTCGTGGAAGCGCGCGCGCTGCTCGATGAAGATTTCGCTTACTTTAGCAGCCGCACGTGCGTCCGTCACGCCGACCTCGCCGAGAGCGGTCGCCCACGCTTCGCGCCGGTAGCCCGGAACCCATCCGCGAAGCGCCCTCAGATTCGGATCGTCGCCGGTGAAATCGCCCCACAACCCCTCCCACGACGCGATTCCGATCGACTTCGCGTAGAAGTACATCGGCGAGCCGTGCCAGAGGCGCGACGAATGCCTGCGTATTGACGTGTACAGCGCTTCGGGGTCGGCGCCGTATCGCGAATGCGCGATTTCGCTCGTCACACGAAAGGCGCGCTCGATCGAAGCGTCTTCGGCGACCAGCGTATCGTCAAGATCGAACAGTAAAGTGGTGTCCACCGGGCATTTCCACGCGCGTGAGAGCGCACCGGCGCTAAAGATGATCGCGGGTTTGCGGCTATCGCGTGGTTCTTAAAGCAAATCAGACAGATGCGCCACTGGCAATCCCCGGTTCACTTCGATGAAGCCGTGCTTGTGCCGCCCGCGTGACAAGACTCGACTGTCGGGACGCTCACGCCGAGCGCGGAGGCGATGTCCGCGTCGGAGCGGCCCGCCTCGGTCTGGAGTCTCACGATGTTGCAATCGACGTGCGGGCCCTCCAGCGAACTGCAACCCGGAACCGAGGCGAACAGCAATTCCAAACCGCCGAAGACTATAACCCATGACAATCGACGCTTGCCGACCATCGCGCTTTCCCCCTGGTTGATTTTGTTCGGAACGGACGGATGCCCCAAGGCGCACGTTAGTGGAGGCCGGGCACGCCTTACAAGCGGAGAAATCGCGGCAATCGGCGCCGCGCGAGTGCCCGCGCCGGCGTATCTTGCATAGGCCGGCGGCCTCTCAATAAGATTCGGCCGAGGGCGCCTCGCGCCCTCTTCTTACTGTAAGATACTGCAAGATTGCTTATCCGGCGGGCGCACTTTGGAACTGGCGAAAACCTTCGACTCGAAATCGGCTGAGGAAAAATGGTTCCGGCAATGGATTGACCTTGGCTACTTCAAGGCTGACCCGTCGCGTGACGGCAAAGTCTTCTCAATCGTAATTCCACCGCCGAACGTGACCGGACAACTCCATCTGGGCCACGCACTCAACGTCACCCTGCAGGACATTATCGTTCGCGCCCGCAGGATGCAGGGCTATAACACGCTCTGGGTCCCGGGCACCGATCACGCGGGTATCGCGACCCAGAACGCGGTCGAAAAGGACCTTGCTCGCGAGGGCAAGACCCGCCATCAGCTTGGCCGCGAGAAGTTCGTCGAGCGGGTCTGGCAATGGAAGGAAACCTACGGCGGACGGATTCTCCACCAATTGCGCCGGCTCGGCGCCTCGTGCGACTGGAGCCGCGAGCGCTTCACCCTGGATCCGGGGCTCTCGCGCGCGGTCAACGAGGTCTTCGTCCGCCTTTATCGCGAGAACCTGATTTACAAGGATCGCAAGCTTATCAACTGGTGCCCGCGATGCGAGACGGCGCTGTCCGATCTCGAAGTCGAGCATAAAGAGACGCGCGGCAACCTGTACTACATCCGCTATCCGTTCGCCGACCGCTCGGGCGCGATAACCGTCGCAACCACGCGGCCCGAAACGATGCTTGGCGACACGGCGGTCGCGGTTAATCCCGAGGACGCGCGCTTCTCCTCGGTAGTCGGGCGCAAGCTTATTCTGCCGCTGGCCGGACGCGAGATCCCGGTTATCGCCGACGCGGCCGTGGATCGCGAGTTCGGAACCGGCGCGGTCAAGATAACTCCCGCGCATGACTTCAACGACTTCGAAATCGGCCGCCGCCACGGACTCGAGCAGGTCTCCGTGATGGATACGCGCGGCATGATGAATGAGGCGGCCGGCGCGTACCGCGGGATGGATCGCGACGCGTGCCGCAAAAAAGTCGTCGCCGATCTCGAGGCGCAGGGCCTGCTCGAAAAGATCGAGCCGCACACGCATGCGGTCGGAACGTGCTCGCGATGCGATACGGTTGTCGAGCCGATGCTTTCCGAGCAGTGGTTCGTGCGTATCAAGCCGCTTGCGGAAAAGGCGATCGCGGCGGTGCGCGAGGGACGCACGCGTTTCGTCCCGGAATTCTGGGAGAACACTTATTTCAACTGGATGGAGAACATCCACGACTGGTGCATCTCGCGCCAGTTGTGGTGGGGCCATCGGATTCCGGCCTTTCGATGCGCCCGCTGCAACCATCTCATGGTCGCGCCGACGCGCCCCGAACGATGCGAGCAGTGCTCGGGCGCGGACCTTATCCAGGATGACGACGTGCTCGACACCTGGTTCAGTTCCGCACTATGGCCGTTCTCGACGCTCGGATGGCCCGACCAGACCGCGGAGCTTGCGCGCTACTATCCGACCAGCCTGCTCATCACGGGATTCGACATCATCTTCTTCTGGGTCGCGCGGATGATGATGATGGGACTCTGGTTCACCGGCGAGGTGCCGTTTCGCGACGTCTATATCACGCCTCTTGTGCGCGACAAGTACGGCAAGAAGATGACCAAGTCGCGCGGCAACGTGGTCGATCCGCTCGACCTGATGGATCGCTACGGCACCGACGCGCTGCGCCTCACGCTCGCGCAACTGAGCGTCCAGGGCCGCGACGTGATCCTCTCCGACGATCGGCTCGCGGCGTCGCGCGCATTCGCCAACAAGATATGGAACGCGGCGCGCTTCGTGTTGATGAATCTCGAAGGCGCGGAGGTCCCGATCAAACCGGTCGAAACCGCGGCGCTCAGCCTCGCGGATCGCTGGATTCTGGGCCGTCTCGACAACGCGACGCGCGAAATCGCCAGGGCCATCGACGAGTACGAGTTCAACGTCGCCTCGATGGTCGTGTACCAGTTCGCATGGCACGAGTTCTGTGACTGGTATATCGAGCTTTCCAAGGACGAACTCAAAGCCGGTGGCGAAGCGCAGGCCGCCGCGCGCTACGTCCTCGTTCGATGTCTCGACAGGATGCTGCGCCTGCTGCATCCGTTCATGCCGTTCGTTACCGAGGAGATCTGGCAGACGCTTCGTCCGTATATCGACGAACCCGGGCTTGCCCAGCATCTGGTCGTCGCGAAATTCCCCGAGCCATCGGCTGGCGCGCCGCTTGGCGAGGAAGAGAGCCTCGCGATGGACAGATGTATCGAGGCAACCGTGGCGATAAATCGGCTGCGCGCGCTGCTTGGGTTCCATCCGGGACAGCGCGCCAGGGGCTTCGTCGGTTTTCTGCCCGAGGCTGGCGCCGAAGCAACTTTCGCCCGATGGCAGCCGTACGCGATGGCGCTCGGCAAGCTCGAAAGTTTTCAGCGCGTGGAACTGAACGGAAACCCTCCCGCGCGTTCCGCATCGGACGTGCTCAAATGGGGCCAGGTGTGGGTCGAGGCGCCGGAGGGGTTCGATTTCGACAAGGCGCGCCAGGAGCTCGCGAAACGGCGCGCCGAGGTCCAGAAACATATCGAGCAGCACGAGGCGCGCTGGAACAATCCCGAGTTCCGCGCGAAAGTGCCCCAGGAAAAGCAGGACGAAATGCACGAGCGATTCCTCGGCCTGACCGCACAGCGCGAAATGCTCGACGCTCAGCTACAGCAACTCGAGCGCTCGGACGCCTGAAGCGAGAGATATGGAACTCTTCCGGCAGCTAGACCTACAGGATCTGCTCAAACGCGCCCTGCACGAAGATCTCGGCCTGGGCGATATAACGACTGCGGCAACCGTTACGCCGGGGCAGCGCGGCCGTGCACGGATAACCGTAAAGGACGAGCGAATCGTGTTTTGCGGCGGCCCGATAATCGAGCCCGTCTTCGCGATGGCGGGCGGGGAGCCGAAAATCACCGCGCTTGCCGACGAAGGACAGGAGCTTACGCGTGGCGCCAGCGTGGTCGAAGTCGAAGGCAGGCTCGCCGGATTGCTTATCGGCGAGCGCACCGCGCTCAACTTCCTCCAGCTCATGTCAGGAATTGCGACCGCGACGCGCCAATTCGTAAACGCCGTCGCAGGAACGCGCGCGCGAATCGTCGACACCCGCAAGACCCATCCGGGGCTTCGCGCGGTCGAGAAATACGCGGTGCGCGCGGGCGGCGGTTTCAACCATCGCTTCGGACTCGACAGCGGCGTGCTGATAAAAGAAAACCATATCGCCGCGGCCGGCTCGGTCACCTCCGCGCTCGAGAAAGCCCGCCGTCTCGCGCCCCATACGCTTCGAATCGAGATCGAATGCGAGACGCTCGATCAGGTCGAAGAAGCGCTCAAAGCTGGTGCGGACGCGATTCTGCTCGACAACATGAGCCTCGACGATATCCGCCGCGCGCGGGAACTCGCCGGCGAGTGCGTGATTCTCGAGGTCTCGGGCGGCGTAACGCTCGCAACCGTGCGCGCGATCGCCGAGACCGGCGTCGATCTGATTTCGGTCGGCGCGTTGACCCATTCCGCCAAAGCGGCTGATCTCAGCATGAGGATCGAACCCGCCTGACGACCGCCGCCAAAGGCGGCCAATGACCCGAAGGCACCCGCGATGGCTCTTAATCCGTATACGTCGATAGAACACGGACAGCCGGGACGGGTAGGCTGCCTCATCCATTACGTCGAAGAAACGCCCTCGACCCAGGAAGTCGCGCGCGCGCTCGCCGCCGACGGCGCCCCGCAGGGAACCGTGGTTATCGCCGAGCGCCAGAGCGCGGGGCGCGGCAGGATGGGGCGCGGATGGCATTCGCCGCCCGGGGTGAATCTCTACATGACGGTGATCCTGCGGCCGCGTATCGCGCTTGCCGAGGTCGCCACGCTCAGTCTCGTCGCGGGCGTCGCGGTGGCCGAGGCTATCGAGACCGTCGCGCCGGGGCTGGTAGAGCTCAAATGGCCCAACGACGTATGGCTTCGCGGACGCAAGGCGGGCGGTATCATCGCCGAGGCCGTGACCGATCAGCACTCGCGTCTTGCCTGCGTTCTGCTCGGTATCGGGCTCAATCTGAATCTTTCGGCCGAGCAGATTCCTGCCGAGCTCCGCGACCGCGCCACCTCGGTGTTTATCGCGACGGGACGGCGATGCGATCGGGTGGCGGTTGCGAATTCGCTTTTTTTGAGGCTGCACTCTCGCTATATGGAGACCGAAACGCACGGCTTCGGAGCCGTGCGCGAAGCGTGGGAGCGTTATTCAGCGCTCACGGGGAAACGGGTCACGGCGGTTGACGCGGGGGCGCGGCTTACCGGGACGGTCGCGGGAATCGACTCGGATGGGGCGCTTCTGCTCGACACTGCGGACGGACAACGCCGAATCGTGGCCGGAGACGTGACGCTTGAAGGCGCATACGACTGAGATTGAAACGTAACGGCTAGACGTTTGCTGCCGTTCGATGTGATTGGGGACAGGCGCATCGCGCGGTTCGAGGACGCGGCCGATAACGAAATCAACTCGCAGAGGTGGTTCCTATGGCTGTGGAGGAAATCGGGCGTCTCAGAAGCATCGCGATCGTCGGACAGGGCGGAAGCGGAAAGACCCAACTGGCCGAGGCGATGCTCTTCACGGCGGGAGCGATAACGCGCCTTGGACGCCCTGACGACGGCACCGCCGTCATGGATTTCGAACCCGAGGAAAACCATCGCCTCACCTCGATCAGCTCCGCGTTTCATCATTTCAACTGGAAAAAGACCGAAGTCATACTCGCGGACACGCCCGGATACAGTTCGTTCCTGGTCGACGCGTTCAACACGCTTCGCGCCGTTGACGCCGTCGTGTTCGTGGTCTCGCCAGGCGGAGATCTCAAGGTCGAGTCGGAAAAGATTTTTCAGCGCGTGCAGGCGCTTGGCCTGCCGCATCTCGCGTTCGTTTCGCGCCTGGACCGGGAACGGACGAGCTTCGATTCCGCGCTCAACGACCTTGACAAAGTGCTCGAGGCGAAACCGGTTCCATTGACCATCCCGATCGGCGAGGAAGCCGGACTTTCAGGCGTAATCGACGTGCTCGCGATGAAGGCGCTCACCTACAACGACGCGAGCGGAAAGGCCGCCGAAGCCGAGCTTACGGGCGATCTCAAGTCGCGCGCGGAAAAGGCGCGAACCGCGCTCTGCGAAGTGGTCGCCGAGACCGACGACGCGCTGCTCGAAAAATACCTCGACGAAGGGACCCTGAACGACGAGGATTTGCGCACCGCGCTGCACGCCGCGGTGATGGCGGGCAAGGTGACGCCGGTGTTATGCGGCTCGGGCGCAAAAAATATCGGCGTGGGGGCGCTCCTCGACGCGGTCGTCACGATGCTTCCCGCGCCCAACGAGCGGCCCGCGCACACCGGAACCCATCCCGTGACCGGAAAGCCCGAGGAACGCCGCCCCGACCCCGACGCGCCGTTCAGCGCGCTCGTCTTCAAGACGGTTATCGATCCGTTCGCGGGCAAGCTGTCCATTTTCAGGGTGATCTCGGGGCGCGCGGCGAGCGATGCGACCGTCTACAACGCGACCCGTGAGTCGAAAGAGCGCTTCGGACAACTACTCCGCCTCGAAGGGAAGAAGCAGTCACCGCTCTCGGTGGCGCTGCCGGGCGAAATAGTCGCGGTCGCGAAGCTCAAGGACACCGGCACCGGCGACAAGCTGTGCGACGAGAAGGCGCCCGTGATGTTCGAGCCGCTCGAACGTCCGACACCCGTCATCTCCTTCGCAATTCAGCCGCGCACCAAGGGCGACGAAGAAAAGGCGTCGTCGGCGCTGCAGAAGCTGGTCGAGGAAGACACCGCGCTCGAGATGCATCGCGACCCCCAGACCAGCGAGATAATACTCTCGGGCACCGGCCAGCTTCATATCGAGGTCACGGTCGAGAAGCTCAAGCGCAAGTTCAACGTTGACGTCGACCTGCACGCGCCCAAAGTCCCCTACAAGGAGACCATAAAGGGACGCGCCGAGGCGCAGGGCAAGTACAAGCGCCAGTCGGGCGGACGCGGCCAGTACGGCGACTGCTGGCTTCGGGTCGAACCGCTGCCGCGCGGCAAGGGTTTCGAGTTCGTGGACGCCATCGTGGGCGGCGTGATTCCGCGCCAGTTCATCCCGTCGGTCGAAAAGGGTGTGCGCAACACGCTGGCCGAGGGATTTCTCGCGGGCTTCCCGGTCGTCGACATCAAGGTGACCGTTTTCGACGGCAGCTATCACGACGTCGATTCGTCGGATATGGCCTTCCAAATAGCGGCCTCGATGGGCCTGAAGGCGGCGCTCGAGAAGGCGAAGCCCATAATCCTGGAGCCGATCATGGCGGTCGAAGTGTCGTGTCCGGCCGAGAACATGGGCGATGTTATCGGCGATCTCAACTCGCGCCGCGGCAAAGTGCAGGGGATGGAAGTGCGCGGCCATAGCGAGGTGATAAAGGCGCAGGTCCCGATGGCGGAAATCCTGAAATACGCGCCCGACCTGCGCTCGCTCACGTCGGGACGCGGCTCGTTCGAGGCGCAATTCTCCCATTATGAGGAGGCGCCCGGACCCGTCGCCGAGAAAGTGATCAAGGAGACGCTCGCCGCGCGGGAGGCTGCCAAGGCGGCCCACGCCTGACGGAATTCCAGGGGTCGCGGCGGGCTTTTGCCTCGCCGTGGCTGGCCATTGCGTTCGCGACGCCGCGCCGGACAGGCCGCCGGGCCCGGGAACGGGTAGTATGGCGAATCGGCCGAGTCCGCTAGAATTTGAGCGGGATTCGGATGGCGCCGATAGGAAAAGCGCTTATCATCTTCGGCCTTGCGATAGCCGTGCTCGGAGCGATCGTCTGGATGGGATCGTCGATCCCGTTCCTGGGGCGGCTTCCAGGGGATATCTATATCCGGCGGGGTAACTTCACCTTCTACTTCCCGCTGGCGACCTGCATTATCCTGAGTATCGTAATAAGCATATTGTTTGCGCTGATGAGGCGCTGACCTGTGGCCGAGGAATCCAGGGACAACGCGCTGCGTCGCGCCGAGCTTAAGCGCCGCCGGCGCGAGCTTATCGCCGTCGGTGTGGCGGGGGTAACGCTGGTTGCGTTCGTGCTCGCGCAGACCGAACTGCCGCCGCTGAGCAAGCATACCTCGCTCGTCTCGAACCTGGTCGTAATAACCCTGTTCAACCTGAGCTTCCTGCTTCTCGGCCTGCTGCTGTACCTGGTCGGACGCAACCTCGCCAAGGCGATCTTCGAGCGGCGCCGGGGACTGATCGGGTCAAAGTTCCAGGTCCGCCTGGTGCTCGGATTTATCGCGGTGGCGCTGGTTCCGAGCGCTTTCCTGCTCTACGTATCGGGTGCGTTTCTGCATGCGGACGTGGATAGCTGGTTCAATCCCGAGTACGAGCAGGTGCTGAACGACTCGCTCGAGATCGCAAAAATCTACTACCTGAACTCGGCGAACAACGCGACGCATTTTGCCCGCGCACTCGCCGAGGAGGTCGGCGAACGCGGTCTTCTCGCGCCCGAGCGGCGCGCCGACTTGAAGAAGTTCATCGAGGAGCATCAGCAGGAGTACAACCTTGGAACCATCGAGGTTTTCTCCGCCGACCGCAAGCTCATCCTGATCGCGCTGAGCCCGCGCACTCCCACCGGTATCGGCGTGTCTCCCGATTCGCCCATCATCGGCGCGACCCTGAAAGGGCGGGCCGTGGCGCGCACCGACCGTTTCGGCAAATCCGACGTAATCCGCGGCAGCGCTCCCATCTACGCAAGCCCCGACTCGGACAAGGTGCTGGGCGCGATTGTCGTCGATTACTACCTGCCGAAGAGTCTCGCCTCGCGCGCCGCGGACATCTCGCGGATCTCGGAAGATTATTTTCAATTGCGGATTCTCAAGCAGCCCATCCTGAACAGCTACATCCTTGCCCTGGTCCTGATCGGGTTGGTCGTCGTGCTGCTCGCGAGCTGGTTCGGGATGTATCTATCGCGCGGAATCACCGTGCCGATCAAACGGCTGCTGCAGGGCACGCATGCGATCGCGGCGGGCGACCTGACCTGGACGATCCCGCCGGTCGGCGACGATGAAATCGGGCACCTGGTCATCTCCTTCAACCAGATGACGGCGGATTTGAGGGCGTCGCATGCGGAACTGGAACGGCGGCGCCGCTATACCGAGACGCTGCTGAAAAACGTTTCGGCGGGCGTCGTCGGACTCGATCAGCGGGGGCACGTCACCACGATGAACTCGTTCGCCGAGCGGCTGCTCGGAGTCGCGGTGGACGAGGCTGCGGGCCGCCATTATCGCGACGTGCTGAAGCCCGCGCTGGCCGCGGTGCTGGACGACCTGCTCGCGCCGGTTCCAGCCCCGCACGAGGTACGATCCTCGGTAAAGCTCGAGACCGACGGAGCCGAGGCGGAACTGATGATCACGGCAAGCCCCATAGGCGACGAGACCGATCCGTTTCTCGGTTCAGTGCTGTTCTTCGAGGATGTGAGCCAGATCGCGAAAGTCGAGCGGATGGAGGCGTGGCGCGAAGTCGCCCGCCGAATCGCGCACGAGATCAAAAATCCGCTGACCCCGATTCAGCTCTCCGCCGAGCGGCTTCGGCGGCAACTCGGGCCGAAGCTCGGCAACGACGGCGCACTGCTCGAAGAGTGCACCCGCACGATTATCAGCGAGGTGCAGGACCTCAAGCATCTCGTCAACGAGTTCTCAGCCTTTGCCCGGATGCCTCATCTGAGCCCGGTGCCGGGCGATCTTAATCTGCTGGTTTCCGAAACGGTCGCGAGTTTCCAGGGCGCGCATCCCGAAGTCGAGTTCGTTCTCGCGCGCGACCCCGACGT
This sequence comes from Deltaproteobacteria bacterium, assembly GCA_021817345.1. Lineage (GTDB taxonomy): Bacteria > Desulfobacterota > Binatia > Binatales > Binataceae > DTIX01. The sequence continues at coordinate 28,577 of JAKAVC010000021.1, read as the reverse complement.
GCCACAGATCCGGATCGATCGCGAGGCGATGAAGCGCGTGATCGTGAACCTGCTCGACAACGCCGTCACCGCCGCGAGCGGCGCGAACAGTCATAACGGCGACCGTCCGCGGGTCGAAGTCAGCACTTGGCTGGACCGGGAAAGCGGCGTGGTAACGCTAGAGGTTCGTGACAACGGGCCGGGAATCGACCCGCGGCTGCGAACCCGCATTTTCGAGCCCTATTTTTCCAGTAAAAAGGGCGGAACCGGGCTTGGTCTCGCGATCGTTTCCGCCATCGTGACCGACCATCGCGGTTTCGTCCGGGTTGCGGACAACCCGCCGCGCGGAAGTAGATTCATCCTGGAATTTCCGGTAAAAGACCCTCAATTCTCCCAGGCTGCGGGCTGAATGGACGCGGCCTTTCATCGGGACATTCCCTGAGCGAGAGAGCCCAAAAAGGTGAACGATACTGTTTTGGTGGTGGATGACGAGGAGCGGATTCGGTCCTCTCTGCGCGGAATACTGACCGACGAAGGGTTTCGCGTCGTCGATACCGGGGATGCCTCGGGCGTGATGGAGTTGCTCGAACGCGAGACTCCGGCTCTGGTGCTGCTCGACGTCTGGATGCCCGAGGTCGACGGGATCGAACTGCTGCGCCGGATCAAGTCCGAACGGCCGGCGCTTCCCGTGATAATGATCTCCGGCCACGCCAATATCCAGAGCGCGGTCGCGGCGACCAAATTGGGCGCGGCGGATTTTATCCAGAAGCCGTTCTCGATGAGCGGGCTGCTCGCCTCGATCTCGCGCGTGCTCGACGGCGGAAGCGCGGGACCGGCGCCGGCTGACGCCGCATGGCCGGCGGGAGAAACGCCGGCACCGAGACGCAGGAACCGCGTCCGCACCGCTGGTGAATTTCGGCAGCGAACCGTCGCGCGGCCGATAGTGATGGGCGGCCAGGGACTCCATACCGGGCTCAAGACCGGAGTGATACTCCATCCTGCGCCGCAAGGCTCGGGAATCGTTTTCGCCTCGGTTGCTGACGAATCGAATATCCCGGTCGCGCTGGAAAACGTAACCGAGACCGGGTACAACACCACGCTCTCAAAAGGCGGCCGTTCGGTCCGGACCGTGGAGCATCTGATGTCTGCGCTCCACGCTTTCTCAATAAACAATCTGCTCATCAAGACCGACGACGAAATTCCCGCGCTGGACGGCTCGGCGCTGGAGTTCTGCCGCCACCTGGAGGCGGCGGGCATCGAGGACCAGGACGCAAACCTCGAACCGATCCGAGTGCGCGAGACGATCGTGATCGGCAAGGAACGCGAGGGCGGCGAATTTATCCGCATCGAGCCGGCCGAACGCCTGATAATCGACTATACGCTGGACTATCCGAAACCTATCGGAGTGCAGCGCGTTCATTTCGAGTTGGCTTCGACCTCCGACTACGTGCGCGAGATTGCGCCCGCGCGCACCTTCGGCTTTGTGCGTGAATTCACCAAGCTCTCCGAGATGGGACTCGCCAGCGGCGGGCGGCTCGACAACGTCATTCTGGTGGACGACGAAAAAGTCGTTAATACGAAGCTTCGTTTCGCCGATGAATTCGCGCGCCATAAGGTGCTCGACCTGATGGGCGACTTGTACCTGCTCGGCCGACCAGTTCATGGTCATATAACCGCCTCGAAGACCGGCCATTCGGACAACCTCGCCCTGGTCAAAGCGATCGAGAAGTCGCTAAAGCTGTAGGGCGGGCGTTCGTCGCGAGGTCCGCCGCCGATGGAACTCCAGGGGAGGGTTGCGCTCATAACCGGGGCCGGTCGCAGGGTCGGCAGGACGATTGCGCTCGCATTCGCGCGCCGCAGCGCGTCCGTGGCGGTGCATTATCGAAGCTCCAGGGCCGAAGCCGAGGCGGTCGTCGCCGAAATCACCTCAAGCGGGGCTGCGGCGCGCGCGTTTCGGGCCGACCTCGAGAAGGTTTCGGAAATCGAAACGATGGTGGCCGACGTGCTTGGAGCGTTCGGACGTCTCGATATCGTGGTGAATTCCGCGTCGATCTTTTTCCGGCGAAAATTCGAAGAAATTACCGAAGAGGACTGGGATCGAAATCTCGATACCAACCTGAAGGCGCCGTTTTTCTTGGCGAAATTCGCGGCGCCCGCGATGCGCCGTCAGGGCGCGGGCAAAATAGTCAATATCGGCGATTGGGCCGGCGTGCGCCCGTATCGTAACTATCTGCCGTACACTGTCTCAAAGACCGGCCTCATCGGCCTGACTCGCGTGCTTGCCAAGGAATTGGCCCCCGAGGTGCAGGTCAACTGCGTCGCGCTCGGCCCTGTGCTGGCGCCTGAAGATTACGACCCCGCGGAAATCGGGAGACTCGTCGAGGGCACGCTGGTCAAGCGGATGGGCTCGCCGGAGGACGTCGCGCGCGCGGTGCTTTTCTTCTGCGAGGGGACCGACTTTGCGACCGGCGCGACCCTGATGCTCGACGGCGGACGCCTGCTCGCCTGAGCCTCCACCTATCCACAGAGTAGAAGTGAAGCAGTATCGAATCTCACCCGTGCGTTCGCGGATCGCCGTCCTTGCGAGCGGTGGTCTGGACAGTTCGGTGATGCTTGCGGAGTTCGCCCGCCGCCATCGCCGGGTCTTCCCCGTTTACGTCATCGCGGGGCTCAAATGGGAGCCCGAGGAGATGAAAGTCCTCGGCCGATTCCTGAAGGCTCTCAAGCTTCCAAATATCGAGGAACTTGCGGTCCTGTCGCTGCCGGTAACGGACGTCGTGCCGGAGCATTGGAGCGTTACCGGCGTCAACGTTCCCGGCTATCACGCCGCGGTATCGTCGAATTATATCCCGGGGCGCAACCTGAGCCTTTTGACCAAGGCCGCGGTGTTTTGCGCGGCGAACCGGATCGGCGAGATCGCGCTCGCGCCGCTCGACAGCAATCCGTTTCCCGACGCACGCCCGGAATTCTTCCGCTCCTTCGAGCAGACCGCGGAACTCGGACTTGCGCTCAAGCTTCGCGTCGTCGCGCCGTATATCGGGTTCACCAAGGCGCAGGTGATACTGCGGGGCAGGGGACTTCCCCTGGAGCTAACGCTTTCATGCGCGCGGCCGGAGCGCGGAATCCATTGCGGCACCTGCACGAAGTGCGCCGAGCGGATCGAGGGATTTCGCAAGGCCGGGGTGCCCGACCCGACCCGTTACGCACGCCGTCCGCCTGCCGTTTAGCGTGCCGTTCCATTGGTTTTACAGCGGACGGCAGTGGCATGAGATTCTTCGCTTCGGCGGCCTTCGCTCAGAATGACCAACAATAGTGCCCGCGCCTGTCATTCTGAGCGAAGCGAAGAATCTCATTCCACGAAGCGACATCTCATCGACTTATCTGTGGAACACCACGCTGGCAGCCTCGTGATAAATCACAGCCTGCTCCCTCTCTCTTGTCTCCCCTGCGAAAGACGGGGGGAAGATTGAGGAAGGAAGGATCTTTTGCGCAGGGCGTTCTTCCACCCAGATTGCGTTTGCCGTTTTTTTCAACACCTCCCGGAGCGCCGAGCGGCCCGGCTGTGTGATTCGGTACGAGCCGCCTACGCGGGTGCGTTCGGCAATCGATGGAACCTTATGCGGGCCTTCTTCGCGAGCTTTTTGACAAGATCCCTGACCACGCGCTCCTGGTTGTATTGGAGCAGCGCGATCGCGATCTGCGACTTGACCGCGTTAAACGGCGCGTAGGTCTGGCCACGACGCGCGGTCACCTTGAAGAAGCTGAAGCCAAGGTTCGATTCGATTATCGGCGAGAGATGCCCGAGCCTGGTCGAGAACGCTATCTTGTCGACCACCGGCGGCAGTTCGCCCTTGCGAAAGTAGCCGAGATCGCCGCCCTTGCTCGCGGAGGCGGAATCTTCCGAGTATTTGCGGGCGAGCGCCGCGAAGTCCTTGCTCTTTTCCGCCTCGCGCCGCAACTGGTTGATCTTCTTCCACGCCGCGTCCTTCTGCGCCTTGGTCGGGTTGGGCGGAAGCTTCACCGCGATATGTGACAGACGAACCTCGCCCGGATTCTGCACGAACAGATCCTTGTGATGCTCGTAGTATTGGCGGATTTCCTTTTCGGTCGGCGCCACGTTGTGCGCGCGAAACTCGGCGTCGAGCATCTTCTCTATCTCCATCGAGCCGCGCACCTGATCGAGCAGCACCTGGTCGGGAGCTCCGCCGCTCGAAAGCGTCTGTCCGCTGAGCCCCTGGATTTCGAACTGGCGGGCGCGTTCGGCAACCTCGCCTGCGGGCACCGTAATATGCCGGCGCTCGGCCTCCTGCAGGAGCAGTTCGCGGTTGATCAGGCTCTCGGTCGCGTCGCTAACCGTCTTTCTCAACTCAAGCTCGGTGGTCGCATTCAGCATCCGCTGCTCGGTTTTCGCATAATCGCGGACCTGGTCGGCGGTTATCGGAGCGCCGTTGACCGTCACCATCACCGGGTCCTTCGGATTCGACTTGACGAGCGGAAGTATGCCGAGATAGCGCTGCTGCCAGGTAAGCCCCGATTGTCCTATCTGCTGGGCGCGTGCGCGCGCTGCCGCGAGCAAAACCAGAATCGCGATAGTGGCGGCCATCGGAACCTTCCGCTTAATTCTGGCTACTTCGGTTTTCACTGTTTCACACTCTCTCGCTTTCCCGCTCGCTGCCGCCTCGATATCCGGCTCGCTTCGATTTGTGCCGGCCTCCTTTTGTGCCCCGAATCCGAGCGCACGGGCTCATCGCCGCGGCACAACAGCGCGCTCGTAGTCGCTCTTGCACGGCGCTCCCGAGGCGAAGAAATGCTCTACGACGCCCGGTTCTCTGCCAAGGAATATCAGGCTCGAGGAGCGGGTTCCGTAACTGTCCAGATGAAGGCATAGCGCGTTAGGGCGCCCGTTGCGCGGATCGAGCTGAACGCGATGGTCCGAGAGCAGGCGGCGGAGCTCGCCGCGCCGGCTTACCGGATCGCGCAGAAAATCCGGGTCGGAACCGAGTTCGGCGAACCTTTCGTAAGAGGCGCTTATCTTCGGACATTCGAAATCGTCCACGTTCAGGTTGGTCAGCAGATGAAGCCCCGGCGTCAGCTCGACAATTTCGATTCGGTCGGCGTGATTGTATGCAACGTAAGTCGCGTCGCGCGACGCGATCAGCAGATTGAACGGGTTGTAATCGGCGCTTCGCTGCTCGCCGACGAAACGCGCCGCTTCGTCCGCACGCGAGAACCTGAGCGCGTCGAGGCATAAAAGCCCGCGCGAGCGGCGGGCGGGATCGTTTTGCTCGGAACGCCGGTTGAGCAACCCCGCGACGAGCCCGTGCTGGTTGATTCCGAGCCACGTCCCTCCCGCGCGCAGGTCCCGGCCGCCGACGACGTGGGGATTTTCGCATAGCGTTGTCGGCGAAACGGCCGGGCGGTCGAGAAATTCGTCGCGGTTTGCGGCAATTATCACCGGATACTCGTCGCTCATCCGAAAATAGATAGCAAGCGTGCACATCGCAGGGTCCTTATGCGCCGGTCGGAGCCGCTTCGCGAGGCTTACCGCCGCGCATCTCCGTTCCCATACTTGGCAGGAGGCGGGCGTGGCGCACAAGCCCGCAATCGGGGGCGCGGCGATGCCCTCGGCGCGGACGAAGTGGCACAATATGAAAAGTCTCCTGACGGGGGATTCAAAAAGCGGCTCGCAGGGAGATCGCTATCGATGGCGCGCGAACGTTACGACGTTATCGTAGTCGGCGCCGGTGTGGTCGGAAGCGCGCTTGCGATGGCGCTCGCCGAGCGGCGCCTGAGCACGCTGGTTATCGACGTCGACCTTTCCGGACGCCTCAGCTCCAGTGAAAAGAATGCCGGCGGAGTGCGCGCTACCTGGTGGCAGCCGGTAAATATCGCGCTATGCCGCGCCTCGATCGCCTACTACCAGAGCGTCGCCCGGGAAGTCGGCTTCCGCCAGAAGGGCTACCTATGGCTCTACGACGCGGAAACGTGGCCCAAGGCGCTCGACCATGTTGAGCTGCAGCGAAGCCTGAAGCATCCGATCGAAACCCTCTCGGCGCGCGAGGTCCATGCCCGCGTGCCCGAGATCGACCGGCTCGAAGGAATCGCCGGTGCCACCTTTTCTCCGGAGGACGGCCTCATCAACTCGAATCTTTTGAAAAACCATTACCGCGAGCGCTCGCGCGCGCTCGGCGCTGAGTATCTTGACGGCGTCTATATCTACGCGATTCGCGCCGAGCGGGACGCAGACGCAAGGCTCGAATGCTGGCACGCCGACCGGCCTCTTTCAGACGCCGTGCTGATGCGGATGATGGCGCAGGACGGCCCCGGCGACGCCGAAACCGGCCATCTGCTAAATCTTCGCGCAGGCGCGATTGCGATCACCGGCGGCGCATGGTCGGCCAACGTGCTGAAGCTTCTCGATCTGCCGAGTTTCAGCGAGCCGATTCGCCGCCAGATATGCGTGGTCGACAACCGCGAAACCAATTTCGCCGCCTACGGAATGATCGTCGACACGTCGGGCGTTTACTTCCATAACGAGGGGCCGCACATCCTGGCCGGCTACTCGCCGCCCGAAGAGCCGCCCGGCTACCATTTCCAATACGACGGCGAGCAGTTCTTCCAGAACGAAATCTGGCCGCGGATGTACGCGCGGATGTCATGCTGCGAGCGCATGCGCCATGTCACCGGATGGGCCGGGCTTTACTCGGTGACGCCTGACCGCAGCGCGATTATCGGATGCGCCGCGCCGCGGGTTTACGAGGCCCACGGGTTCTCGGGGCGCGGCGTGATGCAGTCCTACGGGGCCGCGAAGGCACTTGCCGGGCTTATCGCGGATGGGCGGTATCCGGAGAGCCTGGACGCAAGCGCGCTGTCACGCGAGCGCTTCGCGGACGACCGGTTGGTCCGCGAGGAACTGCATATCTAGCGGCGATGGCGCGCATGACGCGCGCGCCATCGCTACAGCGTTCCTCGGCGCGGTTACTTGATCGACGGGCCGAACGTTAACTGCGCGGGAAAAGCCAGGTTCTTTCCGCTGGGGTCGGAGTCGAGGAAGACCTTCGGGCTCGGGCTTCCACTTGCCTTGAGCTGCCTCGGAGTGAACTTGGCAAGGCTGCCATTGGTGTCGCTCAATCCGTTCGCAATCCAGAGATTGCCCGAACTGTCAAACGCAAGCCCGGTTGGTTCGTAGATACTCTCGGCCGTACCGGTGCTGGTTGTTACGCTCGTCGCGGTGATTGTTACCGCGGCCGCAGGCTGGATGACACCCGATTTGCCGAGATCGCCCGCCGCGAACTTCTGCAGAGTGTTGGAGCCGAAGTTGGCGACCCAGAGATTTCCCGAGCGGTCGAAGGCGAGCGCGTAAGGCGCCTGTATTGTAGCTGTTGCAAGGCTGGTAGTAGGTGCTTGCGCACCGCCGGCTGAGAGCTGCGACGGCGTGAACTTGAACACTTCGCCCCTGCTGCCGGTACCGTCAGCGGTCGAATTTGCATCGGCCAGCCAGAGATTGCCAGACTTGTCGAATCTGAGAAACAACACCGGGGTTGAGAAAGATTAAGAAGTGATAGTGACGTTGGGTGCCGGATTGCCGCTCGCTCCACGCTGACTCGGCGTGAACTCGACTAAATCGTGATTGCACCAGTCGGCGACCCACAGATTCTCCGAGCGGTCAAATAAGACGCCGGCCGGACAACCCAGGCCCGAGATCACCACATTTGCCGAAGGCGCCGGGGTGCCGGACAGTTTCTTCAGTTGTGCAAGCGTGTAATCAACCGAATGTTAATGGGAGCGTCTCGCGGACCACCGGTTGGTCCGCGAGGAACTGCACAGCCGGGGATGGGTACCGGTTTGGCCTTCGTGAAATCTCAGCGCGCCGACTCGCCTGCTCCTGACAACATCCGGCGAATGAGCGGCAGATGCTGGCGGCCAACGAACGATTCGCCGCCGAGCCGGTAGGTCGGCGCGTCGAAAATGCCCGCCTCGCGGAGATCTGACTGGATTTGCTCCAGTTCGGCGCGGCCTTCTTCCCTGACGAACGTCTCGAAGCCTGAAACCGGCGCGCCGATTTTGGCGAGCACGGCCCGAATCGCGCGCTCGTCCTCGATATCGAGCGTCTCGCCGAAGTAGCCCTCGAACACGCGCTCGACGTACTCGTGCGCAAGTGACGGACTCGCGCGCTTCACCCATAGAAGCCCGAGCGCGGCGAGCGTTGAGTCGGACTGTCGGTCGAGCGCGCGAAGCACAAGACCCCGGTCCGCCGCGTAGCGCATCACGTCGCGTTCCATATACGCCGCGCGAAAGCTGCGATGGCGCGTGCCGCGATCGTCGTGGGGCGACGCGGGCGCAAGAGTTTTCCATCGCGCGCCGAGGAACGGCTGCCAGTCGATTGCGATGCCGAGTTCGTCAGCCATTGCTAAGCTCGGTCCGATCGCGAGATAGGCGTATGGGCTTCTGAAATCGATCACGAGCCCAAGCGGCTCGCGCGCGCCGGCGACAGGACCGGCGCTTGAGGAACTTTCGTAGGCGACGTCAGGCGGAGCGCCGCGCCGCCCCGTGAGGAGCCATCGGATGCGCGGCAGATGCTCGCGTCCGAAGAATACCTCGCCGCCGGCAACGTAGGTCGGCACTCCGAAGATTCCCGCGTCGAAGGCCGCGCGCTGGATTTCCTCGTGGACTGCGCGCCCCTGGCCGGCCGCATAGGCGCGGAAGCCCGCGACCCTCGCTCCAGATTCGCCCAGCACCGCCTCGATGACCGCAATGTCTTCGATATCAAGTTCGCGCTTCCAGAAACGCTCGTACACCAGGGCCGAGTAGGCGCGAAGGACGCCCTTGCCCTGTTCCTTCGCCCATAGCATCCCGATTCCCGCAAGCGACGAGTCCCAGATCTTGGTCGTGCCGCGCACCACCATCCCGCGCATCGAAGCGTAGCGCCGCGCGTCTCGATACGCATATTTCACCATCGCCCACTGGCTCGTGCTGCGCTTGCTCTCGACGACCCGCCCCTCGTTGTCGAGCCGTGCCGAGCCCAGGTAACTCGGGATATCGAGCGTGAACGGACGCCAGTCGATCTCGACGCCGAGCTCATCCGCGATCGCGTAGGTCGGATCCTTGGCGAGATAGGCGTAGGGGCTTTTGTAGTCGATATAGACTATGAGAGGGGCGGTCGAAGCGAGCGGCTCGAAAGGGGAGGGCGACATGACCGATACAATTTCCCGCCGCGGCCACGATTTGCAACCCGCCGGGCCCGAAAACGTCGCGAAAAACCGCATTCCCGTCAATTAGGCCGGGTTTTCTCGCTTTGCCCGCTCGTGATATGGGAGAATGATTACGCGCGGACAATGTTCCATTTCGGAGGCTTGATGTTTTCTTCGATCGACGACGTAATCGAGCGATTCAAGCAAAACAGCTACATCGCCAGCAGGCGAATCGCCACGGTTGTCTATCTGGCCAGCGAGCTAAAGAAGCCCATCCTGGTCGAAGGGCCGGCCGGGGTCGGCAAGACCGACCTGGCGAAGGTCGCGGCGCTGGCGCTCGGATGGAACCTGGTCCGCCTTCAATGCTACGAGGGGCTCGATGAAGGCAAGGCGCTGTACGAATGGGAGTACGCCAAGCAGCTCCTTTATACGCAGATCCTGAAGGACAAGATCGGTGAAGTCCTGGCCGGGGCGCGAGGGCTTGCCGACGCAGTCGACCGAATCGCGCGCGAGGACGAGGTCTTTTTCTCCGAGCGCTTCGTCCTGCCCCGTCCGCTGCTCAAGGCGATCACGAGCGGCGAGCCGACCGTGCTCCTGATCGACGAAATCGACAAGGCCGACGCCGAATTCGAGGCTTTCCTGCTCGAACTTCTGTCCGATTTCCAGGTCACGATTCCCGAGATCGGAACGATCAAGGCCAAGCAGATGCCGCTCGTAATCCTGACCTCGAACAACGCGCGCGAGATGTCCGACGCGCTCAAGCGCCGATGCCTCCATCTCTATATCGACTTCCCGGTGCGCGAACAGGAACTCGCGATCATCCAGCTCAAGGTTCCCGAAGCCAGCAAGAAGCTCGCCGACGAAGTGGTTGGCGTCGTCCAGTCGCTGCGCAAGCTCGACTTGAAGAAGACCCCTGGAATCAGTGAGACGCTCGACTGGATAAAGGCGCTCACTCTGCTCAACGTCCAGAGCCTCGACCAGGAACTGGTCAACGAGACGCTCGACACGATCGTCAAGTACGAGGGCGACGTGCGCAAGGCGCAGGAGGAGTTGAAGGATTACGTGCGGCGCGCCCGCGCCCGTCGCGGCGGCGAGACCGGGAGCGACAAGGATCTGCTCAACTGAGATAATGGAATCCGGACCGGCCGCGCGGCCGCCGATCGGATCGCTGGATAGCTCCTTGGGCCGGAAATAAATGGACAGGGCATCTTCGTAATGCAGGAAAAGCTCGTCGAATTTGCCAATCTTCTGCGCGAAAACGGGGTGCGCGTCTCGCTCGCCGAAACCCTCGACGCCTTCGGCGCTTCCGAGGTTACCGGACTTGGCGAAAAAGAGGCCTTCCGCGCCGCGCTGCGCTCCACGATGATCAAGCGGGCCAGCGAGCTTGCGGTCTTCGAGGAGCTTTTCGACCTCTATTTCTCGGGCCTCGGCGAGATAATCAAGCAGGCCAGCGAGGCGGTCCAGCAGGCGCTCTCGATGTCGGACCAGGACTTCCAGAAATTCCTGGACGAGGTCGAAGAGATGCTCAAAAAGGAGGGCGGCAAGCTCTCCGAACTGGCGCGCCAGTTGCTCCAGAACAATTCGGGACAGCTCGAAAAGGCGATTCGCGAGGCCGCCCGCGCCGTCAAGCTCTCGAATATCGAGCGCACTATCGAGGAAAACTATTTCGCCCGCGCTCTCGCCCGCCAGCTCGGCCTTGACCGCCTCGAACAGGAAATCAAGCAACTGCGCGAAGACCTCCAGAAGCTCGACATGAGCGCCGCGATGAAGGCGCGGATGGAGGAGTATCTCGACCGCCGGCTCAAGGCGCTCGACGACATTATCAAGCGCTACGTCCGGATGGAGCGCGAGAAACGCGAGGTCCAGGCGCGCGAGCAGCAGCATCTGAACCGCCTTGCCGAAAAAAGCTTCTACTACCTTTCCGAGGACGAAATCCGCCAGATGAACGAGGCGGTGCAGAAGCTTGCCCAGCGCCTCAAGAACGTGATCGCGGTGCGCCGAAAGCGCGACAAGCGCGGGCGCTTCGACGTGAAACGCACCCTGCGGCAGAACCTCGAGTACGGCGGCGTGCCGTTCAAGCTGCGCTTCGAGCAGCGCAAGAAGGAAAAACCTCAGGTCGTCATCCTGTGCGACGTCTCGGATTCGGTCCGCAACGCCTCACGCTTCATGCTCGAATTCGTCTATTCGCTCCAGGACCTGTACGCGCGCGTCAGAAGCTTCATCTTCGTCTCCGATATCGGCGAGGTCACCGAGCATTTCCGCACCAACGACGTGCGCGAAGCGCTCGACATCGCGCTTAAGGGTGATATCATCAACGTGTACGCGCACTCCAATTTCGGTCACGCATTCCGGAGCTTCGTTGGCGACTATATCGGCTCGTTGAACAAACGGACCACGGTGATCGTGCTTGGAGATGCGCGCAATAATTACAACCTGCCGCACGACTGGTGCCTGCGCGAGATAAAACAGCGGGCGAAGCGGCTCATCTGGCTCAATCCGGAAAGCCGCAACACCTGGGGATTCGGCGATAGCGAAATGGACCGCTACGCGGTTCACTGCGACTTGGTCGAAGAGTGCCGCAATCTAAACCAGCTCTACCACGTGGTCGATCAGTTGGTGCCGCGCTCCTAGCGTGGCTCGTCGGCGCCTTGAACGCCGCTCGGTTGACCCTTCGGCAGGTTTGTTCCAAGATATTCTCGGGACACGGATCGGAGGCGGGACTCACGCCGACTCCCACCCTATGGCACGCTCCAAAGAGATACTCTATGGCGGGTGATAGAAAAGATTTCCTCCTGATGGTCGTTGGCGGCATCACGCTCGACCCGACCACCAAGATGCCGATCGTCGTGCTCAAGGACCCGGACAACAAGTTCAACCTGCCCATCTGGGTCGGACCGCTCGAGGCGACCGCGATGGCGACGGAGCTGGAAGGCGCCAAGCCGCAGCGCCCGATGACTCATGACCTGCTCCGCAACATCCTGGGCGAATTCGGCGCGACGGTCGAATTCGTGGACGTGACCGCGCTTCGCGACAACACCTATTACGCCGAGATCCATCTGAAGACCCGCGAAGGCAAGGTACTCGTGATCGATTCGCGCCCGAGCGACGCGCTCGCTCTAGCGCTTCGCACCAAGTCGCCGATTTACGTCGCGAAAAAAGTCCTGGAGGCCTCCAGCGAGCTTTACGAAGCGAGCGCCGAGCAGCAGCCCCAGAGCGAACAGAATCTTGCCGGCGTCTCACGCGACAAGTGGTCGGAAATTCTTGAGCGGATGTCTCCCGAGGACTTCAAATACAAGATGTAGCTTCGGTGC
>JAKAVC010000021.1:0-16086 GCA_021817345.1 Deltaproteobacteria bacterium | reverse complement strand
ATTCCCGGACGTCGCCTCAAAGCGGACGCCCGGCCCCGTATGTCCACGACCAAGACCCATCAGCGGAAGATCGTCCGCAAGCAGCTCAAGCAGCCTGACGAGTTCCAGAGCTTTTTCGACGGCGCGCGCGATTTCGTTCTTGAAAACCTGAACCAGGTCATCTTTTCCGCCGTCATTGTTCTGGTCGCGGCGGCCGTCGCGGTCGGCACCTACGCCTACGAACGCCATCGCGACAACCTTGCCGCCGACCAGTTTTACGCCGCGATGACCGCCCTCAATCAGAAGGACTACAAGCAGGCCGAAAGTCGCTTTGCCCAGCTCGCCGAACAGGAGCCCGGACGCGAAGTAGGGCGGCTCGCGCGCTTTTACCTCGGCACCGCCTATCTCAGGCAAAACGCTCTCAAGCCCGCGCGTGACGCGTTCGTCGCCTACCTCGCCCAGGACCCCAACCCGCTCTTCGCAAACCTCGGCGAGTTCAATCTGGCGCTGGTTTACGAGCGGCTGAGAGAGTACGGCAAGGCCGAGCGCGCTTATTCCGAAGCGGCCGCGACGCCCGGACCCGAACAGACCTCGGCCGCACTCGGCGCCGCCCGGATGCTTCTGAAGCAGGGCAAGAAGGAAGAGGCGATCAAGGCCTACCGCGCCTTTCTCGCGACACATCCGTTCGCGTCCGAGCGCCAGGACGTACTGGAAACGCTGGCGCTGCTCGGCGCCGGTACGCCGTCACAGGCCCCTCCCAACCCGACGGCGACGATACCGTCCAAAGCCGCGCCACCCAAGGCGAGTGCGAGCCCGGCCGCTTCGCCCAGGCACTAGACGGGGTCGTCACTGCCGGATGACGCGGCCGTACCGGCCGCGCCTGCGAAACTCTTAATTCGGCAGTTTCCGTTCAGGATGACGACAAAGGGATCCCTGTTCAGAAACGAGCCGTGGTTGCGATCTCCGGTTCGGTAGCCGCCTGCGCCACTTCCTCGACTCGGCGCGCGCTACTTGCGCGCGCTTTTGCTCGCTTCCTCAATCTGCGACTTCATCACGAAGTCGAACGCCTTCGCGTCCGGCAATCCTACCACCCTGACGCCATTGACGAAGAACGTCGGCGTCGAGGTGACGCCGAGCGCGCGGCCGTCGGACTCGTCCTGGACCACGCGCTGCAAAGAGGCAGGGTTCCGCATGCACACATTCAGCAGCGTGGTGTCGAGCCCGAGGCGCTTGGCGGTCTTATCCACCTTGCTCTGGAGATTTTGCGGCGTTATTGAGCCCTGCCTGGTGTAGAACTCGCGGGCAAAGCTCCAGAAGGCCTTCGGATTCTGAAGGCGCGCGCAATCGGCCGCGACTGCCGCTCGAACCGCCCACGGATGGCTGTTCAGCGGGAAGTTCTTGAAGATGAGCCGAATCTTGCCCTTGTAGGTCGTGTTCACCATCGTTTCGAGCACCGAGAAGGCGTGCGCGCAGTACGGGCACTCGAAGTCGGCGAACTCGACCACGGTCACCGGGGCGTTGGCCGCGCCCAGGACCGGCCGGTCCGCAAGATGCGCCTTGCTGAGGTCGACACGCTCCCACGGATCCTTGGTGATGTCGAGCAACTGCCCGACGATCATCTGCTTGCCGGCCGCGTCGCTGAAGACCTGGGCCTTCGCCGACTGGCCGTGCTCGTTGGTGAGAGTGATTTGACGCACAAACAGACCGGGAATCGACGACTCCTTCGCCGGTCCGATTTCCGCGTCCTTCGCATGGGGAAGATGGAACTTGTGTTGAAAAAACTCACGCAGCCTGCCGTCGAAGGTGTGAGCCGCCCCAGCCGGGCCGAGGTCGTACAGGTGCCCGATGATCACCTGTTTGCCGGCGGCGTCACTGAAGACCTGCGCCTTGCCCGACTGCCCGGCATCGTTCGTGACTCGGACCTCGCGCACGAACATCCCGGCCACTCCGGACCGGATTATCGGCCCAAGCTCAATCTGCCTGGGATCGGGAAGAAAAAACCGTTTGCGCAGGTAGGCGGTGAGCCGCTTGTCGAAGGCCGGATTTGATACTGCCGCAGGCTTCGAAATCGTGCTGCCGAGCGCTCCAGTTCCGGCGAGCAAGCGTCCGGGCGCGCTTAACGTGAGCGCCACTATGGCGAGGCAGCGGAGCGTGGTCCAGACGGGGATGCGTCGAGGATGCTTCATGGAGATCAAATCATACGGAGAGAAAAGAAGTTCTTCCAGTGACGAGCAAAATAGGACGTTGATTCAAACGGTTCCGAGGCCGAACTCGCCGCGCACATCCGGAAACAGCCAAATGCGACGCCTCGGATTAAGTTCGCATAAGAAATATTATGTCAACTTGCCCCAGCGTCGCATCGATGCCAACCTCGATACTGTTCAAGCGCCGTCCCTCCGGCAGCGACGCAGCTCAAGGGGTCGGGCCGTTGTGTTCCCGCAGTGCGCCCTTTCCGGGTATATCCTTATAGGTGTCGATCGCGACACAATCGCATGGCCAGGCCAGATAGGAGTTCCGGAATGTGACTACCGCTTCAGGTGTGTCCGTGTCGCCCGGTGACGTAGCCGCGGTGACACCACGATGGACGCGGCTTGGCGGCGAGATGCTCGCGGTTGTTTTTATCGCGATCATCGCCGCAGTCGCGAACACCACTGGCGCCTTTTACGTGCTGTTCCCCGAACTGGGCGCGCTCTCGCACGACGTTTTCACGAGGCCGCGTGGAGCCTGGGCGAGCGCGCCGGTTCTGCTCGCTCTCACCCCGTCGCTTACCGGGGTAATCGGAATTCTGTGCGCCCGCGCTCTGCCGTATGGCTACGCGTCGGTGATAATAACCGTGGTCGGCTCGATAGCCGTAATCCTTGCGCTCAAGTCTCCGATCGCACCGGCGATTTCGGCCGGTCTTCTGCCGCTCGTGCTGGGGATCAAAAGCTGGTGGTACCCGCCTGGAATTCTTCTGGGCACGGTGGCACTGCCGTTAATCTCCGTGGTTTGGAAGCGCGCGATGCCGGACAACGAGGCATACCGGCCGACTGCGGCGGATCTCCTCGACGATGCGGTTGAACTCGTTCCGGGCGGCTACTGGTGGCTGGTGGCGCTGATGGGTTTCGTCGGGATCGCAATCTTTTTCGTCAAGCTTACCGGCTTGCGCTTCATCCTCTTTCCACCGCTGGTGGTAATCGGCTTTGAGATGTTTGGCCATACCGCAGTGTGCCCGTGGGCGCGACGGCCATTGTGGCTGCCGGTGGCCTGCTTTTTTACCGCGCTGGGCGGTCTGCTGCTGCGCAACTGGCTCGGCGTGGAACCGGCTACCGCGGCCCTCAGCATGGCCTGGGGTATCATTATCCTGCGCGGCTTCGATCTGCACGTGCCGCCGGCGCTTGCCGTCGCGCTGCTGCCGCTCGTGATGGATTCTCCAACGATTGCCTATCCGCTCTCCGTAGGAGCGGGTACGCTGCTGATGACGCTCTGGTTTCTGGCCTACCAGCGCGCGGCGGCTTTTGTCGCCGCGCGCCTGTGACTCGAAAAAACCCCTTCCCACCGTTACTTGATCTGTGACCCGACTTGAGACGGGCCCCGACGGCGCGCGCCGTGACGAGCCCTGCCGAAAACGAGAGGATTTTCGAGGTTGGGCTGGCTCAAGGTCCGACGCCGGTTGAGCACGTCAGTCGGCTCAGCACACAAACCCTTCGTCCGGCGCGGGCGGATTTGCGGTTTCGCTAGAACTTGGAGCGTATTCACCTGTTCTTTGTTCCGCCGGAGTTGCCGCCGCGTGGCGCCTGGCCGCTTCCCAATGGCTCACTGAGCAGCGTCAGTTGCGCCGCAGGTTTCGGCTTCGCCTCCGTATTCGGCGGCTCCGACTCACCTGACCTGGCTGCGGAATCGTCCGTGCGCGCCCTCGACGTCCGCTGTTTACGCCCGAGCGCCGACAACGCCCGGCGGACCAGGAAGTTGCGCGGTTCAACCTCGTGGGCACGCTCCAGGTAGGCAATCGCCGCCGACGTTCTTTCCTCCGCGAGGCATGCGTTGGCGATCTCGATCAGAAGGCCGGCGCTGTCGCCGAGGCTCTCACGCGCGCGAACCAACATCGCGATCGCCTCCCTGCCATTGCCCGCCTCGACAAGCGCCGCGCCAAGTTCCCGATAGGCGGCGCCGTTAAGCGGATCGAGCTCCAGCGCGTCTTTCAGCGTCGCGATGGCGGAGCGGTTCATCCCCTTGACGCGAAGCCCCCTCGCCGCCTCGACCAGCCGCCCGGATTCTTCATGTAAACCTTGAGATTCGACCTCGGCTTCGATTCGGCTTCCGGAAATCGTGACCCGCACCAGCCTTACGCGAAATCCTAGGTAATACTTTAATTTTTCGACGACTGCGTCTTCGAGCTCGTCCGGCGCGGCCAGGAACAAGGCGCCCAGAGGATCGGCCAGATGGTCGTCGCGCCAGATGACCAAAGTCTTTCGCTGTCTCACCGGATCGGCACCCGGACCGCGCTTAGACGCGTTCGTCGGGATCGAAAAGCTTCTTGTACTCGTCAAGCGCGAAGCGGTCGGTCATCCCGGCGATATAGTCCGCCACCACCCGCGCCAGGTCTTCGCCCTCGCGCTCGTGGCGCGCCAGCACGTGAAGCGGCATCTGGCGCGGCTCGCTCATATAGGCGTCGAACAGGCGCGCGAGCACCCTGCCCGCCTTTTCGGTCATCCTGACGACCCGGTAATGGCGGTACAACCGCTCGCGCATGAGCTGCTTCAGTTCTTCGACTCGCTCGGCCATCGCGGGCGAGAATCCCGCGAGCGCCCTGCCCGCGCGCCTGACATCATCGACGCTCGCGATACCTTCTCGCTCGACCGCTCCGGCGATCGTCGCGACCAGGTCGGTCGCCATCGCGTCAATTATCCGCCGCACCGTCTGATAGCGCTCGACGCGAGGGTCTGCGCCTCTCGATACCTCTTTCGCCTGCGCGTTCGCCTCGCGGTAAAGATGCGAGCGGGCCAAATCCTCGGCCGTCAGCATCCCGGCCTTCGCTCCGTCGTCGACGTCGTGCGCGAGGTATGCAATCTCGTCGGCGAGATCGACGACCTGCGCCTCCAGGCACGGATAGGTCGAGGGATCGAACTCACGCGCGGCGGGCCGGTCGTGAAAATGGGAGTGCTTGATGATCCCTTCGCGCACCTCAAAGGTCAGGTTGAGCCCGCGGAACTCGGGATAGCGGACTTCTATCCAATCGACGGTCCTGAGACTCTGGGCGTTATGGTCGAAGCCGCCGTACGGCTTCATCAGGTCGTCCAGGACGCGCTCGCCGGCATGGCCGAAAGGTGTGTGGCCAAGGTCATGCGCGAGCGCGATCGCCTCGGCCAGTTCCTCGTTGAGACCAAGCGCGCGCGCGATTGTCCGCGTCACCTGCGCGGCTTCCATCGTGTGCGTAAGACGCGTGCGATAGTAATCGCCCTCGTGATTGACGAAGACCTGGGTCTTGTACTCCAGGCGGCGAAATGCGGCCGAATGAATGATCCGGTCGCGGTCGCGCTGGAAGCACGTGCGCATCGGATGCTCGGGTTCGGCGATGCGCCGCCCGCGGCTGTGCCGCGAAAGCATCGCGCACGGCGCAAGGGTGCGCGCTTCGAGTTCCTCGAGATCCTGCCTCGTGCGTTGCATCGGCGGCTGACTGCGGGTCGCGATAATGCGCGATCTTAGCACGGCCGGACGCGGGCTCCGAAGCCCGCTGTCCCGGTCCGCGGCGCTCTTTTTGCACAGCGCGGAATTCCCTATAATTCGTGGCGCGCGAGGCGGTGAGATGAGGAGGTGGATGCGAAGCGCACTTCCGCTATGGATCGGAGCGGCGCTGATGAGCGCGGCGTTCTCCGCGTGCTCGATGTTCCGCGCCTCCCATGCTCCGGTCACCCCTGTTCCGGCCGTTCAGCCGCCGCCGTCCGGACCGCTCCTCGGCGTGGCGTCATGGTACGGCCCGGGATTCGACGGGCGTCCGACCGCAAGCGGACAGATCTACGATGAAAATGACTTGACCGCGGCCTCCAACCTGATTCCGCTCGGAAGCCGCGTGATGGTTACCAACCTCGACAACGGCCGCTCCGTGCAGGTCACCATCAACGATCGCGGGCCGTTCGTCAAAGGCCGCAAGATCGATCTCTCGCACAAGGCCGCGGAGGTGCTCGGGATGATCGGGCCGGGTACCGCGCCGGTCCGGATCGACGTGCTGGACGCGCCCGCGGGAAGCCGTCCTGCCGGTACGGCGCCGAGCTATTTCGTGCAGGTGGGAGCGTTCTCGTTCGCCTCCAACGCGAATCGGACCGCGCGGCAATTGACGCGCTACTGGCCCGACGTCAACGTCGATCGCGTCCAGAGCGACGGCCGGCTTTTCTATCGCGTCAGGATGGGCGCGTTCGGCTCGCTGGCGCAGGCCGACCGGCGCGCTCATGAGGCCGCGCGGCTCGGCTATCCGATCATAATCCTGAGCGAATAAGCGTCGGGCGCTCCGCGACCGCGCAGCGCTCTATTCGGTCGCCCCGATCGGCTAGTCTGATCGCACGATGGTTCCCGCAAACGAGCGGCCGTGCCGCAAACCGCTTCGCCTCGCCGCGCTTGTCCTCGCAATCGCGTTCGCGGGATGCGCGTACTCGATCGTCAGCGCCGGCCAGATAAACCAGGCCGAGGTCAAGCAGGTAAAAAGCGAGATTCAGAACATCCGGCAGCTATCCTTCAAACGGCCGGTTCCGATCGTGGTGCGCAGGCCCGATGACGTGCGCGGGATTCTGGTCGCGGAGTTGAAGCGCGACTATACCGCCGAGCAATTGCGCGCCGACGGCGCGGCGGGCGCGATGCTCGGGCTTTATCCGCGCGGAATCGACCTTGAGGCGGCGACCGTCAAGCTGCTCAAGAGCCAGATAGCGGCGTTTTATGATCCTCACACCCGCCAGATGATAATGGTCGAGGGCGCGCTTAAGGTTGGCTTCTTCAAGAGCGCCGCCGAGTTTGCCGCTCGGCGCGACCTGGTGGGCGAGATGCTGCTGGCGCACGAGTTGACCCACGCGCTTCAGGACCAGAATTTCGCGCTCGGCAGGAAACTCGACTCGATTCGCGACGACAGCGACCGTGCGCTGGCGCTCAAGGCGGTCGCGGAGGGCGACGCCACGCTCGCGGGCTTCGCGTGCGTCGTCGGCAGGATGAACGATTCGATCGCCTCGCTCGTCACCGGAAGCCTAGCGAAGCTGCCCGCGATTTTCGCGGCGCAGGCGAAGGGAACGCCCAAGGGTATCGGCCAGCCGCTGATTTTCCAGTACGTAGAGGGAGCGCGCTTCGTCGCACAGGCGTATAGGCGCGGCGGATGGGCCGCGGTGGACAAGCTCTACGCGAATCCGCCCGAATCAACCCAGCAGATTATCGACCCTGCCCTCTATTTCGACGATCCGACGCCGCCCGCGAAGGTCACGCTCGCGGGCTATCAGCCGATTCTCGCCGGATGGAGGAAGGTGGACGGCGACGTTTACGGTGAGCTTCTCCTTCAGATTATCCTGCGGCGGAATTTCGGGAAAAACGCGCCCGAAGTCGCGCTCGCGCGGCGATGGGCCGGTGACGAGCTTGTGGTGCTCGCCCGCGGCGCCGATATAACCGCGATTTGGATGGTCGATTTCCGGGATCGCGATTCAGCCGCGCGATTCTCCGCGCTGTACGCGCCGATGCTCGATCGGACGCTCGGCGCCGCCACGGCTCATCGCGTGCAGGCGCGTGGAAGCGCGGTGCTGGTCGTCGTCGGCAACGGAGCGCGCCGGTTCAGTGAACTCGCGCCCGCGGTATGGAAGGCGAGCACGCTCGGACACGCCGCGCCGATGCCGATCACCGGGCTTCAAACGCGCGGCGGCGCGCGGAGCGGGCAATCTGCGTCCGCGAACGCCGGATAGCGGACGCAGGGCCGCTTCCGTCGAACCTACGCGCCGAGCATCCTGCGCGCTTTGGCGATAATCTCGCGATCGCCTTTGTAGCTCGCGCGCTCGAGCGCCTCGTCGATTTGAAACCATCGCGCCTCGTCGATCTCTTCGTCGTGCGCGGACAGAGCGCCGCCCGTCGGTTCCATCAGAAAGTAGTAAACGCGCTTGAAAATCCTGACCAGCGGGCCGCCGGGAGTGTCGTGCCAGGAATAGACATATGAGATGTCGCCGACGCGTTCGCCGGGCACAACTTCAAGCCCGGTCTCCTCACGGGTTTCGCGCGCCGCCGCCTGAACAAGGCTCTCACCCTCTTCGACCAGGCCCTTGGGCAGGGTCCACGCGTCCTTGCCCGCAGGTTTGACCATCACGATCTCAAGCGCGCGGGTGCGCGGCTTTCGCCGCCATACCACGCCGCCGGCGGAGAACTCGCGCCGCCGTTCGAGCGGCTGCGCGGACGCTTTGGCTTTGCCCTTCGCCGCCATGGCCGCATCATCCCACGTCGGCCAGGCTGAATCCGTATTCGAGCATCCGTTTGAACGCAGCGCGGGCGCCTGCCGATGCGGGGAGTTCCAGCGCCGCGTCGCGCGCAAGCCACGTCTCAGCCATCTCGCGAGCAGCGGCGATCATCTCAACGTCATTGATAAAGCGCGCAAACCTGAGCGGCAGCGCGCCGGTCTGCCGGGCACCGAGCAAATCGCCCGGCCCGCGCATGCGCAGATCCTCTTCGGCGATCTCGGCCCCGCTCGCGCATCGCACGAGCACTTCCAGACGCTGGCGCGCCGGCGAATCCGCGCCCGCCGACACAACCAGGCAGCATCGCGACGCGTCACGCCCGCGCCCGACCCGCCCGCGCAACTGATGCAACTGCGCAAGGCCGTAGCGCTCGGCCGCGACAATCACGATAACCGTCGCTTCCGGCACGTCGACGCCGACCTCGACGACCGTGGTCGAAACCAGTACGTCGAGTGCGCCGTCGCGAAACTCCCGCATCGCGCGCTCCTTCTCCGCGGGCCGCATTCGCCCGTGCAACACGCCGATTCGCGCGCCGCGAAGCTCGCCCTCCCTAAGCCGCGCCGCCATCGCGGAGACCGACTTCGGTTCCTCTTCGGCTTCGTCGCCGCTGTCCTCCTCGATCAGCGGAAGCACGTAGTAGGCGCGCCGCCCGCGCGCGATTTCCTCGCGCACGATTCGATGGACCGCCGCCAAGTCGCACTCCTCGAATAGCGCGGTCGCAACTGGAGTGCGTCCGGGAGGAAGCTCGTCGAGAATCGAGACGTCAAGGTTCGCGAGCAGCGTCATCGCGAGGCTTCGCGGAATCGGCGTCGCCGTCATCATGAGCACATTCGCGCCGGGCCCGAGCGATTTGAGCCGCGCGCGGTCGAAGACGCCGAAGCGATGCTGCTCGTCGACGACCGCAAGACCGAGCCTGGCGAGCCGCACGTTCTCCTGGATCAGCGCCTGGGTGCCGAAGACTATCGGGATCTCGCCGCGCGAAAGCGCGCGGAGCAGGCGCTGGCGGTCGTTCCCGGTTACGTTGCCCGTGAGAAGCGCGGCCATCACGCCGAGCCGTGCGCACATCCGGGAGAAGTTGCGATGATGCTGCTCGGCGAGAATTTCCGTCGGCGCCATAATCGCGGCCTGCGCGCCGGATTCGATCGCGCGAAGCGCCGCCCAGAACGCGACCGCGGTCTTGCCGCTGCCGACGTCGCCGATAAGAATCCGATTCATCTGGCGCGAGCTTTCGAGGTCGTCGCCGATTTCGTCGAGCGCGCGAAGCTGCGCGCGCGTCAGCCTGAACGGCAAATCCTTCACGAACGGGCCGGTGAGTGTGGACGGGCCGCAAAGCTCAAGACCCGGACGGCGCGCCATCCGCTCGCGCTCGATACACATCGCCAGCTCGAATGCGAAGAGTTCATCCAGCGCGAGCGCAACATGCCCGGGCGAACGGCCCGAGCGGAGCTTTGCGAGATCGGCATCCGCGGGCGGGCGATGAAGGTACTCAAGCGCCTCGGACGGACGCGCAATGCTCCGGGCGATTCGAAGCTCCTCGGGAATCGCGCCTCGCACCGCGCCTGCGGCCGCCTCCAGCGCGTGCGCGACAAATTTCGCGAACAGGCGCTGATTCATTCCCGCCGGCAGCCGATAGATCGGGCGAATCGGGTCGCCGTTTGCGGAATCGGGAGCGGCGAGCTCGGGATGCGCCATTTCGAGTTGCCCATCCGCGCCTTCCACGACGCGCCCGAGCGCCGCGACGCGCCCGCCTTGCGGCAGCCGCCCGCTCATGTACGCGGGCAGGTTGAACCATACGAGCCTGAGCCGCTCGCCCGAGTCGTCAACAAGCGTCGCGGTCACAAGTCTTCGCCATCGCGCACCGCGCATCGGACGCTCGCGCACGCGCTGCAGCGTTCCTTCCACCACCGCGACGATTCCCGGCCTGAGCGCGGCGAGCGGCACACGCTCGCGCCAGTCCTGGTAACGCGCCGGAAGATGAAACAGCAGGTCCTCGACGGTGGAAAGGCCACGCGCGGCGAGCGATTGCGCGCGTTTCGGCCCGACGCCCGGGAGTTCAGCAAGCGGGCTTATAAGCTTAAGCGGCGCCGACGACGGGCGCTCGCCGCCCTGCGTATGCGAAGCGCCGCGTCTCAGCGAGGGCGTCGTCGGATGGCGGTCGGCGCGGTCCATGGCTCGGAGTCCGCGTTCGCGTTAGCCGCGATGGTAGTCCTGGAGAGCGCGCACTTCGAAGCGTTCGTTCCTGAGGGCCCGGATTCCCTGAACCGCGGCGCGCGCGCCCGCCATCGTGGTGAAGAACGGAAGCTTCATTTCGAGCGCGGTGCGCCGAATCGAGAATGAGTCCGCGGCTCCGCTCGCGTCGGGCGTGTTGACGACCATCGCGATTTTCCCTTCCAGCATCAGATCGACGATATGCGGACTTCCTTCGGTTACCTTGTTGACGACGTCGCACGCGATACCAAGATTGCGGATATGGCGCGCGGTTCCGTCGGTCGCGACGAGGCTGAATCCCATCTCGTTGAGACCGCGGGCGAGTGGCTCGAGTTCGCGCTTGTCCTCGTCGCGCACGCTCAGGAAGACCCGCCCCGAAGCCGGCAGATCGGTTGAGGCGGAAAGTTCGGCCTTGGCAAACGCCATCGGAAACGCGCCGTCGATCCCCATCACTTCGCCGGTGGATTTCATCTCGGGACCGAGGATCGTATCGACGCCGGGAAACCGTGCGAACGGGAAGACCGATTCCTTGACCGCGACGTGCTTCGGAACGCGCTCGGTCGTGAAGCCGAGAGCTTTGAGCTTCCGACCGGCCATCACGAGCGACGCGAGCTTCGCCAGCGGAACGCCGATCGCCTTGCTGACGAAAGGAATTGTGCGCGAGGCGCGCGGATTCACTTCGAGGATATAAATCTCGCCCTGGTAAATCGCGTACTGGACATTGATAAGGCCGACGACGCCGAGTTCCCGCGCAAGCATCCGCGTCTGTTCCATCAGGCCATCCTGGATCTCGCGCGAAAGCGAGGTTGGCGGCAACGCGCACGCGCTGTCTCCCGAGTGGATGCCCGCGTGCTCGACGTGCTCCATGATTCCGCCGATAACAACGGTCTCGCCGTCGGCGATCGCGTCAACGTCGACTTCGATGGCGCCTTCGAGGTAGCGGTCGATGAGCAGGGGGTGGCGCTCGGAGGCCTGGAGCGCCTGCGCGACGTAGCGGCGCAACCCCGCCTCGTCGGCGATTACCTCCATCGCGCGCCCTCCGAGGACGTACGAGGGGCGGATCAGCACCGGGTATCCGATACTGTTGGCGCCCGCGATCGCGTCGTCGAGTCCGCGCGCGAGTATCCCTTTCGGCTGCCTGAGCCCGAGTTTCTCGACCAGTGCGTTGAAGCGCTCGCGATCCTCCGCGCGGTCGATCGCGTCGGGCGAGGTGCCGAGAATCGGGACTCCCGCCGCCGCGAGCGGCACCGCCAGCTTGAGCGGCGTCTGCCCGCCGAACTGCACGATCACGCCGAACGGTTTTTCGCGCTCGACGATCGCCATCACGTCCTCAAACGTAAGCGGCTCGAAGTACAGGCGATCCGAGATGTCGTAATCGGTCGAGACCGTCTCGGGGTTGCAGTTCACCATGATGGTCTCGAAGCCGGCCTGCTTGAGCGCGAGACTTGCGTGAACGCAGCAGTAGTCGAACTCGATGCCCTGCCCTATTCGGTTGGGCCCGCCACCAAGGATCATTATCTTGCGCCGCTGGTCGGGCTCGGCTTCGTCTTCGGCGTCGTAGGTCGAATAGAGGTAGGGCGTGTAGGCCTGGAACTCGGCGCCGCAGGTGTCAACCGCCTTGAAAACCGGCGCGACGCCCATCTCGCGCCGGCGCGCGCGGATCGCGGCTTCATCCGTGCCGCGCAGTTCGGCGATACGGCGATCCGAAAAGCCCATCGACTTGAGCGCGCCCATGAACTCGGCGGTAAGCTCGTCGTGCCCGGCAGCCGACTCGGCCCTGACGATTCCCGCGATCGCCTCGATAAACCACGGGTCGATATGGCTCAGTTGGTGAATCTCTTCGGGCGAGAGCCCGACTCGAAACGCGTCGGCGAGATAATAGATACGATGGCTGTTGGGAACCTGAAGGCGCGCTCGAATCTCGGCGAGCGCCGCTTCGGGGCTCATCCCGGCGATTCGGCTTTCGAACCCGTAAGAACCGATTTCGAGCGAGCGCAGCGCCTTCTGCAGCGATTCCCTGAAAGTGCGCCCGATCGCCATCACCTCGCCCACCGACTTCATCTGCGGTCCGAGTTCGTCGACCGCGCCGCGGAATTTCTCGAACGCAAAGCGCGGAATCTTCGTCACCACGTAGTCGATCGTCGGCTCGAAGCAGGCCGGCGTCTTCTTCGTGATGTCGTTGGGAATTTCGTCGAGCCGGTAGCCGACCGCAAGGCGCGCGGCGATCTTCGCGATCGGAAAGCCGGTGGCCTTCGAGGCGAGCGCCGAGCTTCGCGACACGCGCGGATTCATCTCGATCACGATCATCCGCCCGCTGCGCGGATCGATCGCGAACTGGATATTGGAGCCGCCGGTATCGACGCCGATCTCGCGGATAATCCGGATCGCCGCGTCGCGCATCATCTGATATTCCTTGTCGGTGAGCGTCTGCGCGGGCGCGACCGTGATCGAATCGCCGGTATGCACGCCCATCGGATCGAGGTTTTCGATCGAGCAGATGATCACGACGTTGTCCGCGCCGTCGCGCATCACTTCAAGCTCGAATTCCTTCCATCCCTCGACCGATTCTTCGATAAGCACTTCGTGGCTCGGCGACATTTCGAGCCCCCAGGCGACCTTGGCGCGGAAATCGTCGATTCCTCGAGCGATCGAGCCGCCGGTTCCGCCGAGCGTCCGCGACGGACGGATAATCAGCGGAAGGCCGAGCCGCTTAAGGATTCGCTCCGCGTCTTGCATCGAATGCGCAATGTCGGAGGCGGGAACGTCGAGCCCGATATCCAGCATCGCCTGCTTGAACAACGCGCGATCCTCGGCCTTCTTGATCGCGTCTAGCTTCGCGCCGATCAGCTCGACGCCGAAGCGCTCGAGCGCTCCCGACTCGGCGAGCTCGATCGCCAGGTTGAGCGCGGTCTGTCCGCCGACCGTGGGCAGCAGCGCGTCGGGGCGCTCCTTTTCGATAATCCGCGCGATCGACGCGGCCGTCATCGGCTCGATATAGGTGCGATCCGCAAGTTCCGGATCGGTCATGATCGTCGCCGGGTTGGAGTTGACGAGGATTAGCTTCAACCCCTCCTCGCGAAGCGCCTTGAGCGCCTGCGTGCCGGAGTAATCGAATTCGCATGCCTGCCCGATCACGATCGGGCCGGAGCCGATTAGCAGGACGGATTTGATATCTTTTCGAAGCGGCACTTTATGCTTCCGGAGAGCTGATTAGTAAGTTCTTTCGCGAGCGATTCCCATATTGTCGCGAGCTCACATCGCGGTTTTTTCGTCCGCGAGCACGCGCTCCAGCGACTCGGCGCCGTAGCGCGGAAACGCCTCGACCATCCGGCGAAAGCGTCTGAACAGGTAGCTGGAATCGTGCGGCCCCGGGGACGCCTCGGGATGGTACTGCACGGAGAAGAACGGCATCCCGACGCCGTGCAAGCCTTCGACCGTGCGATCGTTCAGGTTCAGATGCGACAGCTCGGCTTTTCCCCTGACCGAGTCGGCGTCCACCGCGAAACCGTGATTCTGCGAGGTTATTTCAACGCGCGTAGTGCGCAGATCCATCACCGGATGGTTCGCGCCGTGATGGCCGAAGGCGAGCTTGAAGGTTCGCCCGCCGAGCGCAAGCCCGAGAATCTGATGCCCGAGGCAGATGCCGAAGACCGGCTTTTTGCCCAGGATTGCGCGCACCGTTTCATGGGCGTAGGGCAGCGCGGCGGGATCGGCCGGGCCGTTGGAGAGGAACACGCCGTCGGGATTCATCGCGAGAATCTGCTCGGCCGTGTACCACGCCGGCACGACCGTCACGCGAAACCCGGTCGAGACGAGCCGGCGCAGGATGTTCTGCTTGACGCCGTAATCGATCGCGACGACGAAAGGAGCGTCGCGCAGTTCAAATTCGGCCTTGCGATAGCCGCGCCCGAGTTCCCATTCGCCGAGATTCCATTCGTACGGCTCCGCGCAGGTGACCTCCTTCACAAGGTCGCACCCGAGCAGGCCGGGCGAGGCCTTGGCCTTGCGCACCAGCGAGTCAGGGTCGGAATCCACGCTTGAGATGATCCCTTCCTGCGCGCCGTGAGTCCGGATATGCCGAACCAGAGCGCGGGTGTCGATCCCCTCGATTCCGACCACGTTGGCCTGTTCCAGGTACTCGTCGAGCGACATTTCGGAACGCCAGTTCGACGGCCACGGCCAGCATTCCTTGACGATGAAACCCTCGAGATAAAGCCGCGGCGACTCGACGTCCTCGCGGTTGATACCGACATTGCCGATCTCGGGATAGGTCATGCAGACCATCTGCCCATCGTAGGACGGATCGGTCAGCACCTCCTGGTAGCCGCTCATCGCGGTGTTGAAAACGACCTCGCCGGCCGCTTCGCCGATCGCGCCGAAAGCGCGTCCGCGAAAGATCCGGCCGTCGGCCAGCGCCAGTATTGCTTCACCTTTCGCCATCAGGAAATCATTCCGGGGCGCCCGTCGTAAACGACCTCGCCCCCGACAATCGTGAGCATCGCCTTTCCACGAAGCCGCATCCCGGCAAAGGGCGTGTTTCGGCTCTTCGACAGGAACTTCGCGGGATCAACCATCCATTCGATATTCGGATCGATAATCGTGACATCAGCGGGCGTCCGGCGCGAGAGATTGCCGAACTCAAGCCGCAAAAGTTTCGCGGGATTCAGCGACATCATCTCGACCATCCGCGCCGCGCTAATAATTCCTTCATGCACCAGGCCGAGCGCGAGTCCGAGCGAGGTTTCCAGTCCGACCACCCCGTTGGCCGCGCGGGTCAGCGCCGCGGCCTGTTCCTCGGAAAGGCCCGTTGCCCCGTCGCCGACAGGAAAGCATCCCGCAAGCGCCTCCAGGTTCTTCGACGCCGGGTCATGCGGCGCGTGATCGGTCGCAATCATATCGATCGTGCCGTCGGCCATCGCCGCGCGCAGCGCCTCGACATCCTCGCGCGAGCGCAGCGGCGGATTCATCTTGGCATTGGGACCGAAGCGCAGCACGGCGGTCTCGTCGAGGGCGAAATGATGCGGCGTCACTTCGCAGGTGACGCTGGCGCCGTTTCGCCGCGCGGCGCCGACCAGGGCGACGGAATCCGCGCAGGAGAGATGCGCCACGTGGACCGGGGCTTCGGCGCCGAGCGCGAGCGCGAGATCGCGGCGAATCCTCCTGGTCTCGGCGGATGCCGGTATTCCCTTGACGCCGAGGCGCCTGGACACCTGACTCGCGTTGACCGCCCCGCCGGCGGAAAGCTCGCGGTCTTCCTCGTGCAACGAGATCGCGAAGCCCAGCCTTCCGATCCAGTCGAACGCCCTGCGAAGCAGCACCTGGTCGTCAACGGGGACGCCGTCGTCGGAAAAAAGGCGCGCGCCCGCCGCGGCCATCGCTTCGCAATCGGCCAGTTCCTCGCCGCGAAGCCCGACGGTAACGGCAGAGACCGGGATGAGCCGCGCGGGATCGG
>JAKAVC010000131.1 GCA_021817345.1 Deltaproteobacteria bacterium | reverse complement strand
GCCAAGCGCGTAGATGTCCGTGCGGAAATCGCCGCGCCGCCCGCTCACCTGCTCGGGCGCCATGTAGTCGGGCGTGCCGATGGTCGAGGAGAGACCCGACCATGTGAGGCGGCGCGCCGATTCGTCGAGCGCGATGCCGAAGTCCATAATCTTGACCTGGCCTTCGGCGGTGAGCAGCACGTTTTCCGGTTTGAGATCGCGATGCACCACCTTCCGGCTGTGCATATACACCAGCGCCTCGCAGATCTGGCGGGCGATATCGAGCGCCTTTTCTGTCGGGAGCGGACGATGCTCACGCAGGAGACTGCGCAGCGAAACGCCGTCCACATACTCCATCGCGATGTACATGCGGCTTTTACGCTCGGGCGTGAGCACCTTGATGATGTTGGGATGGTCGAGGCGACGGCCAACCTGCTCTTCGCGCTGGAAGCGGTCGTAAAAGACCACGTCGCTTTCGAACTGCAGGTAGGGAACCTTGATCGCGACAGTGCGGCCACTTTTGCGATCGACGGCCTTGAAGATTGAGGCCATGCCACTGCGCGCGATCAGTTCGGTAAGCTGGTACTGATCGAGGTTTTCGCCGACGCTGACCTCGTGCATTTAGAGGGGCTCGCCTTGGCGACGTTATCATTCGCCGCAAGGGGCGATCAATCGAGGTTGCGCCGCCGTCCAACGTGGTTCCGTTCGCAGCTTCATCGGATTTCACCGCAAGCACATGATCGCCAAACGTCCTCACCCGTGGCGCGAAAGCAGATGCTTCAGGCGCTCTCGCCATCCGGGCGCCGGCGCCTCGGACCGATCGGACAACATCCTGAACACCGCGACCGTAAGGTTGTCCGCGGTTCCACGGCGGTTGGCGGCGTCCACGAGCGCGCGGCACACCTGGGCGGCGGTCGTCCCGCGGACCATCCGCGCGATCTCGCTATCATTCAGCACGCTGTGCAGGCCGTCGCTGCACAGCACAAGCGCATCGTCGCGTTCGAGCGCCATCGTGATTCGGTCAACAGAGACGATAAGGTCGCGGCCGACCGAGCGCAGCAGGGTGGAGCGGTCGGGATGGGTGCGGGCACGCGCCTCACTCATCAGACCCATCCGCACGCGCTCGGCTACCATCGTGTGATCCTTGGTTATCTGGGTAATCGCGCCGCCACGCACCAGGTACAGCCGGCAATCGCCCACGTGAGCCGCGTTCACACTACCCCCCTCGATGGCCACCGCCGTAAGCGTCGTGGCCATCCGGCGCAACTCGGGAACCGCCAGCGCGCGGTTGTGGATTTCGATGTTCGCGCTTTGGAAGGCGCGATAGAGCCGCTTGGCGGGACCCCATTCGCGAGGGCTCTTCCGGTATGCGCCGAGCGTAATGTCAATTGCCATCGCGCTGGCCACTTCGCCGCCCTCGTAGCCGCCCACGCCGTCGGCGACCGCAAACACCACGCTCTGCGGCCCTTCGACGAAGGTTCCGCAACTATCCTCATTGTCGGGACGGCTGGTGCCGGGATCGGAAAGTGTCGCGAGCTCGAACGTCGGCGGATGAAGCGGCTCTTCGTGAATTTCCATTGAGGTGCCGCTTTCCCGCTTCTGATTCGCGCCCAAGGCACTCTCCTCGCGGACAATAAGAGGCGGACCGCCAGCCAGCGGCGGTCCGCCCCGGAATCACCCTTGGTTGAATCGGCCCATTTCAGCGGGCCTGGTTATCAGTATCGTTTCCTTGCCCTTGCGCCGCGAGCTGCGCACGAAATAGATCGCTCCGTAAACGCCCCATATTACCGAGATCGCGACGGCCAGCAGCGGTTCCTTGGCGCTGCCAAGGCCTTCAATCGGGCCGATAATGTAGAAGGCGAG
Organism: Deltaproteobacteria bacterium; assembly: GCA_021817345.1. Taxonomy (GTDB): domain Bacteria; phylum Desulfobacterota; class Binatia; order Binatales; family Binataceae; genus DTIX01. The sequence goes on along the minus strand of JAKAVC010000131.1, from coordinate 10,260 downwards.
GCATGCAAAGTTGGCGACCGCGCCGAAGACAGGGACGACCATGTGGCGGAAGCCGGAGAACGCGTGATGTTCGCGGAAGGCGACGATGCAAACGATGTTGGTCAGCCCATAGAGCATGAACGTGCCGAAGTTCGACAGCAGGGTGATCAGCAGCAGCCCGTTGGGCAGCGCCGACAGAGACGCGTTCGAACTCATTCCTATCGCGTACCACAGGTTATGCGGCAGCGTGGCGATGGTCTTGTCGTCGGGAGCCGAGCCGCCCGCGAAGTAATAGAGCGCCCCGTACGCGCCCAGCGCCGCGGAGATCGTCGCCAGGGTCCAGATCGCGCGATGGGGCGTCAGGTTCTCACCGTGCAGCAGGCCGAAGTGCTCCGGCACCTCGTTGTCGCGGCCCATCGCGTAGGTCACCCGAGCGCCGGTGTTGATGCAGCTCAGGGTGGTGCCGATCAGCGCGAAAAAGACGGTGAGCGCTTCCAGGAGCATGAATGCCTGGCCGTGTCCGCCCAGAAGCGCGTTTCCGACTATCACCATCATGTCGCCGAGCGGCGCCGCCGACCCCTTGGCCGCGGCCAGGCTATAACCGCTGTTCAGGAAATAGTTGGCCGCGAAGTATTCGATCAGGTAACAGAACAGCCCTTGGATCGTCAGAGAAAGCAGCACGCCGCGCGGAATATCGCGCTTGGGATTCCTGGCCTCTTCGCCAAGCGCCGTGACCGACTCGAATCCGACCAGCAGCAGAATCGCGACGGTCGCCTGGAGCATCACCCAGTCGAGCCGATGCGGCATGATGACCGAGAGCGCGCTCGGATGGGACGGATTGGCCGCGTCAAACCCGTACTTGATCACGGCCGGAACCGCACTGCCTGAGGCGTTGAGCGTAAGGCCCGTGGAACCGGCGGGATGGGAGATACGGTAGGCTATCGCGAGCGCCGAGAAGAACAGTAACGCCACGATCTGTATCCCATTTATCGCGACGTTAACCATCGTGGAACCGTTTACGCCGCGGAACGCGATGTAGGCCACAAAGTAGGAGAACACTATCGCGATCAACGCCATGAACACGGGACCCGGGACTCCGGCGTTGAGCCACGACGGCGCTATGGTGCCAACGATATAGCCGATCATGACCCCCATCGTCGCGACCATCACGCCCGGATACACCCAGTAGTAGAGATGCGAAGACCATCCGATGACGAACTTCGCGACCCTGGCGAAGCGATAGGCCTTGGTCTTCGAGAGAAACGCCTGCTCCGCGAACAGATAGGAGCTGCCCGCTCCGGGATAGAGCTTTGCAAGTTCCGCATACGATAGCGCCGTGGCGTATGCCAGCAGCAGGGCGACGAATATTCCGGCCCACATCGCCAGCCCTGAGGGAAACACGTAGCCCGCCTGGAGCACGAACGTGATCCACAGGAACGCACCCGGGGCAATCAGCGCCATCGCGTTTACTGTGACGCCCGTAAGACCGAGCGTCGGTTTCATCTTGGGCGCTTCAGCCTGCTCAGCCATCTTTCCTCCTTGGCGCCAGCGTTTGGACGGAAACCGTCTTCCGCCAACGGTGGCGGCAATCGGTTGCGCAAGAAAAATGCCATTGCGAAACGCGGGCTTTGGGCTGGTTGCCACCTCCGCGGATGCCCACCGCGTCGGCATGCGCCCGTTATGAGGGCATCAGGGTTCGAACAAAGGCTTGAGCGGGTCTTATGGTTCGCGAGGAGATGAGTGGAGCGGCGCCGCACCGTCGGCTGATCCAACTGGCAACGCCGGCGCCATCCTGAAGCGGGACGATTTTCGTGGGCTCGCGCGTTTGACGATACACGAACGGCGGCATCCGCCCGCTCAACAGTCATCGAGCGCCGCGGTCGAACAATAAGGTGGGGCGCTACGAATCGCGCGCGCGGCTTCGAGGAACGCCCAGCGCGACCATCAACAGCGGGCTCTTGCCCGCCGCGTGCGGCGCAAAAAATTTCGTCGTGTCGTCGTCGTAGAAGGTGAGCCCGGTCGCGCCGCGCCCGAGCGCGTACGCGGCCAGGTAAGCCCGCCCGCCGAGAATCCCTGCTTCCAGATGAGCGTCGCGATAGCCGCGATTTCCGAGCGCACCCAGGACGCGCTCAAGCTCCGCCATGAACACCATCAGAGCTGCGCAATCGGAGCCGAGCGGCTGTTCGAGGCAGAGGTATCCGGCTTCGCCGCGAAATTCGCCCTTCTTCAAAAGCTCGAACGCTCCCGAATCGCGCCGATAGTAGTACGCGCCCGGCACGAGCCCTTCGACCGCATTGACGATCAGGTACGTGTCGGTCAGGCGCGGAAAATCGGCGCGCGGATGCACGCTCGACAGGGCAAGGATCGCCGCAAGCTCGCTGCCGCTTATCGCCTCGCGGGCGAAGACCCGCGTCGAGCCGCGGCGAAGAATCGTTTCGCCAAGGCTCATCGCGTCTTCGGGCGCAATCGCATCGAACGCGAGCGTTTCGCCGGTGGGCGGCGACTCGACGACCGGCGTCGTCGCCGAGGCAAGCCGCTCGGCTTCCTCAGCGCTCGCAAGCCTGGACTCGCGATGGATCTTCACCAGGTCGTCGTAGACGACCTCCTCACGCGACAGAGGCAGCGATTCGAGTGAAAGCGGCGTAATCATAGGCGACGCGGCGCACGGCTCGGAGCGATGTCCGAGCGCGACCAGGCACATCACGCCTTCGCGGTCGCCGTCAACTCCGAGCAGTTGCTCCACTTCGGCGTCGGCGAATGCGGTCACGACTTCGGCCGGGATGCCTTCTGCCGCGGCGGTGGCGAGAAGATTGGCCAGTATCGTGCCCGTGTCCCAGAAACAGTAGCGATAGGCCCGCGCGCGGTACTTCCAGGCGCTGCGCCAAAAGAGCGCGCTCATTACCAGGATCGCGCGCGATTCCCTGAGCGATGGCCTCATCGCGGCCGCCCGCGCGAGCGCCTCGCGCCAGTCGCCGCGCCTGAGCCCGCGAAGCTTAAGATCGGCGGGCGAAAAATGGTAAAGCCCGGCTTCGAGCTCCTCGACCTCGCCCGCTGCCACATAGATCTCTATCGGGTAAAGCGCGCCCGCCGAGGCCGCCGCGCGAAAATGATAGTCCTCGCCGTCGACGCGCTTGCGCCGCGTCAGGCCGTCGGCTGAAAACAGCAGCCGCGTCAGCGATTCCACGTCGAGCGCGGTTTTTGCCTGCGGGTCCGCCGCCGCCGCGATCGTCGCGAGCGCCGGCTTGCCGGAGAGCGCGAGCTCGCGCGGCAGGGCGAGGCTTCCCACCCCGGGATAAATCTTGTATGGCGACGGCCGATTATCCCAATCGAGATAATGAGGCGAAGTGCGAACGCTCGTATAGGAGTGTTTGGTGAATTCGTGAAAGGCGCGCGCCGCCTCTATGTTATCGTTTCCCAAACTTGCTACCGCTCCTGATGGGCCTCGGACCGTGCGCGGCCTGGGCGCAATAGAGCTTATCATCTGGGCGCGTCCTGCGTCTCGCGAAACAGCGTCGCTCCGCAAAGGCCTTCGCCAGGGCCGGCCCGCGCTCCGCTTGCGCGCGCGATCGCGAACAGCAACAGTCCTCGCAGGAGCAACTCGCGATGCCTGCGGAAACGATGATCATCGACGCCGACGAACACATCCTCGAACCGCCGGACCTGTGGGAAACCTACCTGGAGCCGAGGTTTCGCGAGCGCGCGCTCAGGATTCGCGTCGGCGAGGACGACTACGAATATCTCGAAATCGACCGCAAGCGTTCGCGGCTTACGCGCTCGCGCTTCCTCGGCGATTTGGGCGGGATGGGCCGCGACGTCGAGATGGCCAGGAAAATCCGCGACAAGGCGATGCGCGGTGAACTCAGGCCCGCCGACATGCTCAGGATAAGACCGCGTCCCGATCAGACCTATATGAAGGGCGCCGCGTTCGGAACGATGGACATGAAGGAGCGGCTCGAACTGCTCGATCGCGAGGGCCTTGCCAAAGCGCTCGTTTATCCCACGCTCGGGCTTCTATGGGAGGCTGAACTTTTCGACGCGGAATTGAGCCAAGCCTATTGCCGCGCGTACAACCGATGGGTCGCCGACTTCTGCCGCGATTCGGAGGGGCGCCTGCTTGCGGTCGCGCACCTCTCGCTCGGCGATCCGGCCGCTGCGGCCGAGGAACTGGAGCGCGCCGTGGCCGGCGGATGCAGGGGCGCGTTCGTGTCCCCCTTCACGATCACGCGCAAGCCGCACGGCCATCCCGACCACGACCCGGTTTTTGCGGCGGCGCAGGCGCTCGACGTTCCGCTCGCGATTCATCCGACGTTCGAGCCGATCGAGTTCAGCGTGCATCATCGGTACGACAATTTCGGATGGGCCGCCTGGTACTCGAACCTGTTTGCGTGGCAGGGCGCGCAGCAGGCCTTCGCGACGCTCTTCCAGTTCGGCGTGTTCGACCGTTTTCCGAAGCTGCGCATCGTCGTGCTTGAGTCGGGCGCGGGATGGATCGGACATTTTCTCGATCGCGCCGACGCGATCTATGAAGGCACGTCGCTCGGGGCGACGGTCCAACTCAGGGAAAAGCCCTCGTACTATTTCCGCGAGCGATGCTTCATCTCGGCCGATCCGGACGAACATCTGATTGCGCCGCTGATGGAGATGCTTGGCGAGGACAGGTTTTTCTGGGCGAGCGACTATCCGCATCCCGACCATCCGGGAAACTATCTCGAGGAACTGCGTCGGATGACCGCGCCGATGACGGAGACGGGACGGCGCGGAATCCTGGGCGAGAACGTCGCGCGCGCGTACCGCCTGCCGTAGGTCCGAAACGTTCGCTTTCCGATTCACCGCAAAAACAAAAGGCCGCCCCGGAAAACGGAGCGGCCTCTGTGTCAAAACCAATCGCGCGCCAGCGGCTTTACGACACCCGCTCGGCGACCACGATCGTCGGCCCGTCGTGGCGCGGGATTTTCGGTTCGGGCTTGCGCTTCAACGCGCGCTCGATTACCGGCTGCAGGCGCTCGGCCTTCTCGCGGGCGCGCTTTTCTTCGCGCTCCTTGAATTCGGGCAGCACCTCGCGTCCGAACAATTCAAGCGAAGAGCAGATGTCCTCGTGCTTGTTCCTGCCCGCCTGGGAGACAAACACGACCTGATCGACGCCGGCCTCCTCGAATTCGCGCATCTTCCGCCGAATCTTCTCCGGCGTGCCGATACACTGGCTCTCGCCGCCCATCCCGGGCATCGTCATCGGATTCGTCTTGTAGTTCCGCCAGATGTCGGTCTTGCCGGGCTCGTGGCGACCGAAGAAATAATGATGGCCGAGCGCGTAGGAGAAGAACCGCAGCCCGTCTTCGCCCATCGCGCGGGCGCGTTCCTCGCTTCTGTCGCACATGAAACCGGTGACGATCGCGATGTTCGGGTTAATCGCGTATCCGATCGGCTCGCACTCCTCGGCGAGCGTCTTGTAATAGTCGTCAACCCACATCCGCGCCTCTTCCGGACTGATGAAGGCGAAGCTGAGCGCGCCGATTCCGAGCTTGGCCGCGGTGTGGATCGTCTCGCGCCGCGAGCACGCGACCCACAGTGGAGGGTGCGGCTTCTGGGCGGGTTTGGGCACCACGTTGCGCACCGGCATGCTGAAGTACTTGCCCTCGTGGCCCTGGAACGGTTCCTCAACGAACATGCGCGTGATGGCGCCGAGCGACTCAAGCCACATCTCGTGCTTTTCCGAGCGCTTGATCCCGAAACCGCCGAGTTCCAACTCCGCCGACGACTCGCCGGTGCCGAACTCGACGCGCCCGTTGCTCACCAGGTCAAGGGTCGCGATCCGTTCAGCAACGCGCGCCGGATGGTTGTAGGCGGGCGGAAGCAGGACGATTCCGTGACCGAGCCGGATGTTCTTCGTGCGCTGGCTTGCCGCGGCAAGAAATATCTCGGGCGCCGAGGAATGGGCGTACTCTTCCAGAAAATGATGCTCGACTTCCCACATGTGGTCCACGCCGAGCTTGTCGGCAAGCTCCACCTGGTCGAGCGCGTCCTGAAACAGCTTGAGCTCGTCACCGGGGTTCCACGGCCGTGGCAACTGATGCTCGTAGAACGTTCCCACTTTCATTACTGGTCGGATCTCCTTCCAAGAGAGAGGGTTTAAGGTTGCTTCGGCTGACCCGCGCCTAAACCGCCAGCGGGCCCATCCCGCCCAGGGGCGGTTTCTGCACGAACAGGGTCCGCTCGACCATGTCGAGTACTTCGCGCTTGCGGCGTTCGATAACCGTGGGTTCGAGCAGGTTCTGGTTCCACAGCCGTCGGACCATCGCGGCAGTCGTGAAATAGCCAAGGGTTATCGAGTTCAGGCTGAGCAGGAAGTGAAACGGGTCCACTTCTTCGCGGAATTCGCCCGCCCGCTGCCCGCGGAACAGGAAATTCACGCCCATCGCGAACAGTGGCGGCAGGCGGCGCTTGAATAACTGGCGGCCCACTCCGTGCTGCTCGGTCATCTCGCGCCAGATGATCCGCATCGGCTCGGGCCGGCTCGCGATATAGTCGATCGCGTCGGCAATCGCCTTGCGGGCGCGTTCCTGGTAGCTCTCGCGTCCCATAAGCACCCGGTTGGCCGAATCCTCGAGGCCCTCCAGGATGCGATCGAGCACCGCGACGTATAGCTGCTCCTTGGAAGGAAAGTAATGGAGCAGCGAAGGAGCCTTGATCCCGATGCGCCGCGCGATATCGCGCAGGCTGGTCCCGCGGTAGCCGCGCTCGGCGAACAGCGCCTGGGCGACCACGAGCACCCGGTCGCGCGTATCGGTCGAACGGTGCAGGTCGAGCACCTTGGAACCGTTGCGCGCCGCGCCGCCTTTCGGCGCCCGCTGTGTCTGCTTCTTTTCCAAACCAGTCATATTAACCTAACGAGCGTTAGACGGTCAATCAACCTTCGCGCTTAACCTTCGCCGCATCGCCACATCCGCGCAGTTTCTAATTTTCCGCCGCCCGTAGTAAGAGTTTTGCCGTAACAAGACCAGATTGTACGGGGGAGCACCGCGATGGCATCCGAGCTTCATCGAAAGCCGGCCCACGAACTTGCGGCGATGATCCGCAGGCGCGAACTCAAGCCAAGCGATCTTATAAAGCATACGATCGCGCGGATCGAGGCGACCAATCCGAAGCTCAACGCCTTCGTCGCGCTTCGGGCCGAAGCCGCAATCGACGACGCCCGCGCGCTCGACGAGCGGATCGCGCACCGGGAGGAGGTCGGGCCGCTCGCGGGGTTGCCGCTCGGCGTCAAGGACCTTGAAGACGCGGCCGGACTGCCGACCACTTTCGGCTCGGTCCCGTTCAAGAACAACATCGCCCGCGCCGATTCCGTGGAAGTCGCAAGGCTCAAGGCCGCCGGCGCGATCGTAATCGGCAAGACCAACGCTCCCGAGTTCGGCTACACGGGCTTTACGAAGAATCTCCTGTTCGGCACGACCCGCAATCCCTGGAACCTCGAGCGCACGCCGGGCGGCTCATCGGGCGGGAGCGCGGCGGCGATCGCGGGATGCGTCGTGCCGCTTGCGACCGGCTCGGACGGCGGCGGTTCGATAAGAATTCCCTCCTGCTACACCGGATGCTTCGGGCTCAAGCCTTCGTTCGGCCGAATTCCGAACGACGCGATGCTCCGCATGACGCGATGGGACGACACCGCGGTGCTCGGACCGCTGACGCGAACCGTGCGCGACGCGGCGATGTACATGGACGTGGCGATCGGTTATCACGCCGCCGATCCCGACTCGCTGCCGCATCCGGGGATTTCCTACCAGGCGGTGCTCGATAGGCTTCCGAAAAAGCTCCGCATCGCGTTTCATCCCGACTTCGGCCATATCGTGCAGCGCGAGGTAAGCCGCGAAGTCGAGAAGGCGGTCGGCGCATTCAGGGACATGGGCCACGAGATAGTCGTTCTCGACGAGAAGGTGCCGGAAACCGGGCAGGCCTGGATGCGCATCGGCGCGGGACAGTCGCTCGCGATGCTGCACGAGTACCTGGAGAAGAATCGCGAGCAGTTCGGCCGCTCGTTCGCAAGCGGTACGGAGGCCGCCTCGCGCATCACCTGGCGGCACTACGGTGACGCTTATCGCCGCCGCTTCGAGTTCAACGAATGGGTGCGCGGCGTGTTCGAGCGCTTCGACCTGCTGCTAACGCCGACCCTTCCGACCGAGGCTTTTGCCGCGGGCGGACCGCCGCCCAGTGAGATCGACGGCAAACCGCTTGCGGACCTGATGGCGGCGCTGGTGTTCACTTATCCTTTCAACTTGAGCGGACATCCGGCGGCCTCGGTGCGCGCGGGCTTCACCGACAGCGGGCTTCCGTGCGGACTTCAGATCGTCGCCGAACGCCATCGCGACGACCTGGTGTTGCAGGCCGCCTACGCCTACGAGCAGGCGCGCCCGTGGAACGACAAGTGGCCGGAGCTCTGAACGTTCGTCGCGCGAAGCTCACGCGCCGAACTGTTTTCGCACCGCGGCAAATGCCTCATCGGTGACCTCGAGCGTACGCCTGATATCCTCCTCGGTGTGCGCGGCCGAGAGAAACCAGTTGTGTCGCGGATGAAAGTACACGCCGCGCTTTGCGGCCTCGCCGCAAAAAAGCTTGATTCGCGCGTGACGCCCCTGGTCCGCCTTGAAGCTCATGTACGGCATCGCGGGCGGCCCTGACCATGTGACCTCGAAGCCGCATCTGAGCGCCTGCGCGAGCATTCCGTCGCGCAGCGTCTCGCCCAGTTCGCGCATCCGCTCGATTCCGCCCGTTGATTCGAGTTCGTCGAGCGTCGCGAGCGCCGCCGCCATCGGGACCGCGCTGGTGAAATATGAGCCGGTAAAGAAGACTTCCGAGGCGGCCTGCCTCAGGCTGTCGCGGCCCACGCACGCGGAGAGCGGGTAGCCGTTGGCGATCGCCTTGCAATAGCACGACAGGTCCGGGCGCACGCCGAAGAGCTCGCCCGAGCCACCCATGTGCAGGCGAAATCCCGCGCGCACGTCGTCGAGCACGAACACCATCGCGTTGCGGTCGCACAGTTCGCGCACGCCGCGCAGGAATCCTTCCGCCGGCATCTCGGAGTCATGGCCGGCGTCATGGCGAAACGGCGTCAGGATAACGCCCGCCATCGCGCCGTGATTCTCCTCGACGGCGCGGGTGAGGCTTTTGAGGTCGTTGTAGCGGAACTTGACGACGTTTGCGCGGTCCTCCGGAGTCACGCCGTTTGCGACCGGAGTCGCCCACGCGTGCGTCCCGTGATAGGCACCCTCGGCAACCGCGATCTTCGGCCGGCCGGTCGCGTGACGGGCGACCTCGATCGCCCACGTGCAAACGTCGGAGCCGTTCTTGCCGAAAACCGCCCAGTCGGCGAATGGAGTCAGCGCGACCAGCCGTTCGGCGAGCTCGACCCAAAGCGCCGTCGGGCCGTTGAAACAGTTTCCCTCCGCCGCGCGGAGCCGCGCCGCCTCTTCGACGCGCGGATTCAGATGGCCGACCACGATCGGGCCGTACGAGCACATGTAATCGATGTACTCGTTGCCATCGACGTCCCATACGTGGGAGCCCGCGCCGCGCGAGAAAAAGTACGGGTACGAGTCCGTCGTCAGGAGCATCGGCGACTGATGCCCGTAGATACCGCCGGGGATGGAGCGTTTGGCGCGCTCGAACAGCGCCTGGCTGCGTTCGAACCGATAAGGATCCATCGGGCCCGACCCTCCGCGCGCAGGATTTTCTGAAAGCGCCTTCGAGAATCCTACTGCGGGGCGACGCTCGTCAAGCCGAGCGCGACAGCGCGTCGCGCGTTGACCAGCGCGAGCCAACCCGAAGCGCTAACGGTCGTGCCGGGCCGGCGCGTTACTAATGTGAAATTGTCAGGTAAAGCGCCTTGTTGACTCCGCGCACGAGCCCGACTCTGGCAAGTTCTTCCCTGAACTTCCCGCGCGAGAGCGGTTTGCACAAAACCGCGGAAGCTCCGAGTTCGTAGCACTCCGCGATGTCGCGGTCGTATAGCGAACTCGTGATAACCATGACGGGAACCCCCGCGCATGCCGACTGCGCCCTCACGCTCGACAGCACGGAGAAGCCGCCATTGTCCGGCAGCCTCAAATCGACCAGAAACAGGTCCGGACGGTCTTCTTCGGTGAATTGCGCGATGAGTTCAATCGCCTCTTCGGCGTTCTGCGCATGGACCAGCTCGATACTCTCACCGAGGACCTGGCGCGCAACCGTCAATGCAACAAAAGCATGGTCCGGATTGTCTTCAACAAGGAGAATTCTCACCCCGTCGTAAGA
>JAKAVC010000160.1 GCA_021817345.1 Deltaproteobacteria bacterium | reverse complement strand
GGAGCCGGACCGGCGGAAACCCGAGGCTGACGGGTTGCATTTGCTTCACTGGACATCTCTAGTAGCTTGCTCATGGAGAATATCGTTTATGAGACGAATATATGGCGCCGCTCTTGCCGTCGCGCTGCTGTTTTTGGCGACACCCGCGTTTCCGCACGCCGCCTCGGCCGGCGGTTTTGAGATCGCGCCGACTGCGGGTACAGAGCAGCCGGCTTCTGAGCGGCTTTGCCAGTTTCTGCGACCGATGATTCCGCCGCGTGCCGCTTGCCGCGACGCCCATTGGCAAGGTGTCGATCTTAGTATGGTGTGGATGGTCGGCGCGGATTGCAGGGGCGCACAACTTCAGTCGGCGCGGCTTATCGGCACCGACTTCCGTAAAGCAAATCTTTCGGGCGCCAATCTGAATTCCGCGACTATGTGGAACTCGTATCTTGGCGATGCGTGGCTGTACCGAGCTTCGCTCAGAAGCGCTTCGCTCTCCGGTGCCTCGATGAACGGCGCCAATCTGACAGAGGCGAATCTCGCCCAGGCGGACCTGCGGAAAGCCAAGCTGAGGGAAGCGCTGCTGGTCGGCACCGACCTCGCGCGCGCCAATCTCGAGCACGCGGACCTCACCAAGGCAAACCTCAACAACGCGGTTTTGACCAACGCGAGCATGCAGTATGCAAACCTGACTGGCGCTGATTTGAAGGGTGCCCTTCTCGAGGGGGCGAATCTGACCAATGCGGTCGGCCTCAACCGCCAGCAGCTTTCGCGCGCACGCATGGACGAGACGACCGTGCTCCCCAGCTATCTTGCCAATTCAGGCTTGCAATCCGGCGGACCGACTCACTAATTTGGGAAGGGGTGCGGAACAACTGGCCGGGCGCGACGCGGATGGGGCTATCCTTTCAAGGGCTCCGCGAGCGCCGGCCGCCTCCGCTAGCGAACCGATTCCCGTCGGTGAGGAGTGCGCGCGATGGAGACGAGAAAGGCTTGGGTCGTGGGAACGCTTGCGATAGTCGGGGGTATGGCCGGCGGGATGCTCGGCGCGTACCTTTTCTCGGCGATGCCCGCAAAGGCCGCAGAGGCTCAACCGGTGGCCCAGACGCTTCGAGTTCACGATTTACAGATTGTCGATCCTGCCGGAAAGGTGAGGGCCGAAATATCCGTCGAGAATGACGGACTTGCGCGGCTCAGCTTCTTCACCGAACACGGCAAGCGGCGCATGGCGATGGGCGTGCTTGGCGACGGCGAGCCGGCCTTCGGCATGTACGACTCGGTAGGCAACCCCCGTATCGGCCTCAATATCCCGCCCGATGATTCCGCGGGCGTCAGGCTGGTCGACGGCAAGGGCAGGTCGCGGCTTCGGATGAGCGAACTCGAGGACGGCAGCACCTCCGTCGAGCTGATAGGCAAATCGGGCAAAGTTATCTGGGAAGCGCCGCATCACGGCGTCACCGCCAGCGCCGACGCCGGCACTCGCACCGCGAGCCTTCGCTAGGCGCGCCGCGCGCGGCGGCGATCCGCTGTTGCCGGCTCAGGGTTCGTACAGTTCGGCGCTGTGCAGGACGCCGAACTGGCCGAGCACGAAGCTGAAGCCGCCGGCGACCAGAACCTGTCCGCTGGAAAGCCTGGTCGCGGTGAAGTTTTCGCGCGCCTGATGCATGCTGCCGGTACGCGAAAAAGTCCCGTTGGCGGGATCGTAGAGTTCACATTCCGCGATCACGCCGCTCGTGTCGCTGAAGCCGCCGGCGATCAACACCTCGCCGTTCTGAAGGAGCGTGGCGGTGGCTTTCTCGTGCGGCATAAGCATCTTGCCCGTCGGAGCGAACTTCCGCGTGGCGGGATTATACAGTTCGGCGGTGTCGAGCGTGTGTCCCCAGTTGTCCTCGCCGCCCGCGATCAGCACGTCGCCGTTCGGCAGCAGGGTAGCAGTATGGAACTTGCGCTGCGTGCTCATCTTGCCGACCTCGGTCCACTTGCCGGTCTGTGAATCGTAGATTTCGGCGCGGTCGGTCGCGTAACCCGTTGAGTCGATACCACCAGCGAGAAGAACATTGCCGTCGGCGAGACGCGTCGCCGCCTGCCGATAACAAGGATAGGCCATGGCGCCGGTCAGACCGAAAATGCCGGTGGTCGGATCGTAGAGTTCCGCCCGGCTGATCGCGAAGCCGCGCTCGTCCTCGCCGCCCGCGACCAGCACCTTGCCGTTGTCGAGCAAGGTCGCGGTATGAAGGATGCGCGCGACCGACATGATGGGTCCCGCGCTGAAGCTGCCCGTCGCCGGGTCGTAGATATCCGTTGAATTCAGCAACTGGGTGAACCCGGTCGGCGTGATATACTCGCCGCCCACGATCAGCACCTTGCCGTCGTTGAGCGTGGTGGCGGTCGCCACACTGCGCGGCACCGTCATCCTGCCGGTATATTCGAACTTGGACTTAGTGGGATCGTAAATCTCGGCGCTGAACAGGACCCCGATTCCCTGCTCGCCGACCCCGCCGGCGATAAGAACGCGCCCGTCCTTGAGCAGCGCCGCGGTCTGGTACTGGCGGCCCGGATCTATATTGTCCGTCAGCCGGAATGTGCCCGGCGCGATCGGTCCCTGGTCGGGGGTCGGTTCCGGAGTTGCGAAATGGTTAGGTGCGCCGGGACTGAAACCGAACATTCGCGCAACCGAATCCCAGAAGCCCTCGGGTTTTTGCTGGTTCTGTTGGGCGCGGGCTGTCCCGGCGGCGAGCAATCCAACGACGACCGCTGTCAGAGCGGCCCGGCGGAAGAAATCTCGAAACCTCATCGCGCGTAACGCCTCGTAATCAAAATCGGCTGGTCGGGGTAGCAGGCGGACGCTGATGAGGCGACACGCTCATGCTTCGCATTCCAAGATACCAGCCCCGGAGCGCGTCGGAAAAGTTTGTTGCTCCGTTTTTAGACGAAAAATCCCGGGTCTTTTGAGCGGGTACAACTTTTTCAAACAAGTGTTAGGCCGGCGGCCGCTTTTCCTTGGCCGCGAGGTCTGTTAGGAATTTATCCCGGCGCGGGCGTAATTCAGCGGTAGAATGCCAGCTTCCCAAGCTGGACGTCACGGGTTCGATCCCCGTCGCCCGCTCCAATCCCTCATCAGCGTTAATCTCTGCGATTGGCGGACGGCCCGGATGAAAGTGCCGGCCCCGGGGCACCCGGAGCCGAAACGCTATCGGCGAGACAGCCGCTCCCGAAGCGCGCTCCGGCCTCATCGCGGCTTGATGAACTTGAGCGTCATCCGGTTGCTCTCGCCGATCGCGAGGTACTTCGCCCGATCCTTGGCCCCGAGACGCAAGGTCGGCGGCAGCGTCCATACGCCGGCTGGATGGTTGGTGTCGTCCTTCGGATTTGCGTTGATGTCCGATTGCGCAACCAGCTTGAAACCGGCTTTCTCCGCGAGGCTTATCATCTCGCTCGGCCGCACGTAGCCTGACATCGCTCTCGGGTCGTACGGGAGATTCGGACGCGCGGCATGATCGACAACGCCAAGAATTCCTCCGGGCTTGAGGGCGCGATAGAACGCCTCGAAGTACGGCTCAGCCGCTTGCGGTCCGGCGCGCAGCCAGTCGTGAACATTGCGAAAGGTCAGGACCATGTCTGCCGAGCCGGGCGGCGCGATTTCGGTTTTAGCGGGCGGAGCCAGTTCGGTGACGATCACTTTTCCGTACACGGCGGGGTCTGCCGCCAGCTTGGCGTGGAACTTTTCCTTGTCGCGCGGCGCGATCGCCTCGTACAGCTTGCCGTGCTCGCGAAGGAACGGAGCGAGAATCTCCGTGTACCATCCCTGCGCCCCCGGCCAGATCTCAACCACCGTCATGTCGGGCTTGATCCCGAAAAAGGTGAGCGTCTGCACCGGATGGCGATAGCGATCTCGCGCCTTGTGCTCGGCCGAGCGCTGCGGACCGTTCAGGATCGCCGTGAGTTGCGCGACGGTTGAGGCGTCTTCGGCGTTTTCGTGGGCGGCGGCCGGCTGCGAAAAGTTCAGTGCGAGCAGGCTTGCGATGGCCACCGATGCGATCGCGATTTTAAGATTTCTCATCGGGCTTGTTTCCTTGCAACTGGCGTATCGCAAATCGTCTTGTTTCTGCAACGACGACTTCGCGGTTGTGCGCAATCTACCGTGGCGTGCCATTAATAGTTTTGCAGCGGACGTCAGTGGCATGAGATTCTTCGCTTCGGCAGCCTTCGCTCAGAATGACCAACAACCGTGCGCGCGCCTGTCATTCTGAGCGAAGCGAAGAATCTCATTCCACCGAGCGACATCTCATCAACTTATCTGCCGGACACCGCACGAAAAGCACGTCGGATCTCACTCGCGCCGTTGCGTAGAGTGTCCCAGACCAGGACGGCCTGTCCCATTTTCGAAGCGGGCTGACGCGAGCGAGGCCACTTCGCCGTCATCGGCGCGCCAAGAGGTGGCATCGCATTTGCGGACTCCATCCGCTCGGGCTCCTGCAAAGGGCGCTCCGCGGATGACGACTTCGGGGCACGAATACCGGCGCGAACTGGAAAAGCAATCCCGCTCGGAGGATCGTGAAGCGCTTGCCACAACCGTCGCGGCGCCGGGTCCAGTCCCGGGAGCGGACTTCTTCGCCCGTATCGTGGAGTCGATGCCCGAGGGTATCTTGGTCGTCGGCGCCGACGGAACCGTGCTCTTCGCGGGCGGCGCGTTCACGCGGATTCTCGGTTATGAAGCCGTGGACGCGATTGGCAGGGCGGCCACCGGATTTATCCATCCCGACGACCACGACGGGTATCTGCACGCGACGCACGACGCCGTCGCAACGCCGGACCGTGCGGCGTGCTGTGTTGCCCGGATGCCGCGTCGCGACGGCTCGTTGCCGATCTGCGAAATCCAGATGCGCGCCGCTGATTCGGGGCGCCACGCGATTCTTGTCACGACTTTCCGCGACGTAAGCGAGCGCGTCGAATTCGAGCGCAAGAGTATCCAAAACGCGCAGGCCCTGCGCGCAATAATTGACGCGAGTCTCGACGTCATTTCGATCAACCGGCTGAGCGACGGCAGCTATATCGACAACAGCGCGAGCTTCTCCGCGACCGGCTTCGAGCGCGGGGAGGCGGTGGGGCGAAGCAGCGGCGCGATCGGGCTGTGGGCTCGGCGCGAGCAGCTCCGCGAGTTTTCACGCCGTTTGCGCGAGCGCGGACAGGTCCGCAACATGGAGGTTGATTTCAGGCTGAAAGACGGCACCGTGGTGCCGAACCTGATCTCCGCCACGGTCGCCGAGATTAACGGCGAAAAATGTATCGTGTCGTTCGCGCGCGATATCAGCCGGATCAAGAAGACCGAGAACGAACTTCGCACCGCGCGCGAAGCGGCGCTCGCGGCCTCGCGCGCCAAGTCGGAATTCCTATCGAGCATGTCGCACGAGATACGGACGCCGATGACGGCGATCCTCGGCATGGTCGAACTGCTCGAGGACACCGTGCTCGATCGCCAGCAGCAGAAGTACCTCTCGATCATGCGCAACAATGGCGCGGTGCTGCTCGGACTTATCAATGACGTCCTCGATCTTGCCAGGATCGAAAGCGGCCGGCTCGATCTCGAACGCACCGGCTTTGAGCTCGAAAGCCTGATCGACAAAGTGGTCGAGTCATTCGCCGCGCGAGCGCACGCCAAGGGCCTCGAGATGGCCGCGCGGATTGTCCCGGGAACACCGACCCGCCTGCTCGGCGATCCTCTTCGCCTGCGCCAGATCCTGATGAACCTGGTCGGCAACGCGGTGAAGTTCACCGAAGCGGGCAAAATCCTGATCGAAGTCGAGAATGATCGTGAATCGAGCCAGCCCGGATGCCTTCACTTCAGCGTGTCGGACACCGGTGCGGGAATCTCAGCAGACAAGCTGGACCAAATCTTCGAAAGTTTCACCCAGGCGGACAACTCGACTTCGCGCCGCCATGGCGGAAGCGGTCTCGGACTGGCGATCGTCAAGCGGCTGGTGGCGATGATGGACGGGCGAGTGTGGGTCAAAAGCGAACCGGGCAAAGGAAGCACGTTTCACTTCACGGCGCGTTTTTCGACCGAGACAGGTGAGCAGGCGGCAAAATCTTCGACTTCCGGAGCATCCGAAGCACCCGCTGACGCGCGGACTCCCGCCGTGGGCGAAATCGCTCCGCCGTCAGGCTCGCCCGCCGGCTCGCAGGCCGGAGCGAATTCGAGCAGCTCGTGCGAGGCCGAATCCTGGGAGCGCCCGCTCAAGATCCTGCTTGCCGACGACTCGGCCGACAACCGACTGCTCATCCGCGCTTTTCTCAAGCGCACGCCGCATCGTCTCGACGAGGCCGAAGACGGCGAGGCCGCGCTTGGGAAATTTCGCGCCGGCCGCTACGATTTGATCCTGATGGACGTTCAGATGCCGGTGCTCGACGGTCTTGAGACGGCGCGGCGGATTCGCCGATTGGAACGCGAGACCGGAGCCGCGCACGTCCCGATAATCGCGCTCACCGCGTCGGTTCTGAGCGACGACGTGTACAAATGCCTGGAAGCCGGTGCCGACGCCCATCTCGGCAAGCCCATCAGCCAAAAGAATCTTCTCGCCGCGATTCGAAAAGCCGCTTCACACGATTTTCCGCAAGCCGCAGAATTTTAGCGCCCCAGAGTTCGTCCAAGCATACGGGTGTTGGGGAAATCGCCGGGTATCCGTCGAAACAACCCTCGAAGCCCGCGCGAAGTGAGCCGCGAATCTTCCCCGATGGCTGAGCCAAATCGCGAGGAAACGGGTCGAGATCCCCGCGAGATGCTCCGTTTTCCGCACAGTTCATCTAACATCGGACAAATCCTCGAACCCGGGTCCGCCCTGGCTCGAAGCCCGCGGGATTTCACAGGCCGCGCCTTCGTGCCCGGCAACGCGCTGGAGTTCCGAGATAGCCGAAGCTTAAAGACATGGACAAATTCGATCGTAAATTCTGGCGTCGACTATGGACTCTGACGAAGCCGTATTGGGTATCGGAGGAGCGGGGCCGGGCGCTGACCCTCCTGATAGTGCTGCTGCTGATCGGCGGCGGCACGATCGCGCTCGGCGTATGGGCCACGTACATCGTGCGCGGCCTGATGACCGCGCTGTCGACCAAGCACGCCAAAGCCTTCTATCGCGACCTGTTCATCTTCCTCGGCTACGTCGTCGCGGTGGTGCCGGTCTTCGCCTACTACCCGTATCTGCAGGGAAAACTCGGCATCGCCTGGCGCGAATGGGTCACGCGGCAGTTCCTCGAAAAAAGCTTCGCCGGACGCGCCTTCTATCGAATCAACCAAAGCGGGAAGGTTGACAACCCGGACCAGCGGGTCGCCGACGACATCAACACCTTCACTTTCCGCACGACCGGCTTCGTACTCGACGGAATGAATTCGCTGGTCAGCGCGGCCTCCTATTTCGTGGTGCTATGGCTCATCTCGCGCGAACTCGCGCTGGTGATGCTTGCGTACGTGGCGGTCGGCACCTGGGTTACGGTCGCAATCGGACGCCGGCTTATCAAGATCAACTTCGACCAGCAGAGATATCAGGCCGATTTCCGATTCGGCCTGGTCCACGTGCGTGACAATGCCGAGTCGATCGCGATGTACGGGGGCGAGGAGCACGAAACCCATCAGCTTATGCGCCGTTTTGCCTCGGTGGTCAAAAATTTCAACCTCCTGATCCTCTGGCAGCGCAATCTCGGCTTCTTCACCAGCGCCTACAGCAACCTGCCGATGGTGTTGCCGTACCTGCTGCTGGCCGGGGCGTATTTCGCGGGCAAGATACAATTCGGCGAGATGAGCCAGGCGAGTATCGCGTTCGGGACGCTGCAGAGTTCGCTCTCGCTCGTTGTCAACGAGTTCCAGCAAATCGCCGACTACACCGCCGTGGTCAACCGCCTCGCGCTGTTCTGGGAGGAATGCAATCAGCCCGAACAGCCCGAGTCGGCCGGCCTTCCGGTGGTCGAGGTCGAGACCGCTCCGGAGGTCGCCGCCCAGGCGCTGACGCTGATGACGCCGGATTACGGGCGCACTCTGATACGCGAGCTTTCATTCGAGGTCCCGCCCGAGCGAAGCCTGCTCATCAGCGGCCGCAGCGGAGCCGGCAAAACCTCGCTGATGCGCGCGATCGCCGGGCTTTGGACATCGGGCAGCGGGCGTATTATGCGGCCTGAACTGGATGACATAATGTTCCTGCCGCAGCGCCCGTACATGTCGCTTGGCTCGCTGCGCGAACAGCTATGTTATCCCGCGATGGACGCGAGCGAGGAGGAACTTGGACGGGTTCTCAAGGCGGTCAACCTGGAAAACCTGCCCGCGCGCGTCGGCGGATTGGACGCGGAGATGGACTGGCAGAGCGTGCTCTCGCTCGGCGAGCAGCAAAGACTCGCCTTTGCGCGCCTGCTCCTGCGCTCGCCGCGCTACGCGTTCCTCGATGAGGCGACCAGCTCGCTCGACGAAGGAAACGAGGAACTCCTGTACCGTCATCTGCAGCGGAGCCCGATTACGTATGCGAGCGTCGGCCATCGCTCGACGCTGCGCAAGTATCACGAGCAGGTGCTGGAACTCGACGGCGAGACCGGCTGGCGGATGATTCCGAATCGGGATTACCTGGCAATCGCGGCCGGCTAGCCGCCCGATGCTTCGCGCGCTCTTTGCGCGGAGCTTTCGCGGACTCACGGGCGCAACAAGGGTTGCGCCCGATGCAACATTATCAGGGCGCATCCAGCCCGCGGGCCTTGTTCCCAGGCCGGTTTTTTCAGGCATGTCCTCTGCTATTGCGTGGTGCTCCGGACCTTCGGGCCGCTCTGCCTTCAAGCAGGGCAGGGCGCCTCGACGGCCCTCACCCCGCGCGCAACGCCTTCCCGAGGGAAGCGCGCGCCGGTCTGTTCCACGCTTGAACTAGGAGATGGGCATGAAGAGACATGGGGACAGAGCCAGGGTCAAAGGCCAGGCGGCGGTTGTATTCACGCTTGTAATCGTCGCCCTGCTTGGCGCTATCGCCTTATGCACCGACGTCGGGAACTTTTACATGAACTGGGAGGAGATGCAGAAGGCCACTGACGCCGCGGTGCTTGCCGGCGCCAATTTTCTTCCCAGCACGCCTAGCACGGCGATAAGCACCGCACAGCAGTACGCGGAGATGAATGGAATTGCGGCAAGCGAGATAACGAATATCCAGGTCTCCGGCACCGACATGCAGCTTGAGATGCAGGTGCAGAGAACGGTGCCGTATTTCTTCGGCCGCGTTCTCGGGCTGACCAGCCAGGTTGTGAACGTGCAAGCCGTGGCGGGGCTTGAAGCTTCGCAGACCGCCGCGGGGCTGGTTCCGATTGGCATTCAGCAGGGAAGTTACACGCTCTATCAGCAGATGACCATCCATCTCCCGCCCCAGAACACGTCGATCGGGCCCGGCAACTGGGAGCCGCTCGCGATGGGCTATTGCACGAGCTGCGACCCCGGCGGCTCCAACTACAAGTACAACATCGAGAACGGATACCAGAGCCCAATCAGCATCAATAACTACATCTACACCGAACCCGGCCAATTGAACGGGCCGACTCAGCAGGGGATCGACTATCTGCTCAGCGAAGGGAGTTCGAGCGACCCGAGCGGCACCGACACGAATCACACGCTCAATGATCCGCGCATGATCGAGGTGCCGATAGTCAACTTCAACAATGTCAACGGGTCGGGCGCGGTACAGGTACTTGGGTTTGCGGAGCTTTGGATTGTCAGCGTTGACGGCTCGGGTGACATCACGGTCGATTTCATCAACCAGGTTGTCGCCAACAACGTCCCGAGCCCGGGTACGACGTGTTGGGGAGCCTGCGCGCCGGTGCTTATCCAGTGAAAAGAGAGCGCCGGCTTCCATCCGCGGCGGCCGGCCTCGCCATATGGGTTGGGGAAAAGAGGGCGGTGGCGATTGCGGCCGGACGTCAGGGGAGGCGTCCGGCCGCGCGCGCATCGCTGTCGCGCCCAACGCGCGCGAGCGCTTGCACTTCGCCCGCCGAGCGTGGACTATAACAGTCGCGCACGACTCGCCGCGGTGCGCAACGCTCGTTCGATGGGCGAACTGTTCGGGCGCTTGCCGCGGTCAAGCCGGCAGCCAAGCCAGGTGCGGGATTTTTTATGGCCACGCTTATTTCGATCGAGCGTTTGCGGCGTCAGCGGCAGGTTTCCGATAGCACCGCGCGTGAGGACGGTCTCTGGCGCAATGCGATGTTGCCGTCGGCAATCGCGATGGGCGTCGTCGTCGTGGTCTCGATAGGCGCGCTGTTCCTTGGCGCGGAGGAAGAGCTCTTCAGCGCGGAGTCCATGATGTGGCTGCTGATCGCCGCGCTGGTCTCATTCTTCGCGCTGACCAAGATCATAATCGCCAACGTTCTGTTCTTCGTCCTGGCGAACGAGAAGCCGCGCGCCGCGGCTGCGCGCGGCCCGAGGCCGACTTATCGCGCGCCGATTCCGATGCGCCCCGCCGGCAATCCGCGCCCGCCTCGCACCGCGAACGAGCGGCCGGAAGAAGCCGTTGTCGCAAGCAACCGGTGACCCTTTTCGCGCGAGGCCTGTCCGACTGACCCGCCGCTCCTTTCGACCAGTCGCGGTCGCCGCGCCGTTACGTCTAAAACTGACCGCGCCCTGGTTCGCGGTTGTTGCGGATGGATGTGGGCGAGACCAGTCGCAGGCGCTGATACCTTGGCAAGCACCGTCTTCCGGCGAGTTGGCCGGACGCTCGGCGCGTTTTGGGGCTCCTTCATGGTGACGGGAACGGGGGCCGCGGAGCGAGCGCTGAGCGAGTGGTTTGTGCGCGCGTGCGAAGCACGCTAGATCGGACACAACCCCAGTTGGTGGTGAATTTTGGAGGAAGCCGATGATCAAGCTTTACGGAACGGCGATGTCGCGCTCGGCGCGCTGTCTCTGGGCGCTCGAGGAACTTGGACTCCAGTACGAGCATGTTCCGACCGCGGTTGCCGACGCGAAAAAGCCTGAGCACCTGAAAATCAATCCGGCGGGCCATATCCCGGCGCTCGACGACAACGGGACGGTGTTGTTCGAATCGATGGCGATAAACCTGTACCTGGCCGCAAAGTACGGCAAGGCCCCGTTCTGGCCCGAAACGCACGAGGATCGTGGGCGCGCCGCGCAGTGGAGCTTCTGGGTCATGACCGAGGTCGAGCCGCATCTGATCACGATGCTGCGCCAGCGGCTGCTCAATCCGCCCGCGCAGCGCGACGAGAAGGCGGCGCAGCAGGCGGCCGAAGCGCTCAAGGGGCCGCTCAAGATGCTCAACGACCATCTTGCGGGCAGGGAGTGGATCCTCGGCAAGGATTTCACGATCGCTGATCTCAATGTGGCCTCGGTGATGAGCTTCGCGATGCTGGTGAAGCTGGACATGTCCGCGACGCCAGCCGTACAGGGATGGTTGCAGAAGGGCCTTTCGCGCGAGGCGAACAAGAAAGTCCGCGCGATGAAGTAGCCGCCTCTAAAAGAGCGTGGCGCCGCGGTTCTTATCGCGCCTGGGGCGCGAGGTGGCGCGGGCGCCGCAGAGGTATGTTCCCAACCGCCGCTCAAGCCTGTAAAACCAAGGGTGCGGGCCGTGACGTTCACGGCCCGCACCAAATTCGATGGCAAGAGTCGAGCGAATCCGGCCGGAGAAGCCCAAGCGCAATCCGAAAACCGAATCAGCGCCCAAACCGCTGCTTCACGGCGAGGGACTCACCAAGAGCTACGGCGGGCGCGCGGTCGTCGACAATGTTTCGGTCACTGTAAGTCCCGGCGAGGTCGTAGGTCTTCTCGGTCCCAACGGCGCGGGCAAAACGACCACTTTCTACATGCTGGTCGGGTTGTTGCGTCCCGACCGGGGCAAGGTGATGCTCGGCGACGATGAAATCACCAACTTGCCGCTTTACCAGCGGGCCCGGCGCGGGATCAGCTATCTGCCGCAGGAGCCGTCGGTCTTCCGCAAGCTTACGGTCGAGCAGAATCTGCTCGCGGTACTCGAAACGCTGCCACTCAACGAGGAGGAACGCCGGGCGCGGCTTCAGTCGCTGCTCGACGAGCTTGCGATCGCGCGGCTTGCCAAATCCAAGGCGGGTGTGCTCTCGGGGGGCGAGCGGCGCAAGGTCGAGATTACCCGCGCGCTCGTGCTCAACCCGCAGTTTCTGTGCCTCGACGAGCCGTTTGCCGGAATCGACCCGATAACCGTGGTCGAAATCCAGCGCATCATCTCATACCTGAAGGAGCGCGGGATCGGCTTCCTGATGTCGGACCATAACGTGCAGGCGACGCTTTCGATAATCGACCGCGCCTACGTGATCCATTCGGGAAAGATCCTGTTCGAGGGAAACCCGCGCGAGATCGTGAACAGCGAGCAGGTTCGCCAGGTCTTCCTTGGCGAGCGCTTCAAGCTTCCCTGAACGCGGCGGAAAATCCTAGGGAAACATCGGAGTATAGGGCGAGCCGTAGAAACCCGGCATGGGGTAGGTCGGTCCCATCGGATACATCGGATAGCCGCCAAATCCGCCGTAACCGGGGTATCCGCCAAAGCTGCCGCCGCCAAAACCGAAACCCGTGGTTCCTCCGCCGAACGATCCAAACATTCCAAGCAGCGGAAGCAGCGACATCAGCCCGCTCGACGCCGACCCCTGGTTCGCCATGTACTGCTGTTGTTGCTGCTGGGCGAGTTGCTGCTGTTGCTCGTAGGCCTGAATATCGCCGGGCGTCGAAGCCGACGACGAGGAGGACGAGCCCATCGCGGCCGCGTTGCTGCCGGAGGAAGGCGTGTTGCCAGCCAGTTCCGGCTTGACCATGATTCGGTTGTCGACTTCGGTGCCAGGGTCGTTGAGAAAGCGGCGGGTCTTGGCCACCGCGTCGGTCTTGCCGAACGGGGTTGCGACGAAACCGTACAGGATGGCCTTGTGCGGTCCGCTTCCGTTGTAGGCGAGCACTCGCGCGCCGACCAGCGGCAGCCGATTATTATGCAGATAGTCGGTGAGCGCGCGGCTTTGGGAATCGTCGACCGGATCGCTGTTGGAGAAGTGATACTGCGTGCCCGACGAAGTCCAGCCCGAAGAAGCTCCGCCGCTCGAATACGAACTCAAGCCGTAGGAACCAGAACCATAGGAATTGGAGCTTGCGCCGTAGGAACCAACGCCCGAGCCCAGCGTCGCCGAGCTCGAACTTCCCGCGCCGTAAGGATTGGTCAACGGAACGCACGAGGCCAGGCTGAGTAATCCAAGCCCGAGCCAGACGCCCATTACCTTACGAGCAATCCGGCGAATCACAATTAAATTCTAAGTCTCTTCGGTGACGGTGGCAATCGCGATCTCAGCGTGCCGGTTTTGCCGAATCCGCCGTGGCCGGGCCGCCGCGCGGTTGCGAATCGGCCAGGTATTGGCACATCCATGCGGCGATCAGACGGCCAGCCACGCGATGCCCTTCGGCGTTCCAGTGGCCGTTTCCCGGTTTCGTGTTGGGAAAGCCGTGCAGGAACGCGTGATGGCTGTCGGCATATTGCTGCATCGGCGGCGCTAGGTTCAGGACCGGGAAATCGTCGCGTTCGCCGAGCGCCTTGATGCGGAAGTCCGGGTAGAACAGGTTGCTCACGCCGAGTTGCTTCATGTAGCGCGCGCGAATCGCCGGTTCCGGCAAATCCTGCATCGGATTCGCCAGGGTCACGGCCAAGAACCGCGCTCCGTGACGAGCGACGCTCTGATGGATCATCTCGATTTCCGCTTCGGTGACGGCCCACGCGTCGCGCCATACCCGATCGGCCGGCGCCGCGTAGATGGTGGAATCGAGGCCGCGCTCGGTGTGGATGACATGGCGCGGGACGGGCTTCGGATGGAGCCGGCGCCTGATATCCATGATGTAGCCGTGGAGGCTTCCGACCAGATCAAGCACCGCGCTTCGCCGGCTCTCGAAACGGGCCATGCAATTGAGACGGAACATGGCCGAGTCGTCGAACGGTCCGCCCAGCGCCAGCTTGCCGTCGCGGTAAATGTAGAACGGGCGGCACTTGTCGCCTTCGAGCGTGACTGAGTTGTTGCGGATGTCGTTGCCGGTGAAAATCGCGAGCACCACGGCGTCGGGCGAGAACTTCCAGACAAAATGCCTGAGAGTTAGGTACTCCTGGGCGGTCCCGTAACCGTCCACGCCGAAGTCCAGCACCTGCACTTTGCGCCCGTCCATCGCCGGGCACTTGCCGAGCCTGCGCTGCATCACGGCACAGAAGCTCTGGTCGTAATTGACCTGCTGCGCCTCGGTGAACGAGTCGCCCAGAACCGCGATCCTGTAAACGCCTGCTGGTTTGGCGGGGGCGACTGCGGGTCCGCGGAATCCGTAGCGGTTTATGCTGACGAAAGCGTCGCCTTCCGAGCGCTGCCATCCGGCGGCGCCCGCCCTGAGACCCCATCCGCGCCAGTAATCGTAGTTGTAGAGGTCGGGGCCGGCGAAGCCGCAGACTCTTAGCGCCACCTCTCCCAAGGCAAGCGCGAACAGCACCCCGAACAGCGCAAGCCCGAGGTTTGCGAAAATACGCTTGGCTCGCGACATCGCTCAGAAGAGCGTGTAGATGAACGGTGCGACGGTCGAGTACTCGCTGAGCACCACCAGCGCGCTCAGCAACAGGAGCGTCGCGACGAACGGAATAAGCCAGAACTTCCGCCGTTCCATCGCGAATCCCCACAGGTCTTTGAGAAGGCTGAACATCAGTAAGGCTTCTCCATGCTTTCTGCTGAACGTTCCTCGCTCGCCACGCGATAGCTCGCGAGCCGGGCCTCGAACCGCCTGCCCAGTTTATCTCTTCCGAGCAGCCGCATCACGAGGCCCACAGGCACGATCAGGAGAAAAAATATCAGGCTCAGAACTATCCGCGTATTCACCCATCCGAGCGCAAGCCCGAACCGGGTCCATACGGCGTGCACCGGCGCGAGCGCCGACGGCGCAAGCAAGGCAAAAATCCACGCGGCCGCGCACAGCCCGAACGGCCAGAGTGGCGGATGATGCCCGCGCAGGAGCGGCAGCACTCCGAACAAGAGCGCGAATATCGTTCCGAGCAGAAGCCCGAAGTTGCGCAATTCGCTGCGCGAGGCGCGCGGTATCGGTTCCATCGTTTCGTTCAGTCGAGTTCGAATTCGCGCCGCCACGATTCGTCGGCGGGCACCTCCGGCTGCTCGCTCTTGGCGAGCAGGAAATTACCGATTGCGAGATAATCGATCCCGGTCCGCATGAAGCATCGGTACGCGTCTTCCGGCGTGCACACTATCGGTTCGCCACGGACGTTGAACGACGTGTTCACCAGCACCGCGCATCCCGTCTCGCGCTCGAAGCGCCTGATGAGGTCGTGGAAGCGCGGGTTGGTCTCCTGATGCACCGTCTGGATGCGCGCTGAATAATCGACGTGCGTGACGGCCGGAATCTTCGAACGAAGCGTTTTCAGCCGGTCGATCCCGGCCAGCCGCCGTTTGGAGGGATCGATTTCGACGCGCTGCGACTTCTGAACCTGCGCGACGAGCGACATGTAGGGACTGGGGCGGTCGAGTTCGAAATAATCGTTTACCTTCTCCGCCAGTACCGAGGGAGCGAACGGCCGGAACGACTCGCGGAACTTTATCTTGAGGTTCATCACCGACTGCATCTCGGGCCGGCGCGGGTCTCCGAGGATCGAGCGGCTTCCGAGCGCGCGCGGCCCGAACTCCATCCGGCCCTGGAACCATCCGACAACCGCGCCTTGGGCGAGCAGCTTTGCGACCCGTGTCAGAAGCTCGTCTTCGCCGAGGTGTTCACAGACGGCGCCGAGAGTTTCCAGCCGCCGCGCGATCTCGTCGTCGGAAAACGCGGGACCGAGGAACCCGCCGCGCATCGCGTCGGCCTCGCGCGGAGGGCGCGGCTGGCCGCGATTAATATGCCATGCGGCAAGGGCGGCTCCGACCGCGCCGCCGGCATCGCCCGAGGCCGGCTGCACCCAGATATCGCGGAATATCCCGGAGCGCAGCAGCTTGCCGTTGGCCACGCAATTGAGCGCCACACCTCCGGCCAGGCACAGGTACTCGGCGCGCGTATCGGCGGCGGCGGTCCGCGCAAGGCGCATCACGATCTCCTCGGTCACCACCTGGATTGACGCGGCGAGATCCATCTCGCGCTGCGTCAGCGGCGATTCGGGTTTGCGCGGCGGCCCGCCGAACAGCGCGTCGAAGCGCCGGTTCGTCATCGTGAGCCCGGTGGTGTAGTTGAAATATTCGGTGTTGAGGCGAAACGTGCCGTCAGGCTTGAGATCGAGCAGGTGGTCCAGGATGAGTTCGGCGTAGCGCGGTTCTCCGTAGGGCGCAAGTCCCATCACCTTGTATTCGCCCGAGTTGACCTTGAAACCCGTGTAGTAGGTGAACGCCGAATACAGCAGGCCGAGCGAGTGGGGAAAGTCGATTTCCCAAAGAGGAGTCAGCTTGTTGCCCTCGCCAAGCCATAGCGAGGTGGTGGCCCATTCGCCCACGCCGTCCATGCACAGCACGGCGGCGCGCGGGAACGGGCTTGGATAAAACGCCGACGCAGCGTGGGACTGATGATGCTCGGTGAAGAGCAGCGGCGGCAACTTCGATTTGTGGATTCCGCCGAGCTCTGCGAGTTGCTTTCTCAGCACCGTGCGCAGGTTGAGTTTTTCCTTGACCCACGATGGCATCGCGGCCAGAAACGAGCTTATGCCCTTGGGAACGCCGCCGAGATAGGTCTCGAACAGCCGCTCGAACTTGAGCCACGGTTTTTCATAGAAAACGATCGCATCGACGTCACCGAGTCCGATACCTTCGGATTCGAGACACCATCCGATCGCATGGGCGGGAAAGCGCGCGTCATGCTTCTTGCGCGAGAATCGTTCTTCCTGCGCGGCGGCGACAATTTCCCCATCGCGCAGGAGCGCGGCCGCGCTGTCGTGGTAGTAAGCGGAGATACCGAGAATCGTCAATTGAGAATCAACGTCCACAATCGGGGCAACGAATCGTTCAGTTGTTCGTCCTAAGCGTCAAGTCCTGCACAGCGCGGCCGGCTGTCCGGGTCGCGCGATTCGACGATTGTCCCGTATCGACCGGACCTCGGCAACTGGCCCCGTATCCCGTCAGGGCGCCGAAGCCTCGGTCGGTGCGTAACCGATGTCCCTCAGGAAATTGAGCAGGATTTGGTTGAAGACGGCGGGGTTCTCAAAATAGACCGAATGACCGCAGTCCGGAACGGGCACAAACCGCGCGTTGGGCACGGTGTGCGCGAGTTCGCGGACCACGGCTGGCGGAATCAACGCGTCCTGCTCGCCCACGATGCACAGCACGGGCATCGTAAGCCGCGCCCGCACCTTGTCGAGCGGATAGCGGCGCGACGCGATACGGGCAAGCGCGTCTTCGGGGGGACGCGCGCCGAGGATGCGCAGCGAGTCGTAAAGATGGGCGTACTCGGGACGGCGCGCAAAGAAATCCCGCGCGTAGGTCGGCATCGTGCCGACCGGCGGTTCGGGGTCGAGCATCGGTCGCGCGCCGCCGGCCGCATGCGCCATCGCAGCTTCCATCGCGGGCGTCATGATTCCCCCGGTCGTATCCGCCATCACCAGTGCCACGACGCGCTCGGGATGTTCCAAAGCATGGCCAACGATTGTCCATCCGCCCATCGATTGCCCGATGAGTACCGCTCTTTCCACGTCTAGATGGTCGAGCAGCGCGGCGAGATCGCCCGGATGGGATTCGTTGAAGGTGCCGTCGGGGTCGGGCGACAGGCCAAAGCTTCGCTGGTCCAGCGTGAGGCACTGGAACCATCGCGCAAAATACGGCACCTGCTGCCACCATGACAAGTGATTGCCGCCAAGTCCGTGCAAAAACACCAGGGCAGGTCCGCTTCCGGCCCGCTCGTAGTAAAGGGAGAATTCTCCGATCGAAAGACGCCCCGGCGTTATCCGGTATGCCATTGCGCGAACTCTCCTCAAGAAAGTGACTCTAACACCGAGACATTTCGTCCCGAAACCTGTAGGCGTGGAAGGTGCGCAAGCTGCCGTCATCGGTAGCGGGAGGATTTGCCGGGTGTGACACCTGCAACGTTTGCAGGTTGCTATGCTAATCTATCGGCTGTGTCGCGGAGCAAGACGTGCGTTTTACGTCTTGCCCGCGCCCGGAGGGAACGGGCAATTCAACCCTGGATGAATGCTCCGACCAGGCGGAATAAGGTTCTGGGACTCCTTACGGACGAAAGGCAGGGATGGAAGTGAAAAGACGGATGACACTTGCGGCCACAACGGTAGTGATTGCATTCGTGGCATGCGCACCGAGAGTGATAGCGGCGAGTTTCGGTCAGGCGCCGACCGAATATCAGCAGTATTGCGCGGGCTGTCACGGCAAGGACGGAGCGGGCGATGGTCCGCTGGGCGCATTCCTCAGTCCGCGTCCAAGGGATTTCGCCAACTGCAAAGTGATGAAAGCGATCACGGACCAGACCTTGTTCAACGCCATCAAGAACGGTGGCGCGAGCGTCGGGGTGAGCCCCAACATGCCCGCGTGGGGAGGCTCGTTCAACGACGCGCAAATTCACGACCTGGTCAAGTACGTGCGTCAGTTCTGCCCGCAGACGGCGTCCAAGTGAGGTGACGCTCGTGACGCCGCAAGCGATGGCGGTTGGCAGGGTAGCGACAGATGGTGCGCCCGCCGGCGACAAGCGTCGACGCGGCGGAATTTGTGATGGCGCGGTTTTTGGCCGGCACCTCGGGATGGAATTACCCGGGATGGCGCGGGGGCTTTTACCCTAAGAATCTCGCGGCGCGGGAGTTCCTTTCCTTTTATGCGGCGAGATTCGCCACCGTCGAGGTCAACTACTCCTTCTATCGTCTGCCGCGCGTAAGCATGTATGAAAAATGGCGCGAGCAGACGCCCGAGGGCTTCGTCTTCGCGCTGAAAGCCTCGCGCTTCATCACGCATATCCGGCGGCTCAAGGGGGTCCGCGAATCGTGGGTTGAGTTCGTCAATCGGGCGCTCGCTCTCAAGGAAAAGCTCGGCCCGATTTTGTTCCAGTTTCCGCCAAGCTTTCACGCGACGGCGGAAAACCTGAAGAACGTGGAGCGGATGCTTGCGCACAAGACCTCGCGCGAGCAGGGACTTCGGCTCGCGATGGAGTTCCGGCACGAGTCGTGTTTCGGGGAAGCGATGCTCGGGCGGCTGCGCGAGCATCAGGCGTCGCTGGTGATCGCGCATTCGAGCCGCTATCCGGTGCCGAAGGTTGTCGCGACGGCGCCGTTCGTTTACTTCCGCTTTCACGGCCCGCACGAGCTTTTCGCCTCGGGCTACTCGGACGCGGAACTGAAAGAATGGGCCGCGCACATGAAGGCGCTGCTCGCCGGCGGTCTCGACGTGTACGCCTACTTCAACAATGACGCAATGGGCGACGCGGCACCGAACGCCGAGACGCTTATCAAGATGGTCGTCCCGGGCGGCCGTGGAACCGTCCGGAACGACCAAAGGTGAGCGAAACTACGCGGCGCTCGAATTATTTCACGTACAGAACGATTCCCTCGTAGATGAGCGCGGGCTTGTCCTGGCCGACCACGTGGACCTGCGTTTCCTGCGTGATCTGGGTGCCTTGCGGTTTCGGCTCGACCGACACGATCCGGCTTCGCGCGTGGACCTTGGCGCCCGCCGGCACGGGCGAGATGAAGCGCAGTTTGTTCGCGCCGTAATTGACCATGTTGCGCTGCCCGACGACGGTCCATCCGGCGTTGGTCTTGAAGGCCGGGAGCAGGCTAAGCGTGAGGAATCCGTGCGCGACGGGCCCTCCGAAGGGGCTCTCCCGTTTGCATCGCTCAACGTCGATGTGAATCCACTGATGGTCGCCGGTTACGTCGGCGAAACGGTTGATCTTC
This sequence comes from Deltaproteobacteria bacterium, assembly GCA_021817345.1. Taxonomy (GTDB): domain Bacteria; phylum Desulfobacterota; class Binatia; order Binatales; family Binataceae; genus DTIX01. The sequence continues at coordinate 39,359 of JAKAVC010000160.1, read as the reverse complement.
TCCTGCGTCACTTCGATCGGCTCGCTCCACGGACCGAAGTCCGCGCTCATTTTCGAGCGCAGGCGCTCGATGTCGTCGAATCGAATCTGTTCCATGATTGGTCAATCTCCCTGGCAGTTGATTCCGGCCGCGAATGTCCGCCGCGGAAATCCGGATTATCGGTCGTTCCGTTCGGTTGTCACGACGAATATCATCGCGTGAGCCACTTGGGATTGTTGATCGCGAGCGCGTCGGCCAGCGACTGGCGGATATGCGCCCTGAGCGCCGGGTCGTCGATCGAAATCGAGCCGTCACGGATGCGCTCCGCCAGTTCGCGGCTGAGACGCTCGACGTCGCCGTCGTGGCCGAGTATCGAGGCAAGCCGCACGCGCTCGGCGGCGGCCTGGGTCTCGCGCATCTCGAGTTCTCGGCGCACGATATTGAGCGCGTTCACGGTGACGCGGGTCTTGAAGCGATGGTATCCATCGAGCGTCGGCATCAGCTCCTCTTCGAGGTACTTGACCGCGGCCTTCAGGATAACCGTTGCGTCGGGGAAGCTTCGCGGCATCGTCAGTCTCCTGGTTGCGCCGCGATAATCAATCGCGGCCCTCGATGAGGTTGAGAAAATCCCACAGCGGTTCTTCGATTCGCCGTCCGATAGCGCATCGCTCCACCCCGGATTCCTCGCTTCCGCGGATTCCCATCCGAAGGCATCCGAGCGCCCATTTGACGCTGCCGAACGCCTCCCAGAAGCGCACGTGGGCGGGATCGACCGCGTGTCCGCTCGCCTTCTCGTAGGCCGCGAACAGATCCTCGCGCGCGCCGAATCCGCCGACCGGGCGCGGACCGCCGAAGCGCCATGTCTTCACGCACAGCCATCCGAGATCCTGCATCGGATCGCCCGACTGTCCGATTTCCCAGTCGAGAACGAGCCGGATTCCCTCCTCGCCGACGATGAAGTTGCCGTGGCGGAAATCGCCGTGGACCGCGGTCAGGCGCGGGTTCTTCGGCAGGTTTTCCGCCGCCCACTTGAGCCCCATCTCGATGGCGGGGAGGCGGAAGTCGAAGTAGTCGAGCACCTTGCGCTGCGCGGCGACCTGCGCCGCCGCGTCCTGATGCTTGAGGAACGGGACTTCGGCGAGCGGGATACGATGGATTTTCGCGAGTATCTCGCCGCACTGCGCCGCCATAAGCGAGCGCGCGCGGGTGAACCGTTCCTCGCGCAGGATACGCGGCGCAAGCGTTTCGCCTTCGACGCGCTCGGTGACGTAGCCCGGCCCGAGGCCGTCGGCGTCGTCGAAAATCGCGCGCACGCGCGGCGCGGGTACGCCGTGATTCACCGCGGCTATCATATACCGCGCGTCCTGCTCGGCCGTCAGATGGGGCGAGAGGTCGAGCAGTTCCTGCGGCACGTCGGCGATACCGGCGCTCGCGAGCTGCAGGATGAACGGATGGCGCGCGCCGGCCACTTCGGCGTCGAAAGACCATGTGGTCTTGTTGGCGCCGCCGGTCAGGCGGTTCAGATTGAAGATCGTGCCAGGCGCGCCGATATGGCGCGCCACCGCCGTCCGCAGGCGGGCGGCGAAATCATCGCTGGGCATCGACAGCTACCCGCATCCGCGCCTACTCGGCCCTGCGATCCTTGAAGAAGCCGAACAGGTACTGGGCCACCCGGCGCATCTGGATCTCTTCGGAGCCCTCCGTGATGCGATAGCGGCGATGGTGCCGGTAGATGTGCTCGAAGGGCTTGTGGCGCGAATAGCCGATTCCGCCGTGGATTTGCATCGCGCGGTCGGCGGCGTCGCACACCAGGCGGTTCGCGCGGTAGTTGCACATCGCGACCTTGTCCGAGAGCTTTCGCGCGACGTCCGGCTTGGACATCTGATCCATCTGCCAGGCGGTCTTGTAGATGAGCGTGCGGAGCATCTCGGCCTCGGTGTGAAGCTCGACGAGCGGCCACTGGATGGCCTGGTTGGCCGCGAGCGGCTTGCCGAAGGGCTTGCGCTGCTTGGCGTACTTGACGGCCTCGTTGATGCAGAACTGCGCGGCGCCGAGCGAGGATGCCGCCTGGCGGATACGGTTTTCGTGGACGAAATGCTGCGCGACCGCAAGCCCGTCCTCGGGATCGCCGAGAATGGCGTCCTCGTTGGCCGGAATCCGCACGTCGGTGAGCGAGATGCGCGGATGGTCGGTCGGCATATTGAAGGTCCACATCCATTCTTCGATTTTGAAGCCGGGCGTTTTGGTCGGAACGATGAAGCAGGTGATTCCCTTGGGATCGCCGTCCTTGCCCTTGGTTCGCGCGAAGACGAAATCATGGGTCGCGACGTGGAGGCCCGTGTTCCACATCTTGGCGCCGTTTATTTTCCAGTAATCGCCGTCGCGCTCAGCATGAGTCTCCATCCAGGTCGCGTCGGAACCGTGGTTCGGCTCGGTGAGTCCGAAGGCCACGCGTATCGAGCCGTCGAGGATTCCGGGGATGAATTCCTTTTTCTGTTTCTCGGTGCCGAAATCGCGAAACATCAGGACCGTTGGCAGATTGCCGACGATCGAGCTTTCGTTCTGCAGGTCACAATGAAGGCCGAGGCCCTTGGCGGCGAGATGTTCGCGGATAATCGCCATCCCGAGGTTGGTGCCGTCTTTGCCGCCGTATTCGCGGGGCAGCGCGTAGCGGAAATGCCCCGCCTTGTCCGCGCGCCGGCGCATCTCGGCCAGCAGTTCCTCCCATTCGTGCCGCGGCAGACCGCCCCGTTCGAAATCGGTGCGCGCCCATTCACGGCGATGGTCGAAGAAGCGAATATTGTCGTTCGAGTTCTCGAGCGGCTTGATTTCGCGCTCGATAAAATCGTCGAGTTCTTTCAGGTACGCCTTGATATCGGCTGGAATTTCGAAATCCACGACTTGCTCCTCGTCAGTTCTGGTATGCAGGAAGGCGTACCAAAGCCTGCGCCCGAACGGAAGAACCGGCGGCCTCTCACGGCTGAGAATGTGTTGCGGCGAGATGCCGTGACTGCTTGCGAGGCGTGCTGTTCAGCGCCAAAGCTCAGCCCTTAAGCGGCCAGAAAATCGGGATGAGAACGGTCGTCGTAAGGGTGGTGAGCACCGACAGCGGCAATCCCATCCGCGCGTAATCGCCGAACTCGTATCCCGCCGGACCCATCACCAGCGTGTTCGACGGGTGGGCTATCGGGGTAAGAAAGGCCGACACGCTGCCGAACGCAACCGCCATCAAAAACGGATCGACCGACACGCCAAGCCCCGCGGCAACGCTCTGCGCGATCGGCGCCATCAGAACCGCGGTCGCGAGGTAATTGGTGACGTTCGAAACAAGCATCGTGACGACATAGATCATCGCGATTGCTCCGACGTCCGACAGATGACGCGCGAGAGCGAGCAGAGGACCGGCGATAAGCGCGCTCCCGCCCGTGGCTTGCAACGCGCCGGCCACACCTATCATTGCGGCGAGCAGAAGCAGCACCGATCCCTCGAGGCTCGCATAGGCTTCATCGAGCCCGAGCAGGCCTGCGAGAATCATCGCGGTGGCTCCAGCCGTCAGACTGACAGGTACGCTGAAGAGATTGAGCGCCGCCGCGGCAAGCGAAGCGGCGAAGATTGAGATCGCGAGCACGACGCGCCGCGGCTGTCCGATTCGAACTTCGCGTTCCGCCAGCGGCAGACATCCGAGGTCGGCAAAGGCGTGCTGCAGCGCGTCGGGTTCCTCCTGCGTCAGGAGCACGTCGCCGGCGCGGAAGCGGATCTCGCGCAGGCGCTTTTGCAAGGTCTCGCCGCGGCGCGCCAGCGCGAGGACATTGATGGCGTAGCGATCGCGCAGGCGCAGTTCGCGGGCCGTATGGCCCACGATGCGCGCGCCCGGCACGACCACGGCCTCGGCGAGCTGCGCGGCATCGCTTTGCTCTGGACCGGGTTGCTCCGGGTGCTCCGCTTTTTCCTCCTCGGCTTTTTTCTGGGCTTCGAGTTCAAGGTCGGTTTGGCCAAGCGCGGTCTCAAGGTCCTGCGAACCTCCGCGTACAAGAAGCACGTCGCCGACCCGCAGCATCAGGTAGCTCGACGGCGCCATCTGACGCCATCCGCCGCGCAGCAACCCGACCACCGAGATTGCACCGCCGGTCTCTTCTTCGAGTTCGCCGATTGTCTTGCCGGCGACCTTGGAAGTGTTGGGTACGCGCACTTCGGTCGTATAGTTCTCAATCTTGAAGATGTCGCCGCTGTCGGCGCTGCCGCGCATGGGAAGCAACCGCCATCCCACCGCGGAAATGAATGTCAGGCCGACGATTGCGATCCCGACACCGACCGGCGTGAATGAAAACATGCCGAAGGCTCCGTGGCCGATACGGACTCGGTAGGCGGAGATGACCAGGTTGACTGAAGTGCCCACCAGCGTGGTCATCCCGCCGAGCAGCGTCGCATACGCGAGCGGCATCAGAATGCGTGACGGCGGCGAGCCCTGCTTGCGTGAGAGCCTGGTGGCGACCGGCATGAAGAGCGCAAGCGTTCCAACGTCATTGATAAAGGCCGAAAGAAAGCTCACGACCGTGCCGAGCAATGCGATCCTGAGCGAGTCGCCAAGCCGTTCACCGAGCGCGCCCAGCCGGCGCGCGAGCACGTCGACGACGCCCGAATTGCGCAAGCCGCGGCTCATCACAAGAACCGCCGCCACGCTTATCACCGCGCCGTCGCTGAATCCGGCGAAAACGTCCTTGGGGGCGATCACGCCGGTGAGCGCAAGCAGGTTCAGAGCGGCCAGCGCAACGAGGTCGGAGCGCCACCATCCGGTGACGAACATCACGAGAGCGGCGGCTAGCGTAGCGAACACGATGAACTGATCGGCGCTCACAGGCATTGAGAAGAGCCCTCCTGCGTCCCGGGTTGGCGAACTTTCCCGCGCCGCCGCTCCGGGCACAGGTCGAAATCTCGGCCATTGCGGCACGCGAAGCGGACTTGAAGCTGGCAGGCAGTGAGCCTACACGATTCGGAGGCGGGCCGCCAAAGAGCGAATCGCTGGCGGATGGCACGGACGCCCGATCCTGTCGGGCCGATGGTCAGTCGATTCCGACAGGCCGCGGCCGAGAGGCGGGCGCCGCGGCGGACTCCTTGCGCTCGGCCGGGCGTGTCTTGAGAGCAAGTTGCGAGATGCGTGAAGCGAGATCGTTGGCCATCGCGCCGAGCGCCTGGCTGAGCGCGGCGGTTGCGGATGCGGCGTCGGAGCCGGCTGGCCGACTCTCGTTGGCCTCGCCGGAGGCGAGGATCTCTCCGGTCTGCGGATTTTTGATCGTCCATCGCGCGGCCAGCACCGCCTGATCCCGCGAAGTGAGTTCGAATCGCTCGACGCTGGCCTGCACCTGGTAGTCAACATGGGTGTCTCCGGGCCACGGAAACATCACCACCTGGTTGGTGGCGAGCGAGTTCGAGAGATCCTGTGCCAGCACGCGCGGGAAGCACTCTTCGAGCGGCTCGGCCCATCGATTCACCTGCGAATACTCGAGCTGGGTCGGGCCGACGCGGGTGGCAATTCCGTGGCGCTGGAGATAGTCGGGAATCATCACGGGGCCCACTCCCACCGTCAGATGCCTTGCGCCGAACGCCGTCGTGGAGGCCTTTGCGCCGCTGTCGGCGCTGCTGCTCAGCACGAAAAAGCGCGAGCGGTCGGGCTGAGGCGCGAGCAGACTGCCGCAGCCCGTCAAGGTGATTAGCGCAAGAGCGAACAGCAAAAGCCGGATTGCGGGTGTTTTCATCGCGCGCTTGCGGGCAGACGGTCGTCTTCCTGCTGGGTCCTGCCCCGGATCAGGACGCTTGGGTTTCGCCGGAGTTCGTTGGCAAGGTCGCGCACCGCGCGTGAAGCCTGCGAGAGGTTTGCCGCCGCCACCGAGAGATTGTACATCGCGGGCGAATTGGGATTGACGCTCTGCCGCAGCGACGCTAGCGTGCCGCGCGCCTGTTCCATCGCAAGTCCGGCCTGATCGCTGGTCTTTTTCAGGCTGACCATCAGGGGCTGTAAACCGGTTCTCATGCTGTTGAGGTCACGCCGCGCCGAGCGCGAAGTCTTTTGCAGGCTCACGAGCGTATTGTTGAGCGAGACGATCGCCGACTTGAGTTGCTCGGACTGCGCGAGATCGCGGACCGAGGCGGCCGCTTCTTTCATAGAGAGAATCAGGCCCGGAAAGTCAATTTTGTCCAGACGCGCGAGCGCGCGAAGTGCCGCCTCCTGTATCACCTCGAACTGCGTCGGGACGGTCGGAATTTCAAGATACCTGGTCTGGCCGGGCTTCAGGACAAGCTTTGCGGGGCTGTCAGGATAAAAGTCGAGGTCCACGTAGAGCAGGCCGGTAAGAAGGCTTTCGGTGCTCAAGCGGGCGCGCAGGCCCGCGTCGATCAGGCGCTTTAGCTGGCTGGGCTCCATGGTCTTGCGGCCGCCGCCCAGCCCTACGAACTGCTTTTCGTCCAGTTCGATTATCACCGGCAACTGGAGGGTTCGCGCCCGTGCGCGGCTGATGCGACTTGTCACGTTGGAGACCGGCACGCCGGGCAGATTGATTCGCACCGCGATGACCGAGCCGATCGGAACGCCCCGGAACTTGACCGGAGCGCCCACTTTGAGCCCGTTTACGTTGCCCCGAAAGAAGCATACGAACTGATGCTTGGGGCCAAAGAAGGTCCCGGAGCCGATTACAAGCAGCCCGATCACCGCCAGCGCAAGCGCGCCGATTACGAAACCGCCGACCACCGTTGGGTTTGCGCGTTTAGCCATTGTGCAGCGTCTCGCCGAATTCACGGCCGCGGGTTAAAAATCTTCGCACGGTCGGATTTTTCGAATGGGCGAGCAGTTCCCTCGGATCACCGCCGGCGATCGCCGTGCGGGTTTCGGTATCCAGAAAGATCGAATTGTCGGCGACGGTGAAAATGCTCGGCAGCTCGTGCGTCACGATTACTATCGTTGCGCCGAGGCTTTGCCGCAGCTCCAGGATCAGTTCGTCGAGCAGGCTCGAGCTGATCGGGTCAAGTCCCGCCGAGGGCTCGTCGAAAAACAGGATTTCCGGATCAAGCGCCATCGCGCGCGCGAGCGCCGCCCGCTTCTGCATCCCGCCGCTGATATCGCTCGGATAGTAGTCCTCGAAGCCCCTGAGCCCGACCATCGCGAGCTTGAGGCAGGCGAGTTCGCGAATCTGCGCGGCTGAAAGATCGGTGAACTCGCCAAGCGGCAGCCCGACGTTCTCCGCCAGCGTCATCGAGCTCCACAGCGCTCCCTTCTGGTACAGAACGCCGAAGCGCCGCAGCATCCGTTCCCTCGCGTCGGGATCGGCCCTTGTGAAATTGAATCCGTCGTAGAAAATCTCGCCCTTGGCGGGTTCGATAAGGCCGAGCAGATGCTTGAGGAGCGTGCTCTTGCCGCATCCGCTGCCTCCCATGATCGCAAAAATGTCTCCGCGGCGGACGACGAAATTGAGATCGCGCATCACGATCAAGCTTCCGAACGCCATCGTCAGGTCCCGCGCCGTGATATGCGGCGGACGTTCGGCGGGCGCGGGGACGGCGCTTTCGCGCCGGCTGTGCGCCGGTTCGAGATCAGATTCGAAGGACATTGAAGATTACCGCGAAGAGTCCGCAAGCTGCCACGATCAGAACGATTCCGTTGACGACCGCGCGCGTGGTTGCGTCGCCGACGGCCGAGGCGCTGGCGCCGCATTGCAATCCGCTGACGCATCCGGCGAGCGCGATAAGCGCTCCGTAAGTCGTCGCCTTGAAAAGACCGCCGAGCAACTGGGTAAGCGTCAGCGCCGCTATCGTTTCCTGGTAATAGAGCTTCAGCGGGATCCCGAGCATCGTCGCTCCGACCGCCGCGCCGCCCGCGATACCCATCAGGTCGGAATACAGGCAGAGAAGCGGCATCATCAATACCAGCGCGATAAACCGCGGCATCACCAGGAACTCGACCGGCGAAATGCCCATCGTGGTGAGCGCGTCGATTTCCTCGGTCACCTTCATCGTGCCAAGTTGCGCGGCGAACGCCGCTCCGGTGCGGCCGGCCATGATGATTCCGGTCATCATCGCGCCCATTTCGCGTACGATCCCGATTCCCACCAGGTCGGCGACGTATATCGACGCGCCGAACTGTTGAAGCTGCACGGCGCCCATGAAGGCCAGGATCACGCCGACCAGGAAGCTGATAAGCGTCACGATACCGAGAGCGTTGGCGCCGCATTCCTGGATGAGCTGAAGCAGATCGACGCGCTGGAAGCGCGCGACGCCCCGAATCAGCTTGCCGAAGGCGATGGTAAGCGCGCCGGTCATGTCCACGAAGCTCTGCGCCGAGCTCCAGGCTGACAGCGCGCGCACGCCGATCCTCTCAAGGAGCGGCACTCTGCGGGTCTCCGTGCGGGCGCCTTTTCGCTCCGGCACCGCCTCGGCAAGGCGAATCAGGCGTGCGACGCCCGGGGGTAGAAGAGCGAGATCGACGGCGACCTGTCTCATTCGGCAGGCGCTGGCGATCGATTCAATGAAAATTAAAAGCGCGCTGTCCCACGAGCCGATCTTGCGGCCGTCGAGGATGACCTTCGGAGGTTTGGGATCGGAGGCGATTTCCCGCCGGGCGGCGTCCGCTGACGGCAGCGTTGCGCTGAGCCGCCAATCGCCCGCCAATTCGATCAGGAGCGAGGAATCCCGCGCGCGGGAAACGGAAGCGCTCGCCGTCGATTCAGTTATCGGAGCCAACCGCGTGGCCATCTGCCAATTGCCTGCCGCCTCACATCCCAGCGCTCCTGAGCCTCTGAGGAAAGAGGATCACTCGCAACACCGTATGCGTGCGCTCGGTCCTTCACAAGGAGAATATCAGTCCGCGACAGCGCGGCAAATTGTACTTTGGCCCGACCATCGGCAAAGCTGGCGACGGCCAGAGCAATCCCGGCGACTCTCAGCGATTTGGCCGTGCCTGAGCCGGTTGGGACGCCGGCGCGGTATGAAGCGGATGTCCGCCTATCGCGGCCATCGTTTCGCGCAGGGTGTCGAAGATGTGATCGCTGCCGATGATATCGAACAGGCGATGGCGCCGCAGGTCGGACAATAGCGAGGCTGGCGCGTGTACCACCACAAGCGATACGCCGCGCGCGGCCAGTTCCTGATGCAGATCGGCCAGGACATGGGCGGCCGAGTAGTCGATGCTGGTGATCGCTCCCGCATCCAAAATCAGCCATTTGACCGGCGCGCCTTGCGCTCCGACCAATCCCCGTACGTCGGTGGCGAAACGTCCCGCGTTGGCATAGAAGAGGTCCGCTCCGAACTGAAAGACGAGCACGCCGGGGGCGCTTATCGCGCCCGGCGTGGCGGGCATGGGCTGCCAATGCCCGTCGCGCTCGACCAGCACCGCCGTATGCGGCCGGTAGCTGTGGCGCACATGGCGCAGCAACGACAGCGCGATCGCGAGCAGGAGTCCCTGCTGAACGCCGACGAACACCACCGTCGCTGCGGTGAGCAACGCAAGCCGGAACTCTCCCGGGCTTTCGGCCAGGATGTCGCGCAGGCCGCGAAGGTCGACGAGTCCGACCGCGATAGTGAAGACGATCGCCGCCAGAGCGCATCGCGGCAGATAGTGAAGAGGTCCGGTCAAAAAGAGGAGCACCACGGCCACAAGCGCGGCGGTCGCCAGTTGCGCGAGCTGGCTCGCCCCGCCCGAGCTTTCGACCATCGCCGTCTGCGTGGGACTGCCGTTCACGACGAACGTGCCGCTGAGCGCGGCACTGACGTTGGCCGCCGATAATCCCAGCAGATCGGTGTTCTCGTCGCGTGCCTCGTGATGACGCCAGGCATAGGCGCGCGCCGTCGCCGCGCTTTGGGTCACGATTACGAGGAAGCACGAGACCGCCACGGGAATCAACGGCAGAATTTCGTTCAGTTTGACAGCGGGCAGGCCGAATGGCGGCAGGCCCCCGGCGACGGGCTCGATCAGAGCGATGCCGTGTCCGGAGAAGTTGAACGCCGCGCTGGCCGCAATCGCGCCAGCGACCGCAAAGAGCGGTCCCGGCAGTCGTGGCGCCATCCGGCGCAAGATAAGGACCAACGCCAGCACAGCCGCAGCCACAACGAGCGTCGGCGGATGCGCCGACGGCAGACCGCGAACGACCTGGGCAAGCTGTCCAAGCGTGCGGGGCGAGGTAACCGTGATGCCCAGCATTTCGCCAAGCATCGCGATGCCCACCTGGAAGCCGACCCCTGTCAGAAAGCCGACCAGCACTGTCTCTGAAAGGAAGTCGGCAAGGAATCCGAGTTCGAATATCCAGGCCGCAAAAAGAAAGGCTGCGGCCAGCAGCGCCACCGTCCCGGCCAGCGCGACGTAGCGAGGGCTGGCGATGGGCGCCATTTCGGACAATCCACCCGCCAGGACGGCCGCGGTGGCGGAATCCGCCGCGACCACCAGGTAACGCGAGGAACCGAACGCCGCAAACGCCACCAGCGGCAGCAGCAGCGTGTAAAGCCCCGTAACGACCGGCGTGCCGGCGATTCGCGTGTAGCCCAGCGCCTGCGGCACGTTCATCGCGGCGAGCGCGAAGCCAGCCAGCACATCCCGCATCGCCCTGTCCCGAGTCAGCGGCAGGATGCTGCGAAACAGGCGCGGCTCGCGTTTCTCGTGCAAATTACCTTCTGTCACGTTCGGCAGATCGCTGTTCGAAGGATACCTTGCTTTCCGCTCGAGATGTTAGCCGGCGCGCTATTCGCCGCATCTCCCCGGGCCATCGCTGGTGTTCCGCAAGCTGACACCTGCGGGGGCTCTGTCAGTAGCTCGGCCTGGTCGAAAATGGCGTCAACTGAAGCTCGTGTGTCCAGCACGACCGGTCCTGGGTGTGCAGGTAATAAAACGCCTCGGCGATTTTTACCGGATTCATGATGATATCGGGGCGCTTCTGAGCGATTGGCAGCGCGCGGGTTCCGGGCGAGTCGATCAGTCCGTCGATCACCACGTTGGCCACGTGCACGCCGTACTCGGAGTACTCCTCGGTGAGCACCTGCGCCAGCGTGCGCATCATGACCCTCGGGTAGTAAAGCGACTGCCCGGTCATTCGCTTGCGCCCGCGCAGCGAGTTGGCGTTGTTGCTGAAGAAAAACGAGCCCCGGCCTTTTTGCCTCATCGCCGGCAGCACTTCCCTGGCGACCAGAAAAGGCCCTCGGCTGGAAATATGCTCGGCGGTATCGAAAATCTCCACCGGCACGTGCTCGAGCAATTCCTTGTCGGGAGGAAGTTCACGGCCTTCCAGGTAGCCGGCGTTGTAGATGAGAACGTCGGGGTCGCCGGCCTCGCGGCGGATGGTGGCGAACGCATCAGAGATCGATTCCTGCGAAACCAGATCCAGTTCGACGATCGTGCATTCGCCGCCCTGTTCGCCGATGGCCTGCGCCAATGCTGACGCATTGGCCTGGTTACGGGTTGTCAGAACGACGAAGAATCCCTCGCGCGCGAATTTCTGCGCGATGGCGCCGCCCACGCCCCATCGCGCGCCGAGCGGCAAGCCGCTGTCGTCGAGCGTTCGGCCATGCGCCAGCAGGGTGTTGCGGCCGTTCGATTGCCACTTGGAAGTCGCGCCGATCACGACGGCGACTTGCTTGCCGTTCGGGTTCATCCCGCGATCCTGGGCCATTGGAAAATTTTTTCCCCTGTTCTTTCGTGCATCAACGCCGCGTGGTCCGCGCGAAGACCGGCCGTCGCCCGCGGGGCATCCGGGAACAACCCGCGATATTGCAAATCATCGGACGGCCGCTCGAATGTGTTAAGTGGAACGCGCCGGCCCCGGCTCTCCACGAATCCATCGCGCACTATAATTTCCTTGCTCGGCGGGACAAATACAAACGGGAAAGCCAATCGCTTGACTCAATGATTCGACTTTTCCACTATAATGGAGATATGAAGAAGTCTGCGGTCGTCGCCGCGCTGGGGGCGCTGGCACAGGAAACCCGGTTGGACATCTTTCGCCTGCTGGTTCAGCGCGGGCCGGAAGGGCTTGCGGCCGGCGAGATCGGAGAGCGTCTGCGCCTGCCGTCGGCCACGCTCTCATTTCACCTGGCGCAACTTAAGCACGCCGGTTTGGCAACCGCGCGGCGAGAAAGCCGCTCGATAATTTACAGCGCCGATTTTGCAACGACCTCCGCCCTGGTTTCGTACCTGACCGAAAACTGTTGCCGCGGCCGACCCGATTTGTGCCTTCCCAGCGTTGGACGGCCGGCGCCTCATCAGCCCGCGCGCGGCGACAGGGCGTCACGTCAAAGGACGGCGGGAGGAGCGAACTGACGAAACGGTTGCGGGTTCATGTGCGCGGCCTGGACGGCTTGAAGCACTGTTCGCGGCTCTCGAGTTGAAGTCTTTTTGCCAAAGCGTTCGTAATTCGACAATTGGGAGACAAGAGGAGCGAGATGAAACGACTTCATGTTCACGTTGCCGTAAAGGACCTCGCCGACAGCGCGAGGTTTTACTCCACGCTGTTTGACGCCGAACCGAGCGTCCTCAAACCGGATTACGCGAAGTGGGTGCTTGAAGACCCGAAAGTGAACTTCGCCATATCGACGCATCGCGGGGAAGCGGGCGTCGACCATCTCGGTATCCAGGTGGAAAGCGCTGACGAGCTGAGAGCGGTTGCGTCGCGATTGAGAACGGCGGGTCCTCCGGTGGTTCAACAGAACGGAGCCAACTGCTGTTATGCGCGTGGCGACAAGGAGTGGGCGAAGGACTCCCAAGGCGTCATTTGGGAAACGTTTCTCACCACGAGCGCGAGCACAACGTTCGGCGCGAATGGGATGCCGGCGGAAATGAACCTGCATCGTACCGCCGCCGCTTGTGCTCCGGCGATTTCAGTATTTGACCCGCCGTTGTGCTGCTCCACCGGAGTTTGCGGTCCCTCCGTTGACCCGGCACTGGCCCGCTTTGCCGCGGACCTGGATTGGTTGCGCCAACAGGGAGTGAATGTGGAGCGGCACAACCTGGCCCAGGAGCCCGGAGCGTTTGTGGCAAATCCGGTGGTTAAAAAAGCTCTCGAGCAAGGAGGCAACGGATGCCTGCCGCTGGTGCTGGCCGGGGGGACGATCGTTTCCAGTGGCGCTTACCCTGACCGTGACGCTCTGGCGCGCGCGGCGGGGGTCGAGCCGAATCCGCACAAGACGCTCTATTCCGAAGCGGTGGCGGAATTGGTCGCAATCGGCGCCGCGATCGCCGCGAACTGTGAACCGTGCTTGAAGTTTCACTTCGACCGGGCGCGCAGGCTCGGCGTCTCGCGTGAAGATATGGGACGAGCGGTCGCGACCGCGCAGGCGGTGAAGGAGACGCCGGCTCGCGCAATTCTGTCATTGGCTGAGCGGCTGCTCAGCGTTGGCAAAGTATCGCAGACCGGTGCCGTCGGTGCCGAAAGCGCCTGCTGTGGCTCCGAGGAGAAAATGTCCGCCGCATCCGAGGTGGCGAGCCGCGCAACCGCCGTGCCGTGCTGCGGCGAGAGCTCCGCGAAATCGAAAATCGATGCGCCTGCGACGTCTTCGCGATGCTGCGGAGCCGGCGGCTCGACGGCAACGGCCGAGACCGTGAAACCAACCGGCAAGTGCTGCTGAGAGGCTCTCGCTATGGAATTTCTCGAAGACGCCACCAGGTATCTTTTCTTTACCGGCAAGGGCGGAGTCGGCAAAACCTCGGTCGCGTGCGCGTGCGCGATTGAACTCGCGCGCCGCGGCAAACGGGTGCTGCTGGTCAGCACCGATCCGGCATCCAACCTGGACGAAGTTCTGGAGACTCGAATCGGCTTTATCCCCACGCCGGTTGGCGAAGTGCCGGGTCTCTTTGCCCTCAACATCAGCCCTGAGGCGGCCGCGCGGGACTACCGGGAACGAGTGGTCGGACCGTATCGTGGCGTGCTCCCGCGCGAAGCCGTCGCAAGCATCGAGGAACAGTTGTCGGGAGCGTGCACGGTTGAAATAGCGGCCTTCGACGAATTCTCGAAGCTGATGGGCGATCCGAAAGCGACCGAGGGGTTCGACCACGTGATTTTCGATACCGCGCCGACCGGGCATACTCTGCGCCTGCTGAGCCTGCCGGCGGCGTGGAGCAATTTTCTCCAGACCAATGTCGGCGGAACTTCCTGTCTGGGCCCGCTGGCCGGGCTCAAGTCGCAACAGGCGCTCTACGAGGCTTCGCGCCGCGCGTTAACCGACCCGAAAGCGACGGCGCTGATCATCGTAAGCCGTCCGGAGCGCGAGGCCCTCGCCGAAGCTGAACGCGCCAGCGGCGAGCTGAAAGCACTGGGAGTTCTGAATCAGCACCTTGTACTCAACGGCGTCTTCAAGGCGAGCGATAAGTCGGATCCGATCGCCTGCGAATTCGAGAAACGCGCGCATGATGCGCTGCGAAATCTGCCGCGGACACTTGCCTTTCTTCCACGCACGGAGCTTCCCCTTCTCTCGACCAACCTCGTTGGAGTTGACGTGCTGCGCGCCTTGGCGCGGCCCGGCACGGCTCGTGCGCGTGTTGCTTGCGGTGCCGCCAGCGCGACGACCGAATTGCCATCCCTGTCCGCGCTGATTTCCGAGATAGCGCACGCGGGACGCGGAATCGTCATGACGATGGGCAAAGGCGGCGTTGGCAAAACCACCGTCGCAGGTATCATCGCTGTCGAACTGGCCCGGCAGGGCCATCGCGTGCACCTCACGACCACCGACCCGGCGGGGCGTGGCCTTGACCGAAGCGTCGAAGGAAGCGGCGTCCGCGTCAGCCGAATCGACCCTGAGGCGGAGACGCGCGCATACGCGGATGAAGTGATGCGTACGGCGGGCAGGGGGCTGGACGCGCAGGGCCGTGCGCTGCTCGAAGAGGATCTGAGGTCTCCGTGCACGCAGGAGATTGCCGTGTTTCGCGCCTTCGCCGGCTTGGTTGAGGAAGGTGAGGAAGGATTCGTGGTGATCGACACGGCGCCGACGGGCCATACTTTGCTCCTTCTGGACGCGGCACAGGCTTACCATCGCGATGTGCTTCGCTCGCTCAGCAATGTGCCCGAGCCAGTTCGGCGCTTGCTGCCACGCCTGCGCGATTCCGAGTTCACCAGGATTCTCATCGTCACCTTGCCGGAGGCGACGCCCGTGCATGAAGCGGCGCAATTACAGTCCGACCTTGGGCGCGCTGGTATAAGGCCGTTCGCATGGGTCGTCAATCAGAGCCTGACTCCGCTCGCGCCTGGCGATCCGGTGCTCGCCGCGCGACGACTAAACGAAGCGCGTTACCTGGAGGAAGTGTGTCGTTTGGCGTCACCTGTGTTCGTATTGCCCTGGCTCGTTGGATCATCACTGCGAGCGAGCGACAGCGCTTTCGGAATTCATGCGACCGGAGAAAGAGCTATCCCGGCTGTGAAAACGGTCTGAATCTTGCGCCCGACTAGAACCAAGGCTTCGGGAGGTACGCGAGCACCATGCAGCGATATGAGGTTTCGGCGTCGGTTCGAAAGGGTGGCGAGGCGAGCGCGCAAGCCAAGCGGAGCGAAATCCGCTTCGACGGTTCCGCGCAACAAGACCCGGAGCTGCCTGGGCCGGCCGAGCTGCTGGCGACGGCATTCGCCGCATGCGCGCTGAAGAACGTGGAGCGATTCTCGCAGATCCTGCGCTTTCGCTACGATACGGCGTCAATCGAGGTGGTGGCCGAACGCGAAGAACCTCCGCCGCGAATCGTCAGTATCCGATACATGCTCCGAATCAACACCGATGAGCCGCCGCATCGCGTAGATCTGCTTCACCTCAACATCCGCAAATACGGGACGGTTTACAACACTCTTGCGGCGGCATGTCAGGTGGAAGGTGAGATTGTCGCCGACAACCCGGTGCCGAGGCGAACTGAGTAACGTCATGCACAACAACCGCGAAGCCGAAATGCCGGTCAGCACCGGATGGCTGGCGGCGCGTTTTGAGAATCCTCATATCCACGTCGCCGATACGCGCAAGGGCGACGGCTGCGAGCGAGTGCGAAACTGCGGGCGGTCATGGTCCGAATGGGGCAAGCGCGGAGCTCTGCCGAGCGAGCGGCCGAAAGGAGACACCCGATGAAAGGGCTCCTCTTCCTGTGCGTCCAGAATTCGGCGCGCAGCCAGATGGCCGAAGGATTGGCACGCGCCATCTTCGGTGATGCGGTGCGCGTGCAAAGCGCCGGATCGAAACCCGCGGCGGTGAATCCGCTCGCAATCGCGGCGATGGCGGAAATCGGAATCGATATTTCCGCTCAGACCTCAAAGCCGGTCGACAGTATCGACCCTGGGGGCGTCGATACGGTGATCACGCTGTGCGCGGACGAGGTATGTCCGGTGTTCCTCGGCAACGCGCGGCGGCTGCACTGGCCGATTGCGGACCCAGCCGCGCCGGCTCCGGCGCTTGGCGACGGCGAACGGCTCGCAAGGTTCCGCCTTGCGCGCGATCAGATCAAAGCTCGAATCGAGGTGCTGGCCGCGTTGCGCGAGCTACCGCCCGGCCCCGCGGCGATTGAATTTCATTCCAGCATCCGAGTGCGCGATTTGGCGCGCAGCGCGCGCTTCTATTCCTGGCTGCTCGGAATCCAGCCGCGCGGATGGACCCATCGCTACGTGACCTTCATCTGTCCTGAACTCAGGCTCAACTTTGTACTTCTCGTGTCGGACGGAAAGGAGCTTCACCACGACACGTTGTACCATTTCGGCGTCGCACTCGCGGACAAGGACGCGGTAATCGAGGCTTACCGCCACGCGGCGCGGGCAGGATGGCAGGTGGAAAAGCCGCCACGCACCACCTGGAAGGGCACGCCGCTGCACGAGCTATGGCTGAAAGATCCCGACGGCAATCTAATCGAGATCTATGCGCGGCTGACCGCTGACGAACTGGCGCGGCGTCCTGCCGACGAGCAACCGGTCGCGCTTGTGTGAAGCCCCGGCGGGTCGAGAGGAGCAGGATCGATTTGGCGGAACCCACCAGGTGGTTCGGCTCGCGAACGTGCCGTCTTGCTCATACCGGCGCTCGCGCCCGCACCTTGAGGGTCGCGTTGAAGTATTAGTCACGGGCAGAGGGCAGAGCAATGGGTAGTAATTTACATGCGCCGGCCGTCGGCGCTCTCGGAAGAGGTGCGGAGCCGGCAAGGGCGCGTCGGCTTTCGTTTCTCGATCGCTTCCTCACGTTGTGGATCTTCCTTGCCATGGCGTGTGGCGTCGGTCTCGGCTATTTCGTCCCGGACATCAAGGCCCTGATCGACCGGCTGAGCGTCGGCACAACCTCGATTCCGATCGCGGTGGGACTGATTCTCATGATGTATCCCCCGCTGGCCAAGGTTAATTACGACGAATTGGGCGCGGTCTTCCGCGACTGGAAGATTCTCGGACTTTCGCTGGTTCAGAACTGGATCGTCGGTCCGCTGCTGATGTTCGGCCTCGCGGTGTTCTTTCTGCGCGCCTATCCCGCCTACATGGTGGGCCTGATCATGATCGGGCTTGCGCGATGCATCGCGATGGTAATCGTGTGGAACGACCTGGCGGAAGGCGACGCGGAATATTGCGCGGGCCTGGTCGCGTTCAATTCGATATTCCAGGTTCTTTTCTATTCGCTCTACGCGATGGTCTTCGTCACGGTGCTCCCGCGATGGCTCGGGCTCGAAGGCGGGATCGTGAATGTGACAATCGGTGAAATTGCCGAGAGCGTCGGAATCTACCTGGGCGTACCCTTCGCCGCCGGCCTGCTGACCTGGGCGATCCTTACCCGTGCGAAAGGCAAGCAGTGGTATCGCGAGCACTTTATTCCGAAGATCAGCCCCATCACGCTCGTCGCGCTGCTGTTCACGATCGTGGTGATGTTCTCGCTCAAGGGTGAAGCGATCGTCGACTTGCCTTTGGACGTGGTGCGCGTGGCAGTCCCGCTCCTGTTCTACTTCGTGATCATGTTTGTTGCGTCGTTTGCGATGAGCTACCAGGCGGGCGCCAATTACGCGCAGTCGGCGACATTGTCGTTCACGGCCGCTTCGAACAACTTTGAGCTGGCGATCGCGGTGGCGGTTGCGACCTTCGGCCTCAATAGCGGAGAAGCTTTCGCCGCGGTCATCGGACCGCTGGTCGAGGTGCCAGTGCTCATCACCCTCGTCAACGTGGCGTTGTGGGCTCGACGCAGATATTTTCCGCAATCGCCGGCGAGCATCGCGGCAGTCGAATGCTGCGCGGTGGTGGAAGCCAAAGGCCAGGAATTTGGGCGCGGCCGGCCGACGTAAGCTCGCTCGCCTGTCCCGCACGTGGCGTCTGTCCTGAGGCGATGCGAGCCGCGACGTTTATAAGCCGCAACGGAAGGTGGTGCCCCGGCCGGGAGTCGAACCCGGACTTGAGGTTCCGGAGATATAAATCGGCAAAACTCGGGATCATTGCAGAACCAATCAAAAATACGTCAAGTCCTTCTGCCGCAACGGGTATCTTCCTTCCCGCCTGTGGCACTGCGGGCCACGGCGTACCGCTCTGGACCGATCTCGTTGCCGGAAATTTGCCGGAAATTGGGCGGCTAGGTTCACCGTGCTCTGAGGCGCGCGTCATGGTACGCAGTGGTACGGCGTGCGCAGGTTGGGGCGGGTGAAACGAGCACCGGGCGCGGTCCCGGTTCTCCGCCAGAAAGCGGTGGTCTGGCCGATGACGGGCCGGCCGGCGGCCATGTGCGCGACCCGCGCGTGTCCGTGTGCGGCGTGTCCGTGTTGCACGCACGCCCTAGGTCCGTTACCTTCTTTAATGGGAGAGGTGCTGGCGGAGGTGACGGCAGCCGGCCATAGAATCCGATGCAGACGGTCGCGGTCATTCTAGAATGGTTGTTTTGTAATCCCGTGCTCAGACGATACGCCGCGCGACGGCTGAGTCGCATCCTTCCTGCGGAGTCCCGGATAAGGCGCAACGCCGAGCGTCTCACCGGTTACCCTGCGGCCCGCAACTTTACGAGCGTGAGCTTACGTCACCGTGGGCGGCAAGGCCACGCTCCCAGATTTAGACGTTCGGCCACCACGAAGAGAGCCCGAAGCGGAAACAATTCCGACTCAGACTCGAGTAGTAGCTCCGACCCTCCTTTGTCCGCTTTACGTCCTGTAGAGCGGGCGCTCCAAGACATCAAGGTCGTAAATCATTGCGGGGCCGCGCCGGTTCGGGCGCGGGCGTTGCCGTGAACACGCCCGGCAATGGCGACGGCGGGCGGCCCCGACGGCTGCTGTCTTTGGCCGAGGTGGCGAGGATGCTAGGCCGCAGCCCGCTGGGACTTCGTCGGGCACTTGAGCGGGGTGCCCATCGGAGGGGGGAAGTACCACCAGCGGTGCGTTTAGGCCAGCGCTGGTTTTTCATGGACGACTTACTGGACGAGTGGTGGGCCGGACTTCGCGCTCGCATACTTGCTGAGTCCCGCCAGCGCCGCCCGGTCGGACGCCCCCGAAAAATGGTCGTCGCTCCAACTTCGCAAACGGGAGGTGGTGCTTGATGACTATCATCGAGCAGATTAAGAGCAGGCTCTCGCTTGCGGACGAGGTTGGCGAGCGGGTCAAGCTGCGCTGCAGCGGCAAGACGCTTGTCGGCCTATGCCCCTTCCACGACGAAAGAACCCCATCGTTTCACGTTTACCCTGAGGAGCAGCAGTACCGCTGTTACGGCTGTCAGGCCCACGGCGACATCATCGACTTCGTCGCGCGCACGCGCGGGATCGACAAGCGCGAGGCGATCGCTGAACTCGCGCGAGAGGCGGGGATTGAGCATACGGCCGGGGACGAACAGAACTTAGCGCCGCTTTACGCAGCCAACGCTGAGGCGGCGGCGTTTTTCGCAGCGACGCTCGCCACCGATACGGAAGGTCAGGCCTGCCGGGCTTACCTGGCAGAGAGGGGAATTAGTGAGCAAACCGCACAGCAATTTCAACTCGGTTACGCTCCACGCAAGGCGACCGCGCTGCTCGCCGCCCTGGCCCGCTATAATCTGGTGGATGTCGGCATACGAGTCGGATTGCTCAAACCTCCGGGGTACGGCGGCGAGAGCCCGCGTGCGGCGCTATGGGGCCGGCTGACCATTTCGATCCGCGACCTGCGCGGCAGGGTGATAGGCTTTGGCGCGCGCGTCCTGGATGCGGCCCAGCCTAAGTACATCAATTCGCCGGACTCACCCATCTATCAAAAGTCGCGAGTGCTTTATGGGATCGATACCGCAGCCGAGGCGATCCGGATGGAGAAGTCGGCAGTGCTGGTCGAGGGCTATTTCGACGCGATTGCGCTCTGGCAGGCGGGCGTTCGCAATGTTGTCGCGACCTGCGGCACGGCGCTCACGGTCCGGCAGGCAATGCTACTGCGGAGGTTGGCACCCGAGGTCGTGCTTTCTTTTGACGGCGATGCCGCCGGACAAGTTGCTGTCACCAGGTCGGCCGAGACTTTTCTTTCGGCGGAAGTGCCAGCCAGGGTGGCGCTCCTCCCTCCGCCTGAGGACCCAGACACATTTGTCCGCACGCACGGAGCCGCGGCTTTCCGCGGGTTGCTCGCCAGGGCACAGTCGCTCACCGAATACGTGCTGTCGCTGCTCGTATCCCGCCCGGACCAGGTGTCGGCCGTCCGCGATGCCGCGCGGTTGCTGGCGGCGTGCCGCGACCCGGCGGTAAGGGCGCTGTTAGAAAAGGAGATCGCGCAACAATTCGGCCTGAGCGCACAGGCGGTACACGACCTGGGCGCGCAACCTGTGGGAAACGGCTCTACCGCGCCCACAGCGGCTCGCACTGATCCAATAGGCTACTGGCCTAAACCGGAAAAAATAGGCGCCGAGCCAGTGCCAGTGCCGCGGCTTGAGCCGGAGATGATCCCGGCCGCGCTGCGTCCGTGGCTCTGCGACATAGCCGAACGCTTTCAAGCGCCGCTTGAGTACGCCGCGATTCCCGCCATAGTGGCGGCGGGCGCACTCATTGGGCGCAAAATCGCCGTCCGTCCAAAGGCGCACGACGATTGGAGTGAGGTCGCCAACCTGTGGGGAATTATCGTGGGGCGACCGGGCATCATGAAGTCGCCGCTTATGGCCGATGCGCTCAAACCGATCCATCGGATCGAGCGGGTCGCGGCGCGCGAGTACAAGGACCGCCAGCAGGAGACAGAGTTCAAGCGCAAGCTGGCGGCTATGCGCGGCGCTGCACTGGAGGAGGAGATTCGGAAGCGCCTTCGTAGCGGCAAGCCGACCGAGGAGCTGGAAGCCGAGCTCACGGCGATAAGCTGCGGCGAGGAACCGGTGCCGCGCCGCTACGTGGTTAACGACGCGACCGTCGAAAAGCTGGGCGAGCTGCTCAACCAGAATGCTAACGGCCTCCTGGTTGTCCGTGATGAGCTCGGCGCTTTGCTTGCACGACTGGACAGCGAGGAGCACGCGTCGGAGCGCGGGTTCTTTTTGCAAGCGTGGGGAGGTAAGTACGGCTACATCTACGATCGCGTCGGCCGCGGCACGATCCGGATCGAGGCGGCGAGTCTATCGGTGATCGGCGGCATTACGCCGAACCGGCTCGATGCTTACATGCGCGAGACTTTCGGCGGGGGAAACGACGACGGACTCATGCAGCGCTACCAACTTGCGGTTTATCCCGATCCACCCACCATGTGGCAGAACATAGATCGCGAGCCAGACCGCACCGCTGCCGAGCGCGCGTATGCCGTGTATGGACGCCTGAACAGTCTCATACCGCGAGACGTGGGCGCTTGCGTGCCCGATGCGGTGGATGAGCTGCCTTATCTGCGGCTAACGCCGGGGGCGCTTAGCATGTTTGCGGCTTGGCGCGAGACGCTGGAGCGAAGGATCAGAACCAGCGACGAGCATGCGGCTTTTCTGTCGCATCTCGCGAAGTACCGCGGCCTTTGCGCTCGGCTCGCCCTGATCTTCCACTTGATCGATGCTCAAGCGGGTGCCGTGTCTGAGGACGCGATGCAGCGCGCGCTCGATTGGTGCAAGTTCCTGGAGGCGCACACGCGCAGAGTCTATCAGAGTGCGCTGACGCCAGCCGAGACTGCCGCCGCTGCGCTCGGCAAAAAACTTCTGGCTAACAGGCTCCCGCAGCCGTTCAGTGCGCGTGACGTCTATAGGCAGGCATGGACCGGGCTTAGCGCCCGGCGCGACGTTGAAATGGCGCTTGAGGTTTTGGAGGAAGCGGGCTGGGTGAAGCGCGTAAATCAATATCAATTCGGGCGCCCGGCGGCGCGATACCTGATCAACCCACGAGTGGCTCAAGAAGGTGAGCGGGATACTTTTGTCAGTATTGTCAGTACCGCGACAAGGCCTTCTGAACCCCTGGAACCTCTGAATCCACCAACCGACAAAACTGACGAAAGTCCCCGTACCGCCGATTCGGTCGCGGAGGCAGAGATTGACCGCCTCGCAACGGAAGATGGGTGGCAGGGCGGCGGCGATTCGGCGGAACGGACGGGAGTTCCAGCGCCCCAGGACGGCAACGGGAACGGGGTCGAGATATGAGCGTGATCGAATTGCTCAGCACGCTGCGGGCTCAAGGCATCACGGTTGAGCCCCGACCGGACGGCCGTCTGTACATCGCGCCGGCCGAGCGCCTGACGCCCGACCTGATCGCCCGCCTCCGCGCGCACAAGCCGGAGATTCTCGCAGTGTTAGCTGGAGTAAGCGCCTCGTGCGTTGCTGCGATCCGCGCCGCGCGAGGTTGCGGTTGGCAGATCGACCAACTTGTCTCTCTGGTTAAGGCGCTGGAACGCAATGACGAGATCGCTGAAGTGTCCGACCTGCACATCGCGGTCCTCCGGACGCGGCGGACACTTGAGCGTTTTTACCGCGTTACATGAAACGGGGCGCATGAAACGAGGTGATAATAGATGAAACTCATCAAAGCGAAAAAGCGCGAGCATCTCACGGCAATCACTGTGCGCATATTCGGATCGCACGCCGAGCGCTATCGGCGCGCAAGAGAGATCGCCGCGCGCCACGATGCGGCGGTGGATCTGCGAACCGGGGTCGAGCGCCTCATTGACGCTATGTATGCCGAGGCGCTGACGCTCGCTGGCGCGTCATCCGGCGCTAACGTGCCGGCTGATGCGCAGCGCGGGGCAGACGGCGATGCTCGCAGCGATGCGAGCGGCGCCGCGCCCGACGATGCGCGGGCCGACGCCCAGGGCCACCGATGGCCGACAATTTTACGGTTGCAACACGCGACGGAGGAATCCTGATGGACCTAAAAGCCGGGGAGAATGACAGCGTCAACAAACTGGAACAGGTCGGCTACAGCCTGGCCCAGTTGGCAATCTTGCTCGACACCACCGAGGCCGCGCTGCGGATGGAGATCCAGCGCGGCGGGGTAAATCTCCCGCCCCGCGTCAAACGCGGCGCCAAGTGGTTCTTCCCGCGCCGGCTGGTGGAACAATGGCTTGCGGAGCTCGAAGCGCGCGCGGTGGCGGCATCGCGGCCGCGGCGCGGCCCCGGCCGCCCGCGCAAAGTCGCGCCACCCGTCGGCAATTAGAGACAGGCCTCGTGTTTGTAGCCCGGAGGGCGTTAACCCCGACCGCGGAGCAATCGATACCGTCCTTCGCTGACTCGTTTGATCCGCCCGGTCTTGCTAAGCCGGGTCAGCGCCGAATACATGACCGTGAGCTCCCCCGGCCCGAGTCCCAAGTCGCTGGCGAGATCCTGGTTGCTGGCCTCGCCCCCGCGCTCGTTGAGCGCCGCCAGGATGCGCCGCGGCATCGACTGCCGTGTCCCCCGCGCAATGCCGGCCTGCCGGGAGGCGCCCCGCGGCCGGATGGGCGCCAGCTTGGCTGCCATCTCGGGGTCGATCCGATCGAGCCGGCCAAAGAGCTCGGCGAGCTCGACCTCCAGCGAGCGCAAGCGATCGATGATCGCGAGGCGTTCATCTATGATCTGCATTGCGCGGCGCACCAGGGCGTCCGATTCGGTGTCCGATTCGCTCATATCCTTAAGCCCCCCGGCTTAGACACCCGGGCGCACGGCGGGTCTGTCGCGTGCGCTGCCACAGTTCGGGCGCCGCCATCGTTGCGGCCACACCCACGGTCGCGGCGCCGGCCAATAACGGCACAAACAGCGTCCAATACGCCTGCCACCATTGCCACCACCACGCGAGCGACCAGGTTCCGCCGCTTGCGAGCCCGACCATTCCGCCCGCGATCATTGCGGTTCCCACGCATCCCAGAACCGCCGCGCTCAACGTGCGCCGTCGCCAGCGCCAGGTCTGCTGGCGGGTTGCGGCTTCGATCTCCATGCGCGACTTCACCGCCGCGAGAGACACCTCCGCCGCATCTTTGCGCAGCATCGCGACCGCCTCAGCTGCGGCCGCGCGCACCTGGCCGACAGCCTGATCCGCCAGGTCGCGGGTCAGCGCCAGCAGGGCGATCGTCGAAGCCGTCCATTCCCGATCGGCTTCCCGGCCGCAACCCAAGCGATACTCATCCAGCAGCCGGGCCAGAATCTCGCGCTCGGCCTGATTGGGTGGGCGCCCAAGCACCCGGGCCAGGCCCGCGCACGCAAGCGCCAGCGGCCCGACCGCGTTCTTACCGGAGTCGTCTAATCGGTTGCCCGGCATCGCTCGGCTTAAGGGATCTCGATTCCCAGTGCCGGCGCCAGGCCGGCGGACATCTCCTGCCACCATTTCCTCACCCGCATCCGCCCGAACAGGTTAAGCCCCTGCGCGAAGCCATCAGCCGCAAGCGAGAGCGGTCTCCCGCGCAGCGCCAGCGCGTAGTCACGAAACAGATGGGGGACCGTCACTTCCAGTGTCCCGCCTTTCACCAGCCCCTCACGGACCGGCGAGCGCTGGTACTGGTCGAAGTCCTCGACCGCGAGCCCTTCCTCGATCAGGTTCATCGCGACGATCTTCTTAATGCCAGCGCGGCGCATCACCCCGCGCCTCGCCGACTCCGCCAGGTGCGCCAATGACTCCGGCGCGGGCGTCAACACCCAGATCAACGCCACCTCGCCGCCGGCGGCATGGAAAGTTTCAGCCGCGTCAGCCGCGTATCGCTCTTCGACGTTGCTCACGTCGGCGCCCATGTTCACGACCACCGGAGCATCGAGCCTCTCGATTACGTCGCTCAAGAGCCTCCATCCGCGCTCCGCGTTCAAATCGACTCTCACCGACCGCTCGGGGTACCGCGCGGAGACATCTGCGGTGCGAAAGTCGGCATCGACCACATAGGCTTCCGCGCCGGCCGCATCGTACAGTCCAGCCACGCAGGCGGCGACAAACGACTTTCCCACCCCGCCTTTTCCGCCAGTGCAAAACGTCACTTTCATGTTCTACTCCCGGAGCACCCCGGCGCGGCGCGCCATCTCCTTGATCTTCATTAGTTTCGCTGCGCGATCTTCGCCGGCGGTGGCCTGAGCCCCGTCGATGGCGTTGGGCGCCTCATCACTTTTTGCCGCCCCTGCATTTTCGTCCGGTTCTGCCGCCACCGCAGGCGCCGTTACGGCAGAATCAGCGAGGCGCCGCCGCGGCGAGCCGCGCCTCTTTGACCGCGTCAAGTAGGTCTTTACGGTTGAGGGGCTGGCGGTCATTCCCCGCTCCGAGAGTCCGGTTGCGATCTTTTGCGCCAGAGCATCGCGCGTACATCCCGCCTTGAGCGCCTTTCTGACCGGCGTTCGCAGCGCGGCAATGATCTCCGCCACCGATACCTGCCTGTCACTTTCGCGCCTGGCCGCCAGTTCAACCGCGCGGGCGGCCGCCAGCTCTTCGATCTCCTTGCTGAGCGCCTGTATCAGCGCCGCTTTATCCACTGTCACCATCGCGCCACGTTTCTCCTGCCCTGCTGCAAGGTTACTATATGCCGGCGTCAACCTCACGTCAACGCGCCCATCCGCAGCTCGATTTCCGCCCCCAACAAGCCCGGTCACCAGCTTTATTCCAAACCTCACCGCCTTGCAGGCGCACCGGTGACCGGTCAGTTTGCAGCGAACCTCCACTCCGCCGGCCCTTTTCTGCGCACCGCGACAGTGGTGCGCCGGGTGCAGGCTTGCGGCGCTTTCGCGAGCACGGGCGCGGCTCTTGCGCGGTGCACGCGCATCTCGGGCCCGCCGGGCTCGTACTTGTGTCTTGTCCTGCTGCAAGGTATCGTGGCTGGTATGCGCGCGATGACCATCAGGCTTAGCGACCGGGATGCCGCTTGGCTGGCGGCCTACGCGCGCGAGCGCAAGACCAGCCTGAGCGCCGCGCTTAGGCTCGCAGTGCTCGAGCTCCGCCGCGGAGATGCGGCGGAACAGCGCGTGGAGACGCTGGCGGCGCGCGTCTTGGATGGGCTCGCGAAAGCGCCGGCCAGCCGGGCGCTCAGCATGATCGAGATCACCGAGATTGCCAATCAACTGGCGCACGCGCTTGCCCAGGACCGGGACGCAATGACGCTCCTGGCGCAGGCAATCGGGCGCGCAGAGCGTGAGAGCCGGGCAATTGATCACAGAAGGTAAAGCTCAGGCCCAAGCCGAGCAGTAGAGCCCGATGCTCTCCATCGACGCAAAAGGCGGAAGCGGCGCCGGCGCCGCCGGTGACATCGCCGATTACGTCGCCGACCAGCAATCGCTCGAAAGCTATTACTCGGGTGAGCGGGAGCGCCGGGTGGCGTCCCAGTGGTTCGGCGCCGGCGCCGCGGCCTTGGCGCTCAAGGGGCCGGTTGCCCGAGCGGAGCTGCTCAACCTTCTGCAAGGTCGCTCGCCGCATGGCGAGCAGTTGGTCAAGCGCCCGGCGCCGCGCCTGATCAAAGCCGGTGATGCCCAAATCGACGCGTGGTTGCAAAAGCACCACCAGACCGACGGGCAACGCGCCAGCAGAGAGTGGATCGACGCCGCCCACGGTGCGCTCGACCGCATGAGCAAGCAACGTTACGGCTGGGATCTCACTTTTTCGGCGCCAAAGAGCGTCAGCGTGCTTGCCGCCGTCGACCCCGCGGCGAAGGCCGCGATTGAGGCCGCGCACGACGCGGCGGTTAGAGATGCGCTTTCGATGGTCGAAGAAAATTGGGCAGTCGGCGAGCGCGGCAACCACGCCCAGCGCGAATACGAGCGCGAGCACGTCCAGATCGTCGCCGCGCTCTACCGGCATGACACCAGCCGCGACCTCGATCCGCAGCTCCACAGCCACGTCCTGCTGATGAACGCCGCCCGGCGCGCGGACGGAAGCTGGGGGGCCATTCAGTCGCACGAGATTTACCGCAACCAGAAAGCGATCGGCGCGCTCTACCGCGCCAGCCTGGCTGCGGGGCTCAAAGACCTGGGCTATCGGATCGAACGCGACGGCGGCAGCTTCCGCATCGCCGGCGTCCCGAGCGCGGCCGAAGAGGCCTTCTCGCAGCGCAAGCAGGAGATCGAAAACTACCTGCTTCGGAAGTACCGGATCGCGGCACTCAAAGAAGCCAGCCCAAAGCAGATCAAAGAGGCCGTGCTCGCAACCCGACCCCAAAAGCAATCCGTCGACGAGCAAGCCCTTCTGGAAGACTGGCGCGCGCAAGCGGCCGAGGCCGGCCTGACCGCTGACCAGGCCGCCGCTTTACGCGCCAACCGGCCAGAGCGCCAGCCAGTACATGAGGCCGGGTGGCGCGAGTCGGTACGCGAGGCGCTGTTTGAGCATCAAAGCGTCGCGCGCGAGCACCACATTTGGGAGCAGGCATCGATTGCCGCTCAGGGTCTCCTTCGCCCGCACCAAGTCGCCGCCCACGTCGAGCACATCAAGGAGAGCCTCAAGCACATCGTTTCGCTCCAGGGCGCGCGCGAGGCCTGGACCACGCCCGAGCTTTTTAAGGCGGAGCGCGACATTATCGCCAGCGCCGAGCGCCGCATGGCGGAGCGATCATCCAAGCTATCACCACAGACCCTTGACGCCGCCTTCGCTCGCTTTAAGCGGGAACGTGGCTTTGCGCTCTCGGCCGAGCAGCAAGCCTTCTGCCGCAGCCTCGGCCAACAGGCCGGTGGGATCCGGGTCGGAGTGGGGCGCGCGGGCACCGGCAAAAGCGCGTCGATGGACGCGCTCCGCATCGGCTATGAGTCAGAAGGCTACCGGGTAGCGGGCCTGGCGCTGGCCGGCAAAGCCGCGGCGGAGCTCCACCGGTCAGCGCACGTCGAAGATACCTCGACCATCCACCGCTTCTTGCTGGATCTCGAACCCAGAGAAGCCTGCCGGGCGGATGGCAGCGTCGAGAAGAGCTTGCCGCCGCGCCGCCAGCTTTCGGCTAAAGACGTGCTGATCGTTGATGAAGCGGGCATGGTGGATAGCCGGGTGATGGGCGCCCTTTTGCAACACGCCGAGAAGGCCCAGGCCCGCCTGGTGCTGATCGGCGACCCCGCCCAGCTACAGGCCGTCGGGCCAGGCGGCGTCTATCGCCACCTGGTCGCGCAAGCCCAGCAACGTGGCCGGGCGGCCGAACTTAGCGAGGTCCGCCGCCAGCGCGAGAGCTGGCAGCGCGAGGCCGCGGAGCAGATCCGTCAAGGCGAAGTCGGCGCGGCGCTTAGAGCCTACCTCGACCGCAAGAGGCTCCACATTGCTAAGAGCAGAGATGCCGCCTATCAGCGCACCGTCGATAGCTGGTGGTCAAAGTACCACCCCGCCAAGCCCGGTGAGTCACTGATGCTGGCCGGTACCCGCGCCGACGTGGCGCGGCTCAACCACCTCGCGCGTCAGAAGCTGCACAAGGCGCATCAACTCACGTGCGAGCAAAGCTTCCAGACCCGCACCCGTGACGACCGGCTGAGCGCCAAGATCGACCTCGCCGAAGGCGACCGCATCCAGTTCCGCAAGAACGACTCCAAAGTGATCTCAAACCCTGAGAGCGGGGAGGCCGAGCCGGTCCGCAATGGCGAGCTCGCCACCGTGCGCCGGCTTAAGCTCGACAACCAGGGCGACCTTGTAGTTACCGCCGAGCGCGACGACGGAACCATCTTGCGCTGGCGCGAGCAGGACTACGGGCAGATTCAGCACGGCTACGCCTCGACCACCCACGCCGCCCAGGGCGCCAGCGCCGATCACGTCGCGGTCCTGGTAAGCGGCGCGCTCAGCCGCGAGAAGACCTATGTCGAGCTTTCGCGCCAGCGCCTCGACGTCGAGGTCATCATGACTGAGCGCCAGGTTCGCAACCTTGCCGACGCCGAGGGCGCCGAGCGCGAGAGCGACCCGCTGGCGGCTCTCAAATCCACAATCCACCAGATGGCAGAGTCGCGCCCGAAGGAAACAACTCTCGAATACACTGACGGCGCGACTCTCGCTGCGCAGGGTAACAGGCCAGGGCGCGCAAAGATCACCTGCTCGCAGGCCGAGCAGCAGCCCCCGACTCAGTCGCCGGCGGCCCCCGGACGTCGACAAGACCAACAACCCGAGCCCGACGCCATCCGCCAGCGACCTCGGGACACCACGGACTGGAACGAGCTGCTTAAGCTTAGGGCCACGGCCAACTACTTCGCGCCTGCCGGAACAGCGGCGCCCGAACGCGCGGAACGCGGACCCGCGGTGGCGGATAATCCCCTCCTTGTGCGGATCGCCAACCGATGGGTATGGGCCCGGAAGCCCGAGAAGACGGCGATCACCGACCACGAGAACTTTGTGGCCGTCAATGACCCGGCGCCCGAGGCGATCCGCTACGCACTTAGGCTTGCAGCCGCACGTTGGGGAAAAGTCTCCGTGCGCGGCACGGCGGAGTTTCGCCGCACCGCCTGGCGCCAGGGGGCGCTCATGGGGATCGAGCTGGTCGGATACTCTCCCGACCAGAGCGACCGAACCTGGCTCCAGACACAACAGTCTAGCGTGCAGCGCGGCGAACCGGCGGTGCCATCGGAAACCGACGGCCTTCGCGACGAAGAGTCGCCCGCGCCACCTTCCGATTCGGGACCGGGTCCGGGAAACGGCCCATAGAGCCGTTCGCCCTGCTGTGCTTCCGGTATCGCGCCAAAGCGGACTTGGCCTTCAAAGGAAGGGCAGCCGCATTGCGGGCTAAATCAGACTCTCACGTTGGTAAACTTCGGGTCTAGCCTCCGGACGGTCCCAGCGCCGCGCAAACGTCGGCATCAGCAAAGACTGGACCCGATGGAGGCGGGTGCAATTGAACTGCACTCAGGATTCGGGTCTTGCTACTGAGAAAGTGCTTGATTCTCCCGCAAAATCGGGGAGTTTCAGCGGTTTTCCGGAAGATCGAGACCGCCACAAAGCGGCCCAAAGAGACCCCAATAATCCCGAAAAACCGGACCGGGTCCGGTCTACCAAAGGGAAGCCGCGAAACTCATAAGTTCTTCGGCTCGTAAGGTGACGGTGTCCGTTCATGCAGCGCTCATGGGTGCTATGACAAGTTCACGAAGCTGGAACGCGAGGGATGATCCATGGTCTACGAGGATGTCCAGAAGCTCCAAGGCCGCTCGGCGGAGCGTATCGCGAGTTCGCAATTCAGTTCCCATGGAAAGTACGCAGTCTCGGAGGACGAGTTCCAAATCGTATCGGGCGTTTTGGTCCTCCAGCAATTTTGAAGGGTCACATCCGGCGCGAGCGTCGTGGAGTGGGATAAGTGCATCTGGGAGAAGAGACG
This sequence comes from Deltaproteobacteria bacterium, assembly GCA_021817345.1. Taxonomy (GTDB): domain Bacteria; phylum Desulfobacterota; class Binatia; order Binatales; family Binataceae; genus DTIX01. Next base: position 8,860 of record JAKAVC010000160.1, on the reverse strand, counting down.
CTCCGACGGTGTTCAGGAGACGCAGAAGCGCGGCGAACCCCGGAGGTGTGTTTCCTGCTCGCCGAAAGGCTTCCTGAACGAACTCCCTGTGCTGTTCGAGCTCCTGCCACTGCTTGCACTCAGGTTGCCACGGGGTATCCGCGAACAATATCGTGCGAACCAATGTCTTGGCTTCTATGAAACCGATCACGTACCGCGACCTTGCCGCTTCCATCCTCTTGTAGACTTCTTCCGCGCAACGCGACCAGATGTACCAAAAACGATCGCCGATGCATTCGTTGATCTCGGCGACCACAAGGTCCTGAAGAATCATTGCGGCGGCCTTAGGGGCGCGCTGAATGGCGGCGATCATGACGGCCAAGAGGTCGTTGGCTTCCCCCTGTACGTCCTGATGCAGAAGATATTTGGCGAAGAGCGTGGAAAAGCCGTACAGGAACTTGTATCCGATTCGTTCGCTGTTCTCAGAGCGACTCTTATTTTCGGCCTCTTCGTCGTCGATGATATTGTTCATCACTGAGACAAAGAGGGAGCGGTATTTCGAGTCCGTTTCGTGCGCAGGAATGAGAGTGAGGGCTGCGAGGAGGTCGTCTTCGATGAAGTCCTCGATGTGGAGGTCCGCCGCGTGACCGTCTTGAGTACCGATCGTTGGGTCGAATGCGGCGAGTTCTGCGCGAAGCTCTCGGTCAAGCTGGCCGCTAACGGTGTCGAACGAGGGCGTGGCCGAGCGGTCGCGTCTCTTACGTATGGAATCGAGTGCCTGGCGCCGCTTGGCTGCGAAACGCAACCTACCTTTAAAAGAGGACGCCGCAAAGGCTCTGTCGCGTTCCCATAACCAAGCGCGGGCGCCTTCGACAGCGTAGGAGCGCACTTCTCGAACGGCGTGGGTAAGCGCGTTGGCGATAGTGGCATGAATGCGGGGAATTTCGTGGGGTTCGCAAGTATCGAGAAGCAGAGGGAGAACGGCGGCGGCAGGTCGCGAGCCGTGGAGAGGAAACATGGCGATCTGCACGGTATCGTCCGCGGTGTCTGCGTGTTCCTGAACCGCATCGAGGATCTGTGGCCTGCTCCCCAACTTCCCCGCATTCATAAGTAGAGTCGGTTGATGTTTTGCCCCTGGTGGGGCGGTGGAGCAAGGGGACGGGCCGCGGAGCCCCAAACTTGCTCAAGCGGACCGTCCCCTTGCTGGTCTGCAAACTCTCTGGGCGTAAGCGCTCCGAGGCTCGAATGCGGACGGAACCAGTTGTAGTCGTGCCGCCACGCCTCGATGATTTCCCGCGCTTCCGCCAAGGTCGTGAACACGTGCTCGTTGAGGCACTCGTCGCGCAGCTTGCTGTTGAAGCTCTCGATGAACGCGTTCTGCACCGGCTTGCCCGGCTGGATATAGTGCCACCCGACCCGATCGGCCGCCCACCTGAGCACTGCAACACTGGTCAGTTCGGTTCCATTATCGCTGACGATCACCCCGGGTGTGGCCCGTTCGAGGGTGAGGCGGTCGAGCTCCCGCACCACCCGCAGCCCGCCCAATGAGGTATCGACCACGGTGGCCAGGCACTCGCGGCTGAAGTCGTCGACGATGCACAGGATGCGGAAGCGCCGCCCGTCGGCGAGGGTGTCGGAGACGAAGTCGAGGCTCCAGCGTTGATTGATGCCCTGGGGCAGTTCCATGGGTGCGCGGGTTCCCAATGCGCGCTTGCGCCCGCCGCGCCGGCGCACCATCAATCTCTCCTCGCGGTAAAGCCGGTATAGCTTTTTGTGATTCATCGAATGCCCCTCGCGCGCCAACAACCAGCCCAATCTGCGATAGCGGAAGCGCCGCCGCTCCTGCGCCAGCTCGCGCAGCCGCCTGCGAAGGCCCGCATCGTCTGGACGCTTGGACCGATAGCGTAAAGTCGAATGGTCGATCCCCACCAGCCTGCACGCGCGCCGTTGGCTCAGCCCGTGCCGCTCGATCAGCCGGGCCACTGCCGTCCGCCGTGCCGCAGGCTTCAGCCGTTTTTTCCCAGCAGGTCCTTCAGCGCCGCGTTGTCCAGCATCGACTCGGCCAGCAGCTGCTTGAGCCGGCGGTTCTCATCCTCCAGCCCCTTAAGCCGCTTCGCGTCCGACACTTCCATGCCGCCGTACTTGGCTTTCCACTTGTAAAAGGTCGCCTCCGAGATCCCGTGGCGCCGACAAACTTCGCTGGTCGCCACGCCCGCCTCCTGCTCGCGCAACATTCCGATGATCTCTTATGACCGGAGTCAACGTTCAGAACGCACGAATGCCTGCGCCGATCTCGGCGCTTGTTATTTCAGTGTGGAGGTCGGGGCACCGGTAGTCGCGACGGTTGATCAGACTCTTATTCGCGGATTGGGACCGCATGACAACAGTTCGTCGGAAGGCTGCCTCGCTCTGCTCACGGGGATCTTCGCCCAGCAATCATCGGCCGAGGGTTCCTTCTGGTCGGTCACGATGCCCCGACCTCCCAACTGACTATTTGCGAGCTCACCCGGCAGTCGCTGCCCGGCTGACTGCCCAGATGAACCCGACCAGCTCGCGCGCGATTGCGCTCACCACCACCTGAGGCTTTTTCCCTCGCGCAGCGAGGCGGCGGAAACGGCCGCACAATCGCACCTGTGCTTTCCATGCGATCTCACGCACTGGGTCGGCAACACGCGGCATCCGCGCCGCCATCTCGACGCCGATTCGGGCCGGCTTGCGATAGCTCCAAGCCGACTTAACCAGCATCTTGCGCGCGAAGCTGTTGCCTGCCTTGGTGATTCGGCCGCGCCTGATGGTGGCACCACTCGATCGCTCCCCCGGAGTCAATCCGAGATATGCCATCAGCTCTCCGGGCCTTCGGAACCGGCGAATATCGCCGATCTCCGCCACCAGCGTCACCGCGGTGATCAATGCGATGCCGCGCAGTGACTGAAGCGCATAGACCACCGGCCGCAGCGACCAGTTGGGCAGCAGTTCACGAATCTGCGCCTCGAGTTCGTCGCGCCGGGCCAGCGCGTGCGCGGCGCTGCTGAGATAGCCTTGAAACGCAATCTGCTGCGCCGGGTGCTCGAACTGCTGGCGACCAAGCCAAACCACGTGCATTTTCTTCCAGGGTGAGCCCTGGTAGTGACGTCCATGGCGCAATAGGAAGGATTCGATCCGCTGCCTCACCCTGCGCAGATCCTCAGCCGCAGCGTGTCGCGCGCGCACCAGATCGCGCATCGCCTCGTGTCTCTCGTCGGGAACCCAGACCGGCGACAGTTCGTCAGCTCGTAACAGTCGGGCCAGGCTGACCGCGTCGCGCCGATCGTTCTTGATGCGGTCATTGACCAACCTCGGAATCTTCGACGGAGCCACCACCACGCAGTCATGGCCAAGCCCGGTAAGTTGTCGATGCAGCCCGTACCCGCAGCCGCCCGCCTCGTATGCGTAACAGTGGGTCCGGGTACGATCGCGCAATCTTCCGCGTCAGCCTGACAACCGCCGCTGCCTCATTGCGGATCTCACCAAGGAAGCGGACCTCGCCGCTCCGACCCGCTTCGGCAACTGCTATCGCGATGGTCTCCTTGTGAACGTCCAGACCGACAAAGACGCTATGATCTCCCATGGCCCGTCCCCTATGCGTGAGGTTAGGTGCCGGCTCGATCGCCGGCGCAACCCTCGATACTGCATAAGCCGGTGACGGGCCAACCCGTTCATCCGGTCATATCGTCTGCTCCTCGCTGAACCTGCTCCGCCTCATCTGTCCGTCTCCTTGCCGTGACGGACTCTACCTCAATTCGCGCGTGTTTTCGGGGTGCAGGCCAAGCACGTCCCTGAAGAGCTTGAAGAACGGACGCTATACGTCTCCATAGGACGCTATACGTCTCCATAGATTACGCGAGTGCGATTCACCTCTGTCCGTGCGGATGCCGTAAAGAGGTCGTAACTCCGCTGTCACCGACGGATTGGACTCTCATCTTCGATGGCAAGACGGTATCGTTTTATCCATCGATCGGAAATTGGAATCTCGCGTGCCAGTCGCATTACTGGATCAGGGGAAGCCGTGTCCGATGGGCTTCAAAATGGACCAGCAAAAGGATCGAGCAGGCGCGGAAAGAAGACGCGGGGCGGAAACGGGCCTATTATCGGAAACACCGTCTTGTTCGTCTGATTGCGTCGATCGGCTGAAGACGGCATCGGAGGCCTGCAGGAAGGATTCCCGAGGAAGGTCATGACAGCAGGTGAGAGGTGAGAGCGTACAACGATCATAACGTCTACATTCTCGGGGCCGGATTCAGCGCTGAAGGCGGCCTGCCTCTGATCAAAGACTTCATGAACCGGATGCGCGACGCGGCGGTGTGGCTTGAAGGACAAGCCGGGCGTCAACGCGAGCTGGAAGCGATAAGCCGCGTCCTTGAATTTCGACTCCGTGCAGCGGGGGCGGCGAGCCGCGTCCCGCTAAATGTCGAAAACATCGAAGAGCTTTTCAGCCTCGCGGCCGCAACTGGCGACAAAGAATTGGCTGAGGCAATGCCGTTAGCCATAGCCGCGACCCTTGATTATGCGCGGCAAGTCCCAATTCCACCGGCGGAGTGGCAAAGGTTCCAAATAGGTATAGTTAACCACCCGGAGTGGAATCGGCCGCCGACGTGGACCGAGCCTTTGCCTTATGTTCAGGAAGGGATGAGGCGAGGCGATCGAAAGGGCTCATGGTACAGTTGTCCGCCTTACGACTTTTACGTTGGCGTTATGGCCGGTTATTTCAACAAGGGTGGCCCGGATCGCCAGGACACGATCATCACCTTCAACTACGACACCCTTATTGAGGACGCGCTACAGGGCTTGGCAATAAGGTGCGACTACGCTTTGCGATATAGGGCAGACCCTCTGCCGTCCGAAGCTAGCACCCCAGCGGTCCAAGGCGCGGCAATTCTGAAGTTGCATGGTTCGGTGAACTGGGTCGCAGGCTCTGAATCGTGGAAGAGCGATAACGAGGACCTTGCGTACTCGATGCAGCAAGAGTTAGCTCGCCGAATCGAGGTTAAGCCTTACGCCAAATTGCGAACCCTAGGACTGCCCCCACTTCTCCTTCCACCAACTTGGCGTAAAGTTGCTCATCCGGCGCTTTCTCAGGTCTGGGACGCAGCCGTCGTCGCGCTGCGCACGGCCACCAACGTCATAATACTTGGCTACTCCGTGCCGAACACCGATCAGCACTTCCGATACCTCATTGCCGCCGGGCTGCAGGACAACATCTCGCTGCGCAAGATCTTTTTCGTCAATCCCGCTCTGGCCGATGAAACCCAAGCCGCGGTGCTCAAAGACAGGTTGTTCGGATCCGGCGGTCTGTTCCGTCCCGAACTCCAAGAGCAGGGAATCGTCGAGCTTCTGCCGGTCGACACGCGCGAATTTTTTACCGGACCCCACGATATTTACGGAGGCGAACCTTACCGAGTCCGTATTGGTCGACCGCTTAACCCGAAGAGCTGCACCGCGGAAGATGCACCGTTCAGGTTTTCCGACCGCCCGGAGAATCTCGGGGCTTGGTGGTAAGTTCCGAAGCGAACTCACCACCCGATTTAGCCCCACAGTCCGGGTATGAGCTGCGTCACCTCAACCCCCTGTACGCCGGGTGTGAGCGTATGCTATCGCATGCGATATGGAGTTAACGTTTTATTTCCCGTCCAACCCTGCGATTCCTTTCGATGACGACCGGAATCGAGGGCTTGACACCGTACCGGCGCTCCTTGAGCGTCTTGAGCGTCGCGGCGCTCGCGTGCGGCGCATCGATTCCCTGAAGCTCAGCGCCGAGCAGCGCTTCGAGGAATATACCCGAGCCACCATTCCGGCCATCTACAAGAAGTACGAAGTCAAAAGAATGTTTGGAACGAATCGTCGCTCCGCGTGCTGGTTCGGCGTGCAGGTTCCGGCCCTCGTGGTGAAACCGACGCCGGACGCGGTCGGCGACACCTTCCCTCGTCGCGAAGCAGGAAACAGGATCGTGACGATTCACGAATTCCTTAGCGCCGCAGTCGCGAGCGCCGACGACGAGCACACCCGCCATCCTGGCACGCCAACAGGGGCCGAGAGCTGAGGATGGCGCGGCCAGCGAAATCACGTACCAACGGCCGCAACGGCAACAACGGAGCGACGCTCGGCTTCGAGCAGACGCTGTGGCAGGCGGCCGACAAGCTGCGCAACAACCTGGACGCCGCCGAGTACAAGCACGTCGTTCTCGGCCTGATCTTCCTCAAATACATTTCCGACGCGTTTGAGGAAAAGCACGCGGCGCTGGTGGCCCAGCAGGCCCAGGGCGCCGATCCCGAAGACCCCGACGAATACCGCGCCGAGAATGTCTTCTGGGTTCCGAAGGAGGCGCGATGGTCTCACCTTCGCGCCAACGCGAAGCAGCCGACCATCGGCAAGCTGATCGACGACGCGATGGTCGCGATCGAGCGCGACAACCCCTCACTCAAGGGCGTCCTGCCTAAGGAGTATAACCGCCCCGCCCTCGACAAGCAGCGGCTCGGCGAACTTATCGATCTCATCGGCACCATCAGCATGGGCGACGCGGAGCATCGCTCAAAAGACATCCTCGGCCGGGTCTACGAATACTTCCTCGGCCAGTTCGCCAGCGCCGAGGGCAAGAAGGGCGGCCAGTTCTACACTCCGCGATGCGTCGTGCGCCTGATTGTCGAGATGATCGAGCCGTTCAAGGGCCGCGTCTACGACCCATGCTGCGGATCAAGCGGCATGTTCGTCCAGAGCGAGGCGTTCATCCGCGAGCATGGCGGCAAGCTTGGCGACATCGCGATCTACGGGCAGGAGTCCAACCCCACCACGTGGCGGCTCGCCAAGATGAACCTCGCGATTCGCGGCATCGACGCCAACCTTGGCCCCGAGCACGCCGACAGTTTCCATCGCGACCTGCATAAGGACCTGAAGGCCGATTTCGTGATGGCCAATCCGCCGTTCAACATGAGCGACTGGGGCGGCGAGCGCCTGCGCGACGACGTGCGATGGAAGTACGGCGCGCCGCCCGCCGGCAACGCCAACTTCGCCTGGGTGCAGCACATCATCCATCACCTGGCGCCCAACGGCGTTGCCGGCTTCGTGCTGGCCAACGGCAGCATGTCGTCCAACACCTCGGGCGAAGGCGAGATTCGCAAGCGGATCATCGAGGCCGACCTGGTCGATTGTATGCTCGCCCTGCCGGGCCAGCTCTTCTATTCGACGCCGATTCCCGCCTGCCTATGGTTTCTCTCGCGGAACAAGCGCGACCCACGATTTCGCGACCGGCGCGGCGAGACGCTCTTTATCGACGCGCGCAAGATGGGCGTGCTGATCGACCGGGTGCATCGCGAACTCACCGACGAGGAGATCGCGCGCATCGCCGCGACCTACCATGCCTGGCGCGGCGAGAAGGGCGCAGGCGAATACAAGGACGTTGCGGGCTTTTGCAAGAGCGCGACGACCGAGGAGATCGCGGGGCACGGGTATGTGCTGACGCCGGGGCGATACGTCGGCGCGGAGGCGGTCGAGGATGACGGCGAACCGTTCGACGAAAAGATGCGCCGGCTGGTGAGCACGCTTGCCGGGCAGATGGCCGAGGGGCGCAAGCTTGAGGAAGACATACGCAAAAAACTCAGGGGACTGGGCTATGACATTTGAGCAGCTTCTCAAAGAAAAGCGCGAGGAACTTCTGCGCGTGTGCGCTAGGCACGGCGCCCGCAACGTGCGGATTTTCGGTTCAGTCGCCAGGGGCGAATCCGATGAGGCCAGCGACCTCGACTTGCTGGTGGAAATGGAGCCCGGACGCTCGCTGCTCGATCTCGGCGGACTTCAATATGAACTGGAACGGCTGCTCGGCCGCCGCGTCGATATCGTCACGGAGCGCGGGCTTAAGCGGCGCATCCGTGACCGCGTGCTGCGGGAGGCCGTGGCGGTATGAGAGACCCCGAAGAGCGCGTGCAAGACATCCTCGAGGCCATCGCTGCGATCGAGCGCTACGCCGCTCGGGACCGGGCCGCCTTTGAACGGGACGAGCTGCTCCAGAGCTGGTTTGTCCGCCACCTCCAGATCATTGGAGAAGCGGCTCGCGCCGTGTCCGAGAGCGTGCGCGCTCTCGCGCCCGAGGTCCCATGGTCCCAGATTATTGGCATGCGCAACATTCTGGTTCACGGTTATTTCGAGGTGGACACGGATATCGTTTGGAACGCGGTCAAAAACGACGTTCCGGCGTTGAAGCCGGCGCTCGAGCGCCTCTTGAGCAGGCTTAAGGAGCCCGGCCATGGCTCTTGACGGGAATAAAGAGCCTTTTGCGGGATCTGAGGACGTTACCGGCTGGTTCAGCCTTGGCGATTGGAGCGAGGATTTCAAAACGAGGAAACCCTGATGAAGTGCGTAATCTGCAAGACCGGTGAGACCCGGCCGGGAGTCATCACGGTGACGCTCGCCCGCGGAGAAACGACCGTGCTGGTCAAAGGCACGCCGGCGGAGATCTGCCAGAACTGCGGCGAATACTATCTCGATGATGCGGTCGCGGCGAAGGTGCATGCGAAGGCGCAGGAAGCCGCCGACCGCCACGCGGAAGTCGAAATTCTGCGCTACGCGGCGTGACTACCCATGAGCGAGCGGCTTCGATGTTGCGATTGGTAGCAGCCGATAGGTGAAACTAGTGTACCGTGGCTGATCGGCTCGGCAACTACGTGGAGATTGTAATGGGTCAATCCCCACCAGGCGAGACATGTAATGCGGCGGGTGACGGCCTCCTGCTCGGCGTCAACTATTCTTGCCGGTCAGCGACAATTATTTTTGCCGGTGTCGCCGGGTTAGTTTTTTCGTTCGTTACTCCTGTATCTTCTTCTCACCAGGAGTTCTGGACAGGACCCGCAGCGGG
>JAKAVC010000111.1 GCA_021817345.1 Deltaproteobacteria bacterium | reverse complement strand
TTCACGGTCCTGATGCTGCTGCTGGCGAGCATTTCCTTCAAGCGCACTCTATAACGCAGCCATCACGTCACGTTCCGCTTCATTTTGCCTGGTTGCGGCCAGAGACCCAGGAATCGTCAGAACGAACGCATAATGGCAAGGCATCAGATAGCGCTTCTGAGCAGAGAAGAACCTACAATTCCGAGTCGAATTGCTGGCCTGCGGAGGGCAAATGTCGGCAGTTTCGAATCCCGTGAATATTTCCAGAGGAGCATCGTCTGAATTATTGGTCACTGCGGATAAATCGTCCGCAACCGCCAGCTGGCTGCTCCTCCACCAGCTGGAGCGCCACCCGAATCCAAAGCGGGTGGCAGCGTATAGCGGCGGGCATTGGGGATTCCCCCCCTCCAATTGCCCGCCTTTCTTTTGAGCCGAAGAAAGGCCGTACTCATCGCCCCCCCCGATTTTTTCGGCGCAATTCACTCACAGGAGCGCATCTGCTTGACACCCTGAGCCGTGGTGGTCATAGCTCAAGGCTCGATGTTACGGCGGGTCAGGTGGCTAATAATCGGTGCGGCCCTAATGTTCGTCTCCGCTTCGCTCTTGATGAGCTGCGGCAATGGCGGCCTCGGATGCGGTGGCTATTACGATGCGTTCGGTGACTTCATCCCTGGCGTGTGCCCGAGCGGTGGACCGCTCACCGGCTTTCAACTCGACTCGATAAACGTTTGCGCCGGTCCGCCGGCGTCTCCCACTCCAACTCCAAGCGGCACAGTCAGCCCCACCCCCACTCCCACGATGTGTCCGCAGGCAACCAGCACTTCAGTCGCGGCTGGAAATATCATCCAGTTTCATGCCGACGGTCTGTTTTCCAAGAAAACCCAGACCATGGTGATGGACATCACCAACAACAATCAGACCAACTGGACCACGAGCAACAGCGTCTCGTTGCTCTCGCCCCCGCAGGGCGACGGCGGTTCCTATACCGGCGCACAGGCCGGATGCGCCTGTATAGCGGCAAGCGCCGGCGGGATTTCCAGTCTGCAAGTTGGAATAACCGTTTATCCGACCGCCGGTGCGACACCGTCCTGCCCGCCGTGTCCGACGCCGCTGGCGACGGCCACACCGACGGTCAAGGCAAGCGCGGCGCTTTCGACGGTCTCGACGAATTCATCGCCTGCGGGTGTAATGCAATGGAGCTTCGATGCGGGGGCGGCGCTTTCGAGCTCCGTCGCGGGCGCGGCCGACGCAACCGCGTACTTCGTCACCTCCGACTCCACGCTGCAAGCGGTCAGTTCAACCGGCGCCGCGAAGTGGCATACGCTTGCCGGCGGCGGCTCGGTCCTCGTTTCTCCCGACGCGAGCCTCATCTATTATCTTGGGCCCGACGGCAAGCTGAAGGCACTGTCGCCCGACGGCAAATACCAATGGGGCAGTGACGTCGCACTCTCTCAAGGCCCGCTGGCGGTGTCGGGTGGCACCGTCTTCGCTGTTTCCAGCGACGGCCAACTGGTTGCGATAACTTCGCCCGGAATGGTTCTGTGGCAGGTTCCTATCGGCGGCGCGGCTTCCCAAGCGGTCGCGCTCGATGGCGGAGGTGTGGTAGCGGCGATTTCGCGCAGCGCGGTCGTTGCGGTTTCCGCCGACGGCGCCGTCAAGTGGAGTTTCACGCCAAATGGCGGGTTCGGCGGCGCACTCGCGGTGCAGGGTGGCGTCGTGTACGCCGGTTCGGAAAGCGGAACCGTCTATGCTCTCGACGCTTCGAGCGGCGCTGAAAGCTGGCATTACGATAGCGGTGCTCCGATTGTGGCCGGCCCGGTCGTGGACGGCGAAGGCACGATTTTCTTCGCCTCCGATTCACTGTACGCGCTGGGATCGGACGGCGCGGTGCGATGGAGCAATCCGCTTCTTACGAGCGGGTCGGTGGTGCTGGCGGGAACGCCGAGCGGCGTGTTCGTTTCGACTTCCGGTGGCTCCTCAACCGAATACTCCGACGCCGGCGTCGAGCAATGGACGACGCGCGACTTCGCCACGGCGGCCTCGGCGACATTCGCGTCGCCGGGCGTACTTTACGTAGCCAACTCGAGCGGCCGGGTTTTTGCGGTCAAGTAAGCTTCGGCAAAGAGCAAGCCGTTGCGCAGGCGTGTCGGGAACGGACGCTCAGGATTCGCGCGGACCGACCGGAAAAGCGTAATGCGACCGGCGCTTATAAGCGATCGCCGCGGCGCTTCCGGCTGTGGAACGGCGCACAATGGACGTTTGACAGTGAAGCTGTGCGCCATTAGGCTTTTTTCCGCCGTACGGAGCGCATATCGGATGGAACGTCAGGCACGGCGCGCGCAGGTTCTGCGCCACGCCAAGCGCATCTTCGCACGCAAGGGTTATCATCGGACCAACGTTGCGGACATTATCGCACGTGCCCGAATCGCCCGCGGCACCTTCTATCTCTATTTTCAGAACAAAAAAGACCTCTTCGAAGAATTGCTGGAGCAGGTCGTCAGCGAGCTTTCCCGCCGAATCCATCGTTTGCGTCCTGGCCCGGACGAACCGCCCCCGGTCGAGCAGTTGCGCGCGAATCTGCGCCGCGTGATGGAATTCGTGCTTGCCGAGCGCGAGCTGACCGATATCCTGCTCAATCATTCGGTCGGTTTCGATCGCGAGCTCGACGCGAAGATTCGCGACTTTTACGACCGTATCGCGCAACTCATCCAACGTTCGCTCGATCTCGGAATCGAGATGAACTTGGTGCGCAAGTGCGATACACACGCGGTTTCGTATTGTATCCTGGGAGGAATCAAGGAACTGGTGGGAGTCCTCTCGCGCACCCCGCGGCGCGACACCGAGGCCCTGGTCGAGGAGATTCTCGACTTCGGGCTAAGGGGCGTCGCCCGTCCGGAGCTCCTGCAAGCAATCAACCGCGAAGCCGCGGCCGACGCACCGCGTTTTTTTGTTGGCCCTAACTAGACTGACATGTCAGTTCTCCGTTCAAAAAGCCGAAACGGCTCGGGGCGCATGCGCGCCGCGGCGTTCTACGATCTGGACGGCACGCTGGTCGATCTCAATCTCATTCACGCAACGCTCTACGTGCTGGCGAATCTCGGCGAGTGGAGCGGGCGCGCGGGCTACCTGATGAGGTTTATCGGCCGCGTACCGAGGCTTTATCTCGCCGAACAGCAGGATCGCCGCGTCCTGAACACCGAGCTTTTCGCGCTCTTCAAGGGAGTGTCGCGCGATCGGCTGGAGGCGATGGGCGAGGAATACTGCGAGCGGGTTCTGCTCGGCCATCTCTATCCGCAGGCGCTCGAGCTGCTCGAAGCAAACCGCGCGGCGGGAATCGAACCCGTGCTGGTGACCGGCTCGCCCGATTTTATCGTCGCGCCGCTCGCGCGCGCCCTCGGTATCGCGGACCATGCGTCGAACCGGCTCGCGATAAGCCGCGGACGCGTGACCGGCCGATTGCTCGAACCCGTGATGGCGGGAACCGAAAAAGCTTCGTGGTGCGCGAGCTGGGCCGCCGCGCGCGGAATCGAGCTCGCCGACTGCTGGGGATACGCCGACTCGTTCTATGACCTGCCGTTCCTCGCCGCGATGGGCCATCCGGTGGCCGTCAACCCCGACCGCCGGCTGCGCTCGACCGCGATGAGCCGGCATTGGCCCGTCCTGCGCTTCGACGGCCAGAGCGATTCCCCGGGCCTGCTCGCCGCGATGCGGCGCGTGGCCGGGGCCTGAAAGGAAATTCAACGCCTATGGCGCGTCCGGAAGCAAAACTGAAGGAACTCAAACCCTCCGAACTCAAGCGCGAAGTGGGCGCGCGCCGCGATCTCGTGGTCACGCTCAACCGGCGCTCGGAGCGAAGGCTTATCGCTTACGGCGACGACTTCCTGTTCGAGAAGCTGCCGGTCGGAACCCGCGTGATTTATCCGCCGCCGCCGCTCGACCCGCTGCCCGACCCCGATCAGGCGATTCGCTACGCCCTGCTCCATCCGGAGAACGCCGACCCGCTCTTCGCCCAGCTCGATCCCAACATGCGGGTCACAATTGCGATCGATGACATCAGCCTGCCGTTGCCGCCGATGCGCCGGCCGGACATCCGCGAGCGGCTTCTCAACCAGGTGCTGCGGACGCTCGCCGACTACGGCGTTGACGACGTGCATCTGGTGATCGCGACTTCGCTCCATCGCCGGATGACCGAGTCGGAAATTCGCCGGATGGTCGGCGAGAAGGCGTTTCGCCAGTACTGGCCGGACAGGCTTTACAATTTCGACGCGGAGAATCGCGCGGAACTCGCGATGCTCGGCAAGACCGAGCACGACGAGGAAGTCTGGATCTCGAAACGCGCAGCCGATTCCGACCTGCTCATCTACCTGAACCTGAACCTGGTCCCGATGGACGGCGGGCACAAGTCCGTCGCGGTCGGCCTCGCGCCGTATCGCAGCCTGCGCCATCATCACAACGCCGCCACCCTGCGCGATTGCCATTCCTACATGGATCCGACCGCCTCGGCGCTCCATCGCAGCGCCGACCGCATGGGACGGCTCATCAATCGCACGCTCAACGTTTTCCAGATCGAAACCGCCGTCAACAACCAGATGTACGGCGGGATACTCGATTTCCTGCAGAAGAACGAAGACCGCTTCAGCGACTGGGACCGCCTGAGGCTTAAGGGCTTCAAATGGACGCTGCGCAACCTGTCGGATGAGCTCCGCCGCCAGATGATGAACCAGTATGCGGCGCCGTACGGGATGACCGGCGTATGGGCGGGAGAGACCGAAGCCGTCCATGCCAGGGCGCTCGCGAAAGTTTTCCAGCAATACTCGGTGCCGGTTAAGGGCCAGTCGGACATCCTGATCGTCGGCGTGCCTTACATCTGCCCCTACAACGTCAATTCGATCATGAACCCGGTCCTGGTGCAGTGCACCGGGCTCGGTTACCTGTTCAACATGTACCGGGGCAAGCCGCTGGTGCGCGAGGGCGGAACGATCATCGTATGCCATCCGCTGCGCGACGAGTTCCATCCCGAGCATCATCCGAGCTACATCGAGTTTTTCCATCGATGTCTCGCGCAGACGACCGACGCGAGCGAACTGGAGCGCAATTTCGAGCACGAGTTCGCGCGCAATCCGACCTATATTCACATGTACCGTTACGGCCACGCCTATCACGGCGTGCATCCGTTCTACATGTGGTATTGGGGCGAGCCGGCGCGCCAGCACGCCGGACGTGTTATCGCCGCGGGATGCGAAGAGCCGGAGGTGGCGGCGCGGCTTGGATGGGAACCTGCGGACACGCTCGACGAGGCGATTGCGATGGCGACGTCGGAGCTCGGCCGTTCCGCAACAATAAGCTATCTCCATCTGCCGCCCCTGGTTATCGCCGATGTCGAATAGCAACGGCCGCCTGAACGGCAAGGCGCGCGGCGCCTCCGCGATGCCGCCGATCGAGCAGGCGCTGCGCAAGCGCACTATCCTGCTGACCGGCGCAACCGGATTTCTCGGCAAGGTCTTCCTGTACCTGCTCCTCAGATGGCATCCCGAACTCGACCGCATCTACCTGCTGATTCGCGGCGACAAGCGTTCGAGCCTGAGTCGTTTCCGCCGCGAGGTGCTTGATTCGCCCGTGATGGGCCCGCTGCGCGAGCATCTTGGCGCGCGCTTCGACCGCTATATCGAAAGCAAAATCGAAATCGTCCCCGGCGACATCACCGTCGAAGGCCTGGTTTCCGACGGCGCCGATCCGGTAAAGCGCGGCACGCTCGACGCGGTGGTTCACTGCGCGGGGCTCGTCAACTTCGAGGCGTCGCTCGAAAAGGCGCTTTCGGTCAACGCGCTCGGCGTCGCGAACGTGCTCGCGTACTGCCGAAAGCACGGCGCGGCGATGATGCACGTGTCGACCTGCTACGTCGCGGGCTCTGCCGACGGCCATCGCTTCGAGGACGACATCCCGGAAAACTGGTGCCCGAACGGCAGCCGCCGCTTTTCGCTTGAACGCGAGATACGCGACGCGACGCTCGCCGTCGAGCGCGTCGAAGCCGAGTCGCGCGATCAGCTTCGCCGCGCGGAACTCGCCGAGGAGAGCGACGACGAAACGCCCAACGATGGCGGCAACGGCGGCGGCGAATCGGCGGTCGTCGAGGGCCGGCGCAAGCGATGGGTCGAGGAGCGGCTCAAGGAAGTCGGCAAGGCGCGCGCGCTCAGTTGGGGATGGCCGAACACCTACAGCTACACCAAGAGCCTAGGCGAGCAACTCGTCTTCGCGGCGCGAAATGAGATTGCCACGGTCGTCGTCCGTCCCGCGGTTATCGAAAGCGCGCTTCGCGATCCGTTCCCCGGATGGAACCAGGGCGTCAACACCAGCGCGCCGCTGAGTTATCTCTCCGGGCGCGGTTATCGGTTTTATCCGGCGCGCGCGGACCTGGTTCTCGACGTGATCCCGGTCGATCTCGCCGCGCACGCGATGGTGCCGATTCTGGCCGCGCTCCTCCTGAAGCGCCATCAACCGCTCTACCAGCTATGCACTTCGGACGTGAATCCGTTTCCGATGCGCCGGCTGGTCGAGCTGACCGCGCTCGGCAATCGCCGCGAGCATCGGCGCGGCGACGGCGCGATGCGATGGCTCGGGCCGCATATCGAAGCGGTCGTCGTATCGCAATCCACCTACGAACTCGCAAGCTCGACCCTGCCGAAGCTTCTGAAGCACGTCGCCTCGTTCGCTGAGAGCGCCCTCGGAAGCGATTCCGAAGGCACGCGCAGGCTCAAATCTTTCACCGAACGGCTGACCGAGAACACCGATCTCGCGCGCGAACTGGTCGACGTTTACCGTCCCTATATCCAGGAGCTGGTTTACACCTTCCACGGCGCCAACATCCGGAAGCTCTACGCGTCGCTCCGTCCCGCCGACGCCGCGCTCCATCCGTTCAAGCCCGAACGAATCGACTGGGCCGACTACTGGAAGAACGTTCATCTGCCGGGACTGCGGCGTCATATCTTCCCGCAGCTCGATCTGCATACGCGCGGACGGCCCAATCTGATGCGCCGCTACCGGACGCTGGTCGATTTGCTCGACCGGACGGCCGAACGGTACGGCGCGCGCGAGGCGCTCGTCGCGCGCCATCCTTCGGGCCAGCGCTCGTCGCTCTCCTATCGCGAGCTTCGCGACATGGCGCGCCGCGCCGCGCTGATGCTCGCCGGGCGCGGAGTAAAGCCGGGCGAACGCGTCCTGCTGATCGGAGAGAATTCGCCCGAATGGGTGATCGCGTTTTTCGCGATCGTATGCGCGGGCGCGGTCGCGGTGCCGCTCGACCATCTTATCTCCGCCGAGGAGCTTCAGCCGATTTGTAAAATCGCCGAGCCCCGCGCCGCGCTTGTTTCATCGGCGGTTGCCAGTCGGCTCGGCGGCGCGCTCGGAAAAATCGTTCCGGGAATCGTCGAAATGGATTTCGCCGAGCTCGGCCGCCCGTTCATCCTCAAGCGCAAGCTCACGCCCGCGCCCGAACCCGATCGCAAGGCTCTCGCCTCGATCGTTTTCACCTCGGGTACGACCGGAGCGCCCAAGGGCGTGATGCTTACGCATGCGAATTTCACCGCGGAAGTCGCGATGCTCGCGCGCGTGTTCGCGCTGGGCGGTGACGACCTGGTGCTCTCGCTCCTGCCGCTTCATCATACGTTCGAGTTCACGTGCGGTATGCTGCTGCCGCTCGCGAGCGGCTCGACGGTCGCATACCCGATCGGAGTTGACGCGAAGACCCTCTCGCGCACGCTCGCCGATCT
This sequence comes from Deltaproteobacteria bacterium, assembly GCA_021817345.1. GTDB lineage: Bacteria > Desulfobacterota > Binatia > Binatales > Binataceae > DTIX01. Next base: position 4,623 of record JAKAVC010000111.1, on the reverse strand, counting down.
CCGGCCGACCGCGCTTATCGGCGTGCCCGCCATCTGGGAAGCGATCCATCGCAGGATAATCGACGGCGTCGAGGCGCGCGGACCGTTCTTCCATGCCGCCTTCGATCGGCTGCGCGAATTGAATCGCCGGCTCGATCGCGATTACGGCCTGAACCTCGGCTCGATCCTGTTTCGCCAGGCGCACGCCGCGCTCGGCGGCCGGTTGAGACTCGCGGTAAGCGGCGGCGCCGCCCTGCCCCGGCGCGTCGCGGAATTCTTTACCGAGCTCGGGCTTCCGCTGCTCGAGGGCTACGGCCTGACCGAAGCCGCGCCGGTCATAAGCGTCGCGCATCCCGATGAAAGGCCGGTTGCCGGCTCGGTCGGAAAGCCGCTTTCCAAGGTCGAGGTCAGGCTCGACGGCGGCGGCGAGGTCGGCGAAATCGTTGTGCGCGGCGCAAACGTGATGGCGGGTTATTACCGCAATCCCGATGCGACCGCCGCCGTGCTGAAGGACGGATGGCTTCATACGGGCGACCTCGGGCGCTTCGACGCCGACGGGCGGCTGTACATCGTTGGCCGCGCCAAGGAAGTCATCGTCGACGCCGGCGGCAACAACATCTATATCGACGAGCTGGAAGAGGTTTACGGCCACCATCCGGACCTGAAGGAGATGGCCGTGGTCGGAATCAAGGTTGGCGACGGCGAGCAGCCCGCCGCGGTGGTGGTTCCGAACTACGGGCGGCGAATGAGCAGGCGCACCGTCGAGGACACTCTGCGCGCGCATTTCGAAAAAGTCAGCGCCGGACTTAGCCCCCACAAGCGCATCCGCATCCTGCGCTTCACCGACCAGGAATTGCCACGCACCCGCACGCGCAAGGTCAAGCGAGCGGAAGTGGCCGCGACTCTGCGATGGATGCTCGACGAAAGCCGCCACGAGCAATCCGCCTCGGCGAACGGCGACGTCGAACAGTGGCTTGCCGAGGCGATCGCCCAGGTCTCAAGCGAACGGATCAACGTCACGCCGGCGACCCGGCTTATCGAGGATCTCGGGCTTGATTCGCTCGCGCTCGCGGAACTCGGCGAACGTATCTCCGCGCATATCGGACGCGACGTCGCGCCCGAGGAGCTTTCCGATCTCGGTACCGTCGCCGATCTCCAGCTCCTCGCCGCCGCCGACGGCGCGAGCGCGCGCGTTGCAACGCCGTCCTACGCAAAATTCGCCGAACCGTGGACGCCCGTTTTGCCCGGCACGCTGAGGCGTCTCGGGCAAAGCCTCTTCAGGCGCACGCAGCAGGCGCTCTTCGACGGATGGCTCAAGCCAACGGTCCTCGGACGCGGCAACGTGCCCGCGAACCGCAACCTCCTCGTGGTCGCCAACCATTCGAGCCATCTCGACTTCGCGCTCGTCAGCTACGCGCTCGGCGCGACGGGCCGGGATTTGGTGGTGCTCGCGGCCAAGGATTATTTCTTCAACACCGCGGCGCGCCGCATGGTGTTCTACAACCTGACCACGCTAATCCCCTTCGATCGCGAGCGTGCGCAACTCGAATCGCTCGACGACGCGATTGCCGAACTCGGCGCGGGACGAAGCGTCCTGATGTTCCCCGAGGGCACGCGAACGACTGACGGGGCGATGCAGGATTTCAAGAGCGGCGTCGGCTACCTCGCGTTGCGCGCCGGATGCGACGTTCTGCCGGTGCGCATCTCGGGCACTTATGACGTTTTGGGCAAAGGCCATCTCATCCCGCGCCATCATCCGGTCGAGGTCCGCATCGGCCGCGTAATCCCGGCCGAGGAACTTGCCCGGCTCGCGCAGAACGCCGACGGAATCGGCGCTTACCGCAAGGTCGCCGACTCATTGCGCGAGGCGGTCGCGAACCTTGGAAAAACGCCGAAACGCGCGCATGCCAAATCCGCTCCGGCCGCGGCCGAAAACAACGGCGCATCGCCAGGCTCCGGGGACGCCGACGAGCAGCGTATCGCGCGTCCGAGGACCGGCCGGCACGCCAAGGCATAAGCCGCCCGAAAGGGCGGCGAAGGTCAGGCTAAAACGTTAGTAAAACCCGGCCTTGATGCTTATATTCTAAGCGTGGACTGGTGGAGCAGGAGAGCCGACCATGAACCGCGGCGAGTGCGTCACGATCCTCCGTCGGTCAGCGAAATAATTCCCGAATTGCTAATCGGCGAGTATCCGCGCGTCCAGGATATCGGATGGCTTAGGCGCAATTTTCGCGTCACCGCAGTGCATAACCTGCAGGACGACGACGATCTCCGCATCAACGGACTCGACATCCTCGAACTGCGCGCTCTATACGAATCCGAGGGAATCCGTTTCCTGCGCACCCCCATCCCCGACGGCAGCGCCGACGCGATGCGCGCGCATCTGGAACACGCGCTCAACGGACTCCGCTCGCTGGTCGCGCCGGGCGAGCGCGTCTATCTCCATTGCAATGCCGGACTCAACCGCGCACCCACCCTCGCGATAGCCTATCTGCGCGCGTGCCGGCGGATGTCGCTCGACGAGGCCGTTGCCCACGTCAAGAAGCGCCGCGCATGCGGCCCGTTCATGACCGTGCTCGAAGACTACTTCGGGCCGCGTCATTTCAAGCCCGAGCATTAAAGCGCTTAGCGCCGTGGCCCGCTCGCCGCAGGGAAAAAGCGACCAACTGCTGACGGCATGCGCCTGGGGCGTCCATCTGTACACCGCGCTTGGCGCGGCGTTCGGCCTGCTCGCGATCCATTACGCCGACGTCGGCCGCTTCCGCGCCTCGTTCCTCGCGATGGCGGCGACGATCATTATCGATTCGAGCGATGGCACGCTTGCCCGCGCGGTGCGAATCCGCGAGCGGGTTCCCGGGATTGACGGCGCACTGCTCGACAATATCGTCGATTACCTGACCTTCGTGATCGTGCCGATGGTGTTCGTGATGCGCGCCGGGATGGTACCGGCGGGATGGGCGGGGCTCGGCGTCGTGTCGTTGGTGGCGATAGCAAGCGCGTATCAATTCTCGCAGACCGCCGCGAAGACGCCCGACCATTACTACACCGGCTTTCCCTCGTACTGGAATATCGCGGTTTTTTACCTCTACTATGGACGGCTCGGGCCAACCGCGAACGCCACAGTGCTCATCGCGCTGGCCGTGATGGTTTTCGTGCCGATCAGATACATCTATCCGAGCCGCACGGTAACGCTTCGCCCGCTCACGATCGCATACGGAATTTTCTGGGGCGCGGTCACCATCCCGATGGTGCTCGCACTGCCGTCTTTCCATCCGATTCTGCTTTACCTGTCGCTCTCATACGTGGCCTACTATTTCGCGGTCTCACTTCTCCTGAACGCGCGCAACCCGGTCGCACGCGCCGGACAAGACGGGCCGCCGAGCATATGAGCAGCGACGACGAAGCGCGAACCGGAGTAATTCTCGACCGCTCATGGCTCGAGGAAATCGACGGGCGCGCGCCGATTCTGCTGGTCGCGCCACACGGCGGCAGAGCCGAGCCGAAAGCGCGCCGGCTCGTCAACCCGAAGGTCAACGATCTTCACACCGCGGAAATCACCCGCGAGTTCGCCCGCGGTATCGGCGCAAGCGCGCTCATCAATTCCGCGCTCGACCGCAACCGCGTCGATCTCAACCGGATGTCGCAACTCCTTGCGCACGCGCCCTGGTTCCTCGAACTGATGGCGCGGCGCGTGCGCGCCATCGTCGAGCGTCACGGGCGCGCGGTCGTGCTGCTGATCCACGGATGGAACGTGATTGCGCCGCGGCTCGACGTTGGAATCGGCGTCAGGCGCCACGGCGGCGAGTTGCGGCCAGTGGGTTCCGCGCGAGTCTCCGCCAGCGACGAGTTCATCAACGGACCCCTGGCGCATCTCGGCCGGCGGCTCGCCGCGCGGGACATTCCCGCAACCTTCGGCCTTCGCTATCCGGCCGGCGGCGCGCAGAACCTGCTGCAGGCGTTTACCGATCGCCATCTCGAAAGCGGCGTGTCGGCCCTGCGCGAGCTTTCCGCAATAGCCGCGCGCGGCGCTATAGAAGCTGTGCAACTGGAACTTTCGGTGGCGCTCAGGATGCCGGGCGGACCGCGCGAGCGATGTATCGAGGCCATGGTCGAGTGCTTCGGCGACACGCGCCGCGGCGATTCCCCACCGGTGCCCGCGCAACTGCGAATAATTCGGACTCCCGACATCCGCTCCGCGCTTCCCGCGAAGCGTCCGCCCGCCGCCGCGCCGGCGGGCCGCGTCGGAATCGAATGCTTCGCTCCGGACGCGAGAGTCGGCGCGATGGCGAGCTTCGATCTGGGAGCGGGAGGCGTCGGCGCGCGGATTATGCTCCTGCTTCCCGAAGGGCGCGTGGCGCTTTTCACCAACGAAGGAAGGACGAGGCTCGTAGGCGCCCGGGCAAGCCTCGGACCGCTTGTGTTCGAGGTGCGCGGGCGGCGCCTGGCGCTTCGGTTCCGAGGCCCGATGGTGACGGTGCCGGATGCGACCTCCTACCTGGTGCTGGAACGCGCGCTTTCCTCGGGACGACTCGACGAGTCGGCCGAGGTCGAACTGGAACTCGACCCTTACCCGAAAGAAGCCGAGCCGCAGGCGCTCTTCCGCGAACACGCCGGACAATGGGACCCGGTCCCAACGAGCGCGTT
>JAKAVC010000022.1 GCA_021817345.1 Deltaproteobacteria bacterium | reverse complement strand
GGCCACGGCTCCGTGGCGCCCGACGGAGCTGCCGCGCGCGGCCGGCGCAAGTTACTGAAACAAACCGTCCTTTTTTCATCCACATAGCCAGAACGGGAGGAGTGAGTATGGCGCAGCAGTTGCGCAAGGCGCTGGTGTGCGGCGCGGGCGGCTTTATCGGAGCGCATCTGGTCAGGCGGCTCAAGCGCGAAGGGTTCTGGGTGCGCGGCGTGGACCTCAAGATGCCCGAGTTCGCGCCCACCGAGGCCGACGAGTTCCTTAAGGCCGACCTGCGCGACCCGGCGGTCTGCCGTGCGGCGGTCTCGGGCGTCGAGGACGCGTATCAGCTCGCCGCTGACATGGGCGGCGCGGGATTCGTGTTCACCGGCCAGCACGACGCGGAGATCATGCACAACTCGGCGCTCGTTAACCTGAACATGGTGCACGCCGCGGCCGAGGCCGGGGTGCGAAGAATATTCTACTCGTCATCGGCCTGCATATATCCGGAGTACAACCAGAACGATCCTGAAAATCCCGATTGCGCCGAGGATTCCGCATATCCGGCCGCGCCTGACAGCGAGTACGGATGGGAGAAGCTGTTCAGCGAACGGATGTACCTGGCCTATCGGCGTAACTGCGGAATCGAAGTGCGGATCGCGCGCTTCCACAACATCTTCGGCCCCGAAGGAACCTGGGAGGGCGGGCGCGAGAAAGCCCCGGCCGCAGTCTGCCGCAAGGTCGCCGAGGCGCCCGACGGGTCGGAAATCGAAATCTGGGGCGACGGACGCCAGACGCGCTCCTTTCTCTACATCGACGAGTGCCTCGAGGGAGTCAGGCGGCTGATGGAATCGGATTTCACCGGCCCGGTGAACATCGGCTCCGAAGAGATGGTGACGATCGACGCGCTGGCGCGCATGACGATGGAGATCGCGGGCAAGCGATTGCGGCTGAAACACGTGCCGGGACCGCTCGGGGTCAGGGGAAGAACCTCGGATAACCGGCTGATTCGCGAGCGGCTCGGATGGGCGCCGAGTCGGCCGCTGAACGAGGGGCTGTTGGTTACCTACCGGTGGATAGCGGCGCAGGTGGCGGCCAGGAGGCGCGACGCGGCGCTCTCCGCGGCCAGTGGCGAAGCATAAGGGGGAGCAACGATGGAAAACGCGGGTGATTGTGCAAGCGCGAATATCCCGTTCGTGCGCATGTTCGGATGCCGGGTCAGCCGGGTCGCGCTGTCGCAGGCGGTCGATACGATCGAGCGATGGATAGGCGAGGGGACGCGCGAACGGTGCAAGTTCGTGGTGGCGACCGGCTTTCACGGGTTGTGGGAGGCGGATCAGGATCCGGCGTTCAGGGAAGTGCTGAATTCGGCGGATTTGTTCTGCCCTGACGGTATCGCGCCGGTGTGGATCTCCAGGATGCGGGGCGAGCCGCTTCCGGAGCGGGTGCCCGGTCCCGACTTGCTCATCGAGTTTCTGCGGCGCGCCAATCGAGCCGGTTACCGCAGTTTTTTCCTCGGCGATACAGAGGATACCCTTGCCGCGCTTAGATGCCGGCTGGAAAGTGATTATCCCGGCCACAGGATCGCGGGCCTCTTTTCGCCGCCGTTCAGGCCGCGCAACGAGCGTGACGATCTCGAAATAATCGAGATGATCAACCAGGCGCGGCCCGACGTGCTATGGGTCGCGCTGGGGCTGCCCAAACAGGAGTGGTGGATCCATCAGCATCGCGAGCGCTTGCGGGTTCCGGTCGCGGCCGCGGTGGGAGCCGCATTCGGCTTCGTCAGCGGGAGGGTCCGGCGCGCGCCGCAATGGCTCGGGCGGCTGGGCTTCGAATGGTCCTGGCGTCTGGCGATGGAGCCAAGGAAACTTTGGCGGCGTGACCTGATCGACGGTCCGCGGTTTCTTGTGCGAGCGTTGATGGAATCCGCGGGCTTCGCCAATACAGCCATTGAGTAGGCGCGGGAGCGATCGTCTCCGACTGCGGCCGATTCGGTCCGTAGGGAGCAAAGTCCCTGCGCGACCAGCCAGTAATCACGATTGATTAGCGGCACCGTCATATTTATTTCTGCGGCTATTCTGTCGTTCGTGCTCACTCCAGTTGCGCGGGCGTTCGCCGTTCGTATAGGGGCAATTGATATTCCCCAGGGCCGCCGGATTCACACCGTCCCCACTCCAAGACTCGGCGGCATAGCGGTTTTGCTCGCCATGTTGCTGAGCCTCGGCCTGGCATGGACGCTCGACCCCTTTATTCGCCACGTTGTGGCGAGGAATGCCTGGCATTTAGTACCGTTGGGCGTTGCAGTGAGCGGCGTCACAATAGTTGGAGTGATCGACGATGTGTGCTCGGTAAGAGCGACGGCGAAATTGCTCGTGCAAATCGGAGCCGCCGGGCTGGTCGTTCTGGCCGGATATAGGATCCGTTCGTTCTTCGGTATCGAAATCGGGTGGCTCAGTGGAGCAGCGACGGTTCTTTGGATTGTCGCGGTAACGAATGCGATCAACATGGTCGACGGTCTCGACGGCCTGGCGGCCGGGCTGGGCTTGATAATCAGCGCAAGCCTTTTCTCCATTTCGCTGTTTCTCGCCAGCTTGACCGCCGCCGCTATTCTTGCCGCCCTGTGCGGCGCGCTGCTGGGTTTTCTCTTCTACAACTTCCACCCGGCCAGAATCTTCCTCGGCGATTCGGGAAGCCTGCTCCTCGGCTTCCTGCTAGCTGTCACCGCGGTTCAGAGCTCGAACAAGGCGGCCGAGGGAGCGTCTATTCTTTTCCCGCTTCTGTCGCTGGGGCTGCCGTTGGCCGAGGTAGTCCTCACCACCCTTCGGCGGACCTTGCGCGCGATCCGGGTAGTGCGGCTCGACGCAAGCACGCAGCGGTACGAATTCTCCTTCTTCGGCGGACCGACGCTTTTCACCGCGGATCGCGAGCACATCCATCATCGTCTGATGGCGATGGGAGTTAGCTACCGCAATGTTGTCTTTGCTTTATACGGTGTGTGCGCGGCGTTATGTGCTTGCGCGTTCCTGATCGTCGCTTATCGTGTGACTAATCTTGGCCTGCTGCTGCTGGCGTTCGCCGTCGTCGCGGTCGCGGCAAGACGACTTGGTTACCGCGAATTGCAGCTCCTGAATAACGGCCTGTTTCTTCCGTTGTTCGATCTTCCGATGATGAATGCGAGATTCATCATAGTGCTTTTTGACTTGATATTTACAATAACCAGTTATCTCGGCGCCTGGCTGATCTGTTCGGGTGCTCGCCCGTCCCGCGAAGCGATGTTGCCGCTGCTTAGCACTCTGCCGCCGCTCGCGACAGCGCAGATCGTTGTCTTCACGCTGTCCGGCCTCTACCGTCACTCGTATCGTTATGTGGGCATAGCGGATTTGCTCGCGATTGCCCGCGCAGTCGCATTGGCGATCGTCGTCGGCGCGTTCGCGCTCACGCTCGCGCATCATTGGGAGCGCCCTGCGCTGAGCGTGCTGGTGCTGGATGGCTATCTGCTCGGGACGCTGGTCCTGGGGTCGCGCCTGTCCTTCACGTACTTGGATTATCTGTTCAACGCGAACCGATCAGGGACGCAGCGCACACTGATCTATGGCGCGGGCAAGGGTGGTATCGCCGCACTCCGTGAGCTGTGGGGCAACCCTTCATTGGGGATGAAACCCATGGCGTTTCTTGACGACGACCCACGCAAAAGAGGTCAAATAATCCATGGTATTCGAGTCCACGGTCCCGAGGATCTGGGGAGCCTTGTTAATGAGCGCAGGTTAGATGCGCTGGTGGTTGCAACTTGCAAAATTCCCAAAGAGCGCCTCAAGCGAGTCGTGCAGAGATGCGCCTTGGCAGGGATTTCAGTGCGCGTGTTTCGAATCGGCCTGGACGAGGTTCAGCGCGAACCCGATAGCGTTTTGCAGACCGTAGCGGCGGACGGAAGCCAGATGTAGAGCTTTTCACATTAAGACACGGCGTCCGGCGCGCTTCGCGGCCGCTCGCAGACGCGAATCGAGAACCCGCAAGCTTTTCGGCCCCCAGCCTCGTAACCGGTAGAGGATGGGGGCCGAAAAGCTTATATGAAGGAATGCACCTAACTGAGGTTCCGCACTATCCGCCCGGACCAAACTTGTGGTTCAGGTCGGGATTGTGTCAACGGAGTCCTGAGGCAAGCCCTGCGCCCGCAGTTATGCTTCCAGCCCGACCCCATCGGCGTTGTTCACTTCCGCCCAGCATCGCTTTACCGCAACCCCGCCTGGATGAACAATCTATAAGCTTGATTCAGAAACACGACGCTGGAACCGACCGAGCGGATCTCGGTGCAAGATTCGAAACGTCGCGCCGCGCGTCATCAACGCCGACGTTCAGACGCTAACAGGGTAATGAAAGTTAACTCCTCTTCGACACCCGCCAAACCCCGGGAAAGCGCGGGTCGGGCTGAAACGAGCATAGAGTGCCGGTTCTCACGGTGGTCGCCAGATACCGCCTCAGTTCGGGGTGTTGCTGGCGGAGCTTCTGGAGGACGGACCGGATCGCGTTAGTGACGTTGATCCGGGCGCGTTCATTGGCCGAGCCGAAGACTCGTGCGCCTGCGCCGCCAAATCCGGCTGCACGCACGATCTCGCTGGTGATGAACGAAATCTCCCGTTCAATCTTCGAGGCCCGTTCCGCGTCGTTGAACGATCTTGCCTCATCCAGTTCACCGCGGAGTTCCTGAAGCCGGCTGCTGTAAGCTGCTCTCGCACGCGCATCCAGGATCTGCGCCCGGCGCTCCCGCCCCGCCGGTCCAACTTGCAGCCCCTCGCTCCCGAACGACACCGCGCTTCCCATCGCTTCGGCGAGGTTGGCACCTTCGGCGCCGGCGACCAGATCGACGGCGCAAAATTCCCTCCCCGGAAACTCGAGCAGCGAAGCCAGGTAGGCGACGCCCCGGGTATGCTTGAGTCGGATTACCTTGCCCTTGAACGACAAGGTCCAGTAGTCCCCTTCCCTTGCAAACACCCACTCGGCCACCAAAGCCGATTCGAAATCGCCCGTCGCGGCTCGCCACGTATCGCCAGCGGTTGCATCCGAAGTCAAATCCTTGCTGCACTTGGGAGCGCCGTTCGTGCATGAGACAACAGTGTTCTCGGAGCCGGCGCGCTCCGGATGTGATTTCGCCACGCGCAACTCGTAATTGGGACCTGGCAGCGTTCTGGCCGCCGCTCCCCGCGGGTCCGTCAGGCGCCGAAGGAGGTCGGACATCCGCATCTCCTGGGCAATGACAAGGGCACTACCGGCGAGCGAACGTGCCTTCTCGCGGCTGGCCGGATCGTCGCACCCATCGAGCATTCGAGCCCACGCGTGCAAGACGTAGGCTTCCCACGCCCGGGCTTTGAGCCTGCGGCATGAGGCCAGGGCCGTTTCGAAGTGGACCTGCGCCTGCTCGGGATTGCCCATGACGTCGGAAAGCACGCCCAGATAAAAGGAAACCGGGCCGAAGAAGATCAGGGGACCGCACGCCGCGTTCATCGAACGGTACGGTTCGAGCATCCTGTAGAGCAACACCGCGCGCCGCCGATCCTTAAGCTCAGCGCACGCCGCGGATAGCGCCGAAAGGCATACGAGAAAGCCGAGGTCCCGCGGCACGTCTCGAAAGTCGGCCGCCGCAAGCCGTTCGAACTCGTTCCGCGCCAGGTCCTGTTTTCCGAGCCCCCAGTGAATGTTCATTGCAAGCGCCCGAAGCACGGGAACTCCGGGACACCGCTCAACCGCTTGCTCGGCAACAGGCTCGAGCTCTTCAAGTCGTCCCAATTCCCGAAGCGCAAAGACAAGGGAAGGCCATAGCGCGTTGACGTCCCTCAAAACGCCGAGCGTGCACACCAGCCTGGCAGCTTCCTCGAATCTTCCCTCAAGCAACGAACGGATAGTCGTGTAGTAGCGATAACCCACCCGAAGCACGCGGTCCCCGGGAACCGAGTCGCGTGCGGGCGCAAGCGCCATTTCGGGAAGCGGGAGCGAAATGTCGCCCTTGCGCAGGATGGATCCGTATGCGCATACCAGGGCCGCGATGCAGTCCTCGGCCCGCCCGCTCGACAGAGCAACGCGAATCATTTCTGTGGTGTTTGCCAGTTGCTCGCAGGCACTCTCGGGCGCGCAAAGCACAAACAGATGGCGGTAGACCAGGAAAGCGAATTCCGCCTCGGGATCTCTTGAGCTCGTTACGATTTGCTCGGCCTCGCACTCTAAGTCGCGCCGCCGCGCCAGCGCGCCATCATGCCAGCCGAACTCGACCGCAAGTCGGAGCAGAAGTCTCACCCTTAACGCTGCATATCCGTCCCTAACCGCGCCAAGTGCGCGCGTCAGCAGCGCAACCGTCTCGCCGTCCGGCCGCGAGGGGGTGAAGATCGAGCCTCCCGCGCACCCCAGCGCAGCCTGGGCGAAGCGCGCACAATCGCCATGCGCCTCGGCTAGTTCGCTGGCCTGCTCGAAGAACTTCACGGACTTCGCCAGGTTGCCGGCGGCACTGAGCGCCTCTGCGGCCTTGACAAGCAGCTCGCATCGCCGGAGCTCGTCGGGGGCGTCCAGGCTGGCAGCCGAAACCGCCATGGTGTAGAACCGAGCCGCCGCTCTGAAGCGGAGGTCCTTCATGGCCACGTCACCGGCATCGCGGCAGTAGTCAGCGGCCTTCCTTGCGTCACCAATCGGGATCCCCTCGTAAAAATGACGCGCGAGCACCTCGAGCCGGTCTCGGCCACGGACGAAGTTCTGCTCGATGAAGCGCGCAGCCTCGTGATGCAGCCGTCGTCGCCTGGACCCCGGAAGCGAATCATAGAGCGCCCGCCAAACCAGCGGATGTCTGAATCGGTAACAGGCCGGCGCTCCGTCCTGAGTCTGAAGCACACCCGCCGTCTCCGCCTCGGTCAGCCCGTCGAGTAGAGCGGCGGGGGCGCAGTCGGCGAGCGCCCTCAGCACCGGCACCTCGAAATTCCTCCCGAGCACCGACGCAACTGCGAGAATCTCACGTGTCGATTCGGAAAGCGTCAGAAGATGCTCCTCGGCGGCAGCAGCGATCACGGGCGGCAATGGATTGCGGATTTCGTCCCCGTCCGGCAGACCCCTGCAGCGAAGCAGAAGCTCCACGAACAGCGGGTTGCCAAGCGTCAGTTTCATTACACGCTCGACGTCCGCGCCAAGCGGCGTACGGCCGGTCCGCTCCTCGATCATGCAAGCCAACTCGGCCATAGAAAGGGCGCGCAAAGGGAGCATCCTGCTGCCACGCAAAGCGCGGCTGCACGCGGCCCCCGCCCCCCGCCTTATCTCGGCCTCGCGGCAGGCTGCCGTGACCATGATCGGAATCCGGGGCAAATGGGGAATGATGAACTCCAGCGCGAGCAACGAGAGGTGGTCAGCCGCACCGAGGTCGTCGAGCACGATCACCAGCGGCTGGCGCCGTGCGACCGCAGCCAGACGTTCGAGTGTGATTTCGAATATTCCAGGATTTGATGCTTGCGGGTCGCTGAAGAGGTGCGAGCCGTTGACGGCGCGGGCAGGGAGTTCATACGCTTGGGCGCCGTCGATCTTTACCGCCGCAATCTCGGCAGCCTCGGCATCCGGGTCGTTGCCGACCGCCTCCGCACCCGCCGCCTCGCTCAGGAGTCTCTCCCAGAGCCAGTAACGCGAGGCGACAGCATCCGGCTCGCGCAACGCCGAGGTCCAAAGTACCCGAGCGCCGCGCCCGTGCGCCAGCGAGGCGAACTCTTTCAACAGCCAGCTTTTGCCGACTCCGGGTTCGCCCATCACAACGTATGACTTTCCGTTGCCGGCAAGGGTCTGGCTTAACGCGTCCAGCAATTCAGAGAGCTCGTGCTCACGTCCAACAAAGCCGCGGTTCAACGAAACCCGTGGCCACGGCTCACCACTCTCCGTCTCCTGTCGCAAGGTTCTCCACCTCCCGTCGGAGCATTGCTGAGCACCCGCTGCATCCGGCTAAGTGGCTGCCGGCTACCGATGAAGGGTCGCCTGGAATTAAGAGCCGAAGCTTCGCCTGAACGCGGCTTTGTTCCGCAAAGCCATCGCCATTTTTCTGCCGCAGGATGATAACGATTCTTCAGTGCTTTCGAGAGCCAAAGATGGCATAATCAGGCTGTCAGCGGCTGTCGGTCTCCCGAGACCGAATTCCCCGTCCACAGGGTCCCGCAAAGGCAAACGCATCACCCGTCGGCGCTGCCTCTCGAACCGAAGCAGCGCCAAAACCTCGCTGCGTGTCCACCCCGAACGCCGGCGTACACCTGATCGAGGGGGTCCAGATATCCTCGTCGAGCCGGACGGTTGTCGCCTCGCGCCGGCGGCCAAGTTCTGTGGAGCTTTTGGGGGACTAATGGGGGTGGGAATCCGCAGCCGAATCGAGCTGTCGAAAAACTTCAATAATTTCGGGAACTTTATGGCGCGCCCGAAGGGAGTCGAACCCCCAACCCTCGGATCCGAAGTCCGATGCTCTGTCCAGTTGAGCTACGGGCGCGCGCCCTAATCTTGAACCATTTTCCCGATCCAAAGTCCATCAGGCTCTCGGCCGGCCCGCTAATTCCACAAATTGTAGTGAATCTTGTCGGCGCGTAGACCAGTTGACTCATCGACGGCGTTTTCCAATAATTTATGACTGACTGGTCAGTTTATGAAACGCGCGGCTTCAAATCGGACCCGGCCCGTATCCGGCCATCCGCAACGCTCTTCGAGCGTCGAGTCCGCGCACAATTCCGCAAACAACCACGACAGCAAGCGGCGCCGAATCCTCGCCGCGGCGCTCAAGCTCTTCGCCCGCCAGCCGTACCAGGCGGTCACGATGGACCGCGTCGCGCAGGACGCCGGGGTGGCCAAAGGCACGCTCTATCTCTACTTTTCGTCCAAGGAGGCACTTTACCTCGGGATTCTGACCGACGGCCTGGAGAGTATCGCGATGCGCTATCAGTCGAGCGTCGATCCGGGCGCCGACGTCGCCGAACGGCTTCGCCGCGCCATTGACGTGAGCATTCGGTTCTATGGCGAGCAGCGCGATTTTCTCCGGCTGATCGCGACCGAGGAGCCGCGGATAGCCGCCGCGCGAAACCGGTTGATCGAGGGGTGGCGCGAGCGCGGTTACGCGTTTTTCTCCGCGCTGATCGATGAAGGGGTCGGACAGGGCGTGTTTGCTCCCACCGACTCGCGGATGGCGACCTTGGCGATCCTCGGCGGAATGAGGTCGGTTCTCCTGTATTACGGCTCGGACCGGCCGGTCAGCGCGCTCAGCCGGGACTTCGGCGAATTCGTTCTGAGAGGACTGAGCGCGCACGGCGGAATCGGGCGCCCCATGGAGGCGCGATCGTGAGCAATATCCTTCGACGGACAATCACGCTTGCCGCGATGGCCGCGATCGTCTTCGGCGTATATCGCTTTGGCAGCAAATATCTCTGGCCGGCACCGGACCAGAACAGGATCGATGTCGTCGGCATTATCGAAGCTCCCGAGGTGAATATCACCAGCCGTATCGAAGGCCGTATCGCCTCGCTCGAACTGGTCGAGGGCGACCGCGTCGAACGCGGCGAGATAGTATGCAGGATCGAGGACGAAGATCTGGAGAACCAGCTCCGCGCCGCCGAGGCCGATCTTATGAAGGCGCGCGCGGATCTGAGCGACGCTCATCTTACCCTTGAGCGCGACCTTAAGCTCTACGCCCATCACGTCATCTCGACCAAGACCCGCGACGACTCGCAGAGCGCCTACGAGCAGGCGCTCGCCGCGGTCGCAAACGCCAAGGCCAACGTCGATTATTATCGCGATCGCCTGAAGGACACCGCGATCCGCTCGCCGATTTCCGGCGTAGTGGTGAGCAAGGCGCTCGAAGTCGGCGAATGGGTTACGCCAGGCACCCCGATTCTCACAGTCGATGACCTTTCGACGATCTGGGCGCGTGTCGATCTGCAGGAAACCGACCTCGGCTCGATTTACGTCGGCAAGCCGGCCGAGATAAGCCTGACCACGAATCCTCCGATCATGACCACCGGGCGCGTGATGGCGATAGGCCAGGAGGGCCAGTTCGCCACCGAGACCGACGTGCGCCGCGGCCGACAGGATATCCGCACCTTTTACGTCAAGGTCCGGGTACTTCAGGACACGCGCGAGTTCAAGCCAGGGATGACGGCCGAAGTGTCGTTCGAACGCCGAAATGCAACCAGGCTCAGCAGCAATACTGACACAGGACCTGGTCAAGCGGTTCGGTAGCTTCACCGCCGTTGACGGCGTGAATCTCGAAGTCCGCCGCGGCGAGGTCTTCGGCCTGCTCGGCCCCAACGGCGCGGGCAAGACCACGCTGGTCAGGATGCTGACGACGCTTCTGCCGCCGACCGCGGGCAATGCGATCGTGGCCGGCCACGACGTCGCGCGCCATCCCAGGCGCGTGCGGCAATTGATCGGCGTGATTCCGCAGGCGATGACCTCGGACCTTGATCTTACGGGATGGGAGAACGTCGATATCTACGGCGAGTTCTACGGAATCCGCCGCCGCGAACGCCATCGGCGCATCGAGCGCCTGCTCAAGATGGTGGGGCTTTCCGAACGCGGCCACGATCTCGTCGCGACCTACTCCGGCGGAATGCGCCGGCGCCTCGAAATTGCGCGCGGACTGGTCCATTCGCCCGAAGTCCTGTTCCTCGACGAGCCGACAATCGGGCTCGATCCGCAGAGCCGGCGCGCGGTCTGGGACCTGCTCGAACAGCTCCGCAAGGAAAGTGAAATCACCATCTCCCTGACCACCCATTACATGGACGAAGCCGAGATGCTTTGCGACCGTATAGCGATCGTCGATCGGGGCAAAATAATCGCGCTCGGCACCCCCTCGGAACTAAAGTCGCTGGTCAAGGGCTCCGACCGGATCGAACTCGAGGTCGAAGGCGATATCGAGCGCATCATGGCGACGCTCGGCGCGGCGCCCGGCCTTCACGACGCCAAGCGCGAGGGCGAAAATGGCAGGCTCACCGTCAGGGCCGACGACGGCGCGCATCTGATCCCGCGAATCATCAGCGATGTCGAGGCGATCCACGGCCACGTCAAATCGATCAACCTGCAACGCATCTCGCTGGAAGACGTGTTCATCGAGTTCACCGGGCGCTCGCTGCGCGACGAGCCGGCGCGCAAGGTTAGCTTCCTGGTCGGCGCCGGGATGCCGCAGCAGAGGTAGCGGATGCGAGGGACGCTCGGATGAGACTATGGGCGATAATGCGGCGCGACCTGCTCAAGCTCGGGCGCAATCCTCTTACCCTGCTCTCGACCGTCCTGATGCCGATCGTTTACTTGGTAATAATCGGCAACTCGTTCCAGGGCACGCTCAAGCATCTGCCGCTCGCGGTGGTGGTGCAGGATCGCGGCGTTTACGCGATCCGGATGATGGAGCGTTTGCAGGCGCTTCAGGCCGGGCCTAAGACGATAGAGATCACGTACATGGACAATCCGGGAGCCGCGATGCGCGCGGTGCGCAACGGGCAATACAAGGCCGCGCTCATAATTCCACCGAACTTCAGCAGAAACATCGCGCATGGCCTGCTCGCCGAGATGGGCCTTTTCCTGGACAACGTCGATCAGATAAGCGCCAGCACTATCGAGGGCGCGCTTCAGAGCGCGACCGGCACGCTGAGAACCAGGTTCGTGACCGCGCGCGAGCCCAAGCTCGAGGAGATCGTCCTGCGCCCGAGCAATCTTTTCACCACCGTTGACTACGACCGTTCGCTTATCCCGGGCGTAATCGTGATGTCGCTGTTCATGGGTTCGCTGATGTCGGGCGTGTTCAACTGGGTGATGGACAAGTTCATGGGCGTAACCGAGGGTTACCTGGTCACGCCGCTCTCGCGATGGGAAATCGCGGGGGGAATCCTCGCCAGCGGGGTCACGTTGACCAGCGTCGCGGCGATCATCGTGCTCTTCACGGGACTCCTGGTCACTCGCAGCACGATACAAGGCGGACTTCCGGCGCTCGCGATGCTGATCGGGATAATCGTGATTGGGGCGACCGGAATCCTGGCGATGACCTTCGCGCTGCTCGGCCGCGCGGGCCATCCGCGGCTCGTCGGCACCTTCGCCGGATTTTTGAACGTGATCCTGTTCTTTCCAAGCGGCGCGATCTATCCGGTGGACAGCTTTCCCTCGTGGCTCAGAAGGTTTGCCCGGATAAATCCCGAGACTCACGCGGTGAGCGCGCTCAAGTCGATCCTGTTCAAAGGAGCGGATTTCGCCGCGGTGCAAAATGACCTCGCGTTCCTGGCCGTCTTCACGGTCCTGATGCTGCTGCTGGCGAGCATTTCCTTCAAGCGCACTCTATAACGCAGCCATCACGTCACGTTCCGCTTCATTTTGCCTGGTTGCGGCCAGAGACCCAGGAATCGTCAGAACGAAGCCGCATAATGGCAAGGCAT
>JAKAVC010000170.1 GCA_021817345.1 Deltaproteobacteria bacterium | reverse complement strand
GCAGATCGTTCGTCCCCTGCCGCCCGGCGCGGGAGTGTTCGAACCGAGCAGCCGCGGACCGCTCACCTATAGCGAGATCAGGACCACCCGGCTCAGCCGGCCCGATCCCGGACGGCCCAGGTTCTAACGGTTCGAGGCCGAAGGAGGGCGCGGCGAAGGTGATCGAAGGCAGGGAACAGGACAAGCGCAGAGTCCTGCGCGTGACTCTCGTTGCTGATTCGCCGGAGTGCAGGAACGAACTAAAGAACGCCCTTTCCGGCGTTGCCGAACCGCCGCTGGAAGTGGTCGATGGCGACTCGTCTCAAACCGAGGCTGGCGCGCCGGCGAATCCGGCCGACGTGGCGCTCATCGTATTCAACGGCAACGAGGCGGCCTCGCTCGAATATCTGCGCCGCCAGGCCGCGCAATCGCCGCGTCCGGTCGTATTCGCGGTGCTCCAGGAGCGCTCGGCGGGCCTGATGAAGAGGGTGATACGCGCCGGCGCGGATGAGCTTCTCTTCAGGCCGCTCGATGGGGGCGAACTGACCGGCGCGCTTCTCAAGATAAGCGAGGCGCGATGGCGCGCCGAACGCGCGCAAGGCGGAACGATCATCTCGGCGGTGAGCCTGTCGGGCGGATGCGGCGTTACGAGCCTGTGCGTCAATCTGGGTCTGACGTTTCGCCGCTCGCTCGACAAACGGGTGGCGCTGGTTGACCTCGACCTGCAGGCCGGGGCGCTCGCGGTGATGCTCAACGTGGAGCCGGAGGGGTCGATACTGCCGCTGACGCGCGCGGACCGCAAGTTCGACTCGCTGCAGCTCGAATCCGTTCTGACCAAGCATCCTTCGGGTCTTTACGTCCTGGCCGCGCCGAAAAGGCTCGAAGAAAGCGAAGCCGTTTCGGAGGCGACGGTCGGAGCCACGCTCGACCTGATGCGCGAGATGTTCGATTTCGTGATCGTGGACTGCGGCGATCACATCAGCGAGAGCACGGTCGCCGCGTGGGAGCGCTCCGAGCATCTTTTTTATGTGCTGGGTCAGTCGGTCACGGCGGTGCGCGCCGCGTGGCGATTTCTTGACGTGTTCGAACGGCTCAGCCTGAGTCCGCTCGAGCCGCGTTTCGTCGTGAACCGTTGCGTGTCAGGCCATGCGATCGACGAGAAGCGCCTGGAAGAGACGCTCGGCCGGGAACTTTTTGCGGCCCTGCCGCGTGACGACCGCCTGATGGAGCGCGTCGAACTGGAAGGGCGCGACCTGTTCGAACTGGCCGGAACGTCGGCGCTCGCCAGGAGTTACGAAGCGCTGGCGCGGCGGATAAGTCCCACGCCCGACGCGGGCAAGGCGGCCCCGGGAGGTTTCATGGCGCGGCTGTTTTCGACGTTCGGCGGCCGTTCGTGAGGCGGATGCGATGGGTCTTGCGAAGAAACTGAAAAGCGACGTTTCGGATCAAAATCGCCCGGGGCTCCAAACGAGCAACGCGTTTGTCGGTGCCAACGCGCGCAATCGCGACGACGGCAGTGGCGAAAAATCACGCCGGCTCAAGATGCAGGTGCATAACCGCCTGTTCGACACTATCGACGTTTCCAAGCTCGACACGCTCGACCCGGCAACGCTCTCCGGCAAGGTTACGACGGCCATTGCCGAGATTCTCAACGAAGAGGGGCATCTCCTGACCGACGCGGACCGCACGCGCCTGGTCGAGGAAATCAAGAACGAGCTGCTCGGCCTCGGACCGCTCGAACCGCTGTTGCGCGACGATTCGATCACCGACATTCTCGTCAACGGCGCGCGTCAGGTTTACGTCGAACGCAAGGGCAAGCTCGAGCTGACGGACGTGCGCTTCCAGGACGACCAGCACCTGATGCTGATCATCGACCGGATCGTCTCGCGGGTCGGCAGGCGGGTCGACGAGGCGTCGCCGATGGTCGACGCGCGGCTGCCCGACGGCTCGCGTATCAACGCGATCATTCCGCCGCTCGCGCTTGACGGCCCCGCGCTTTCCATCCGCCGCTTCGGGCAGCATCGCTATGAGATAGCGGGGCTGGTCGAAAAGGGCACCCTTACCTGGGAGATGGTCGAGTTTTTGCTCGCGGTGGTCCGCGCGCGGCTCAACATCCTGGTGTGCGGCGGCACCGGTTCGGGCAAGACCACGATGCTCAACTGCCTGTCGGCGTTCGTTCCCGAGAACGAACGAATCGTCACGATCGAGGACTCGGCCGAACTCTCGCTCCAGCAGCCGCACGTGGTGCGGCTCGAGACGCGCCCGCCCAACCTCGAAGGCAAGGGCGAAGTCACCCAGCGCGATCTGGTCAGGAACTGCCTTCGGATGCGGCCCGATCGGATCATCGTCGGCGAGGTGCGCGGCGCCGAAGTGTTCGACATGCTGCAGGCGATGTCGACCGGGCATGACGGCTCGATCGCGACGATCCATGCCAACAGCGCGCGCGAGTGCCTGGGCAGGCTCGAAATGATGATGCTTCTTTCGGGCTTCACGATCCCGCAGCGCGCGATGCGCCAGCAGATAGCCTCGGCGGTGAACATGATCGTGCACGTCTCGCGGCTTTCCGACGGCACGCGCAAGGTGATGAAGATTTCCGAGGTTACCGGGATGGAAGGCGACATGATCATGATGCAGGACCTGTTCGAGTTCACGCGCACCGACACGGGTCCCAACGGTGAGGTCATCGGGCATTTTTCTTCGACCGAAATCCGCTCCGCCTATTCGCGGATGCTCGAGGCCGCCGGCTTCAGGCCCGACAAGAGGCTGGTGCGCGCGGGCGCGGCCGGTTAACTCGATGCCTTACCTGGTGGCAGGGCTCATTTTCGCGTCGGTGATCGCGGTTGGCGCATATTTCGCCTTTCGCCCCGGCGCGGCCGGTACCGCCGAACAGCGGTTGATGGCGCGAATCGCGCGCCCGGCCCCGCCGGCCGAGCCCGAAATCCTGAAGGCGCGATCCCCAAAGCGCAGGAAAGGCGCGCTCATCTCGCTGCTCTATCGGCTCGACCTGACCCGTCGCCTCGAAGAGCATCTGTGGCAAGCCGGGATCTACATGCGCGTGAGCGACGTGGTGCTCCTGATGCTGGTGTTGTTCGGCGCCGGAGTCGTTGTCGGCACGGCTACATGGAAGGATCCGATGCTCGCAACGGCGACCGGATGCGGGCTCGCGATGGCGCCCGTCGGATACGTGCGGGTGCGGCGCAGGCGAAGGCTGAGGCGTTTCACCCTGCAGTTGCCTTTCGCGCTCGACCTGATCCGTTCGTCGCTCGAAGCGGGGCACTCGCTGCTGCGCGGGCTGCAGGTGGTCGTTTCGGAGTTTCAGGATCCGATGTCCACGGAACTGCGCTCGGTTATCGAGCAGTCGCGCCTTGGCCTTCCGCTTCCGCGCGCGCTCGAGGAGATGCTCAAGCGCGTCCCGGTCGAGGATCTCCGCCTGTTCGTGGTCGCGGTGCGGGTTCAGTCAGAGGTCGGCAGCAGCCTTGCCCAGATAATCAGCCGTCTTGCGGAAATCGTGCGTACCCGCCAGCGGGTTCAGGACCAGGTCAAGGCGCTGACCGCGCAGTCGCGGATGAGCGGATGGGTGGTGGGACTGCTGCCGGTCATAATCCTGGGCGCGTTCAGCGTGATACAGCCGTCATATACGCGCGTGCTGTTTCACGATCCCGCGGGAATCAGGATTCTCAAAGTCGCCGCGGTGCTCGACGTGCTCGCCTTTCTGACGATCCGCAAGCTCCTGAAGGTGAAGTTCTGAGATGTCGGAGTTCTTCATAAGCCTCACGATTTTCCTGCTCCTTGCGATCTCCGGCATCGCGCTATGGGCCGCCGTCTTCAGCCGCTATCGCAACCTGGAGGAACGCTTCGACAGTCTTGGGCTCAGGATGAAAGTAATCTACGGCGGTTTGTTGCCGCGCCAGGCCGAGGAGGAAGGCGTCGCGCGGGCGATGTTTCTTTGGGCGATTGAGCGCTTGCCCGCGCCTAAACTTGACACGCCTGAAGGGCGCAAGCTCTCGAGCATCCTGATCCGGGCCGGCTATCTGAGTTCGAGCGCGCCGCGCACCTTTCAGGTAGTCCGCGTCATGTGCGCGGTCGGAGGCACACTTGCCGCAGTGCTGCTTGCGATTGCGGTCCGCGCAAGCGGCTTCAGGCCGGTGCTCATGATGTTCAGCGGCGCGGGAATCGGCGCATGGCTCCCGTATTTCATCGTCTCTCGCCGCGCACAGCATCGCCAGCAGGAGATCGCGAGCCAACTTTCCGACGTTCTCGACCTGCTGGTGGTGTGCGTCGAGGCCGGCCTCGGGATCAATGAAGCAATAAAAGTCGTCGCGTCCGAGACCGAGCGCCAGGGCCAGGAGATCGGCCGGGAGCTCGCGATGGTGTCGGCGGAGTTGTCGGCGGGTTCGAGCCTCGGCCAGGCGCTGCGCGGGCTCGCCGATCGGGTCGCCGTCGAGGACGTCAAGCCGCTCGCCGCAACCATGATCCAGAGCGAGCAACTGGGCGCGCAGATGGGCCCCGCGTTGCGCTCCATTTCCGACGGTCTTCGCAACACGCGGCGGCTTCGCGCCGAGGAAGCGGCGCAGAAGACCACGGTCAAGATCCTGTTCCCGCTGGTCTTCTTCGTGCTGCCTGCGATGATGGCCGTGATCGTCGGGCCGGCGATGATTCAAATCATGCGTACGCTTCATCGCTAGTGTTACGTTTCATCAATCGCGTGATGTCGGAGAGAGCGTTTGAGGTCGTCCGGATTTGCTCCGGCGCAATGGCTTGGCGTGCTCGCTTAGTTGGGCGAGGCTTGATGGCGCGATCCAGGCGGCGGCGCCGTCGAAGCGCCGCGGCCTATCGCCCGGCCGATAATCAAGCCGAATCAGCGTTCGACCAGATTGAGCCACGACGCGCCGGTCGGCGTAAAGTGGGGCCGAGCGCGAACGCATTCAGCGCGCCGAGGATCTGGGGGTTATGCGATAGAGCGTGAGGAAAGAGCCGCGCACAAGGATTTCCGAACGAAAACTTCCGGAATCCGGCAGTTCCTCGCGGGCAAATCGCGGGGTTTTCCACGAAACCAGCCATCCGCCGCCGGCCGCCGCGACCTCGCGCGCGATTTTGACGCGCGCGGCCGCCGCGTCGCAGGCAGACACGAGAAGCCGCGGATTCGGACCGTGGAAATAATAGTTGAACGGAACCGTGTAATAGCCCTGCGGAAAGCCGTTGTTGGGAATCGAGTCGGGCGAGATGAAGCCGGCCTCGAAAAATATCGGCTGCGAATCCCGATGCGCCTCGGCCACTGTCGCGGCGACTTTAGCCCAGCCCTGGCTCCTCGACGTTTCGAATGGGACCAGCGCCACGAGCGCCGTAACCAACCCGGCCACGGCCAAGTTGCGAAGTCTCAGGTTTATCCGTCCGAGCGCGGCGGGAATCGCAATCCCCAGCATCGCGAAGCACGGCGTCAGGTAACGCGGGCTGATCAGCGGCCGTAGCACGATCGAGCCGACGTAAAAGGCGGCAAAGGGAAGAATCGCAAGCGCCGCACTCCAGCGCAGCGGCTCCAGAGCGTCGCTCTCGCGGTTCGGCCCGAGCAGGAACCACAGGCCCAGTCCCGTCCCAAGCGCAAGCGCGATTGCCTTGGCCGCAACCGAGTAATGAACCGGCGTGCCGATCCAATCGAGCCAATGGCCGTAAACCAGCGTGTGGCTGAGCGAGAGAAACACGGGTAGAAACGGCGCGAACAATACGAGCGCGATTCCGATGGCGACCCACGGACCGGCGTTACGCCTGCCACGCAGGAAGTCGCGCGCGAGCATCCCAAGCTCGGTCGCGATGATCACCACACCGGCCAGATGCGTGTACAGCATCAGCCCGCCCAGCAGGCCGCATCCGGCAACCGCCGCGCCCGTGGCTTTCCTTCGCACCCGCCACAGCATCAGGAACTGCGCGAGCGCGACCGCGGCGAACAGCGTATAGGTTCGCGCCCGTTGCGCCATGATGTAGGCGATCGGATTGAAGGCCCACAACGCCGCGGCGCCAAGCGCGTATTGCTCGTCGAACAGTTCGCGCGCGAGCGCGAACACAAGGCCGATCGATATGAGCGCGAATATCGTGGAAAGCGCGCGGATCGCGGCCGGCTCAAGCCCGAACAGCAGCGAGTAATAGTGCAGCGCGATATAAAAGACGATCTCGCGTCCGGGATCGACGCGGGTCGGGATTGCCAGGATCGAGCCTATCCCGGGCATCGCGGCGGCCCACGCGCTGTAACTCTCGTTGGCGGCAAGCGAGCCGTCCCCGATTCGCAGCAGGTAGGCTGCCGCCGCTCCGACCACCGTGGCCGCGAACAGAATCGAGGGAAGCAGCCGGCCGCCGATGGAATGCGAAGACCCCTTTTCGTGAACCCCGCCCTGCATCAACCGTCGAACCTCACCCGCCGGTATATACCGGAAATGAGCGCGCTCGGGCAGGGCCTTGCCGGGGCGCAGCGTCCAAGGCAGGCCACGGCATGGTCTTCCCGCCGTCCGCTTGACTGCGACCCGTCGTACTGGCCTAACTGCCATAACCGATGTCCGAGCTTTTTGAGCCGCTTGCCGAGTTCGCCGAACAGGCACAGGGCTCGATGGTGCTGCCGCCGATCGAGCGGATGCGCCTGGAAGTGTGGGCGCTCGCCTGGCCGGTAATCCTGTCCTTCGCTCTCGATTCAATCCTCGGGCTGGCCGCGATGCTGATGGTTGGGCGGCTCGGCGCGGAGGCGGTCGGGGCGGTCGGGCTTGCCACGCAGATCCTCGGCGCGGTGCGGGCGGGAATCGCGGCGGTGGGAACGGGCGCGGTGGCGCTGGTTGCGCGTTTTATCGGAGCAGCCGAGCACGACAACGCTGAAGAGGCGCTCAAGCAGTCGGTGGTGTGGGGCGTTCTGGTTTCGACCCTGATCGCGGTTCCGGTGATAATCTTTGCGCGGCCCGCGATGACGCTGTTCCAGGTCAAGGGCGCGATGGCGGACATGGGCGCGCGCTACCTGCAGATCGTGATGGTGTCGGAGCCGTTCACGGGCGTCTTCCTGATGTGCGCGGCGTCGCTTCGAGGCGCGGGCGATACGCGAACGCCGCTGTGGATCGGCGGTATCGTGGACGTGCTTGCGATTTTCCTCAACTACGTCCTGATTTTCGGCAAGCTCGGATTTCCCGCGATGGGCGTTGACGGCTCGGCGGTCGCGACCCTGATCGCCTACATCGTCGGCGGCCTAATCTTTTTCGGCGCGCTCGCGATGCCCGGGATGGTGCTGAACTTCCGATGGGAGCGGCTATGGCCGCGCATCGACCTCGGCCGGCGCATCCTGAAAGTCGGCTATCCGGCCGCGATCGAGCAGCTCGTCATCCAGCTCGGCTTCGTCGCCTACGTGGCGTTCATCGCCAGCTACGGCGACAAGGAGGTTGCCGCCTATTTCATCGGAGTGCGGATTCTCGCGCTCTCGTTCCTGCCCGGCTTCGGATTCTCGGCCGCCGCGGCGACGCTGGTTGGACAGGGACTCGGCGCGCGCCAGCCGGAATTTTCGCGCAAGGCGGGATGGGAAGCGGTGGGGATGGCGGTGGTGATGATGACGGCGATGGGAATCGTCATCTTCATCTTCGCGCGCCATATCGCCGCGCTTTTCATCGACGACGCGCAGGTAATAGCGTACACGGCCGAGTTCATGTACGCGCTTGCCGCCGCGCAGCCGCTGATGGCGATGGACTGGACCTTCACCGGGGCGTTGCGCGGCGCGGGCGACTCGCGCTTTCCGCTGTACGCGTCGCTGGCGGGATTCTACGGGCTTAGGCTGCTGCTGACGATCATCATCTGGCATCGCTCCGGCTCGATTCTTCTCATATGGTGGTCGCTGCTCGCCGACTATATCGTGCGTGCGACTTTGAAAACCGCGCGCTTCTACTCGGGACGATGGCAGACGGTCGAAGTCTGAGCGGCTTTGCGCGATAGCGGACTTGTCCGCAAGCGCGGGATAACCGCTTTACGCGCCCCGCCGTCCGCGCAATCCTTTAGGCCGTCGTGGCTCAGGTGCAACAGGCCGAAGAATTAATCGAGGGAACTCTCGACCACGTGCTCTACGTCAACGACGAAAGCGGCTACTCGGTCGCGATCGTCGATTGCGAAGAGGCGGACGGCACGCGAAAGCGCGTCACCGTCGTGGGCAACCTTGCGGGAATCGAGGTCGGCGCGGGAATCCGCGCGCGCGGC
Organism: Deltaproteobacteria bacterium; assembly: GCA_021817345.1. Lineage (GTDB taxonomy): Bacteria > Desulfobacterota > Binatia > Binatales > Binataceae > DTIX01. The sequence continues at coordinate 4,219 of JAKAVC010000170.1, read as the reverse complement.
CGTATCGAGAAGCATCCGCGCTACGGCGAGCAATTCCGGGTGGTGGATTTCGAGACCGTCCGTCCGGCCGGCGTGGCCGCGATCGAGCGCTATCTCGTCTCGGAGATAAAGGGCGTCGGCCGGGCGCTCGCGCGGCGCATCGTCGAGCACTTCGGCGAAGAACTTGGCCGGGTGCTCGACGAAAATCCCGAGCGCGTGCGCGAAGTGCACGGACTCGGCGCGGTGGTCGCGAGCCGGATCGTCGCCGCATGGCGCGATTCGTCGGGACTTCGCGAGCTGACGGTCTTCCTTCGCGGGCACGGTATAGGCGCGGCCTACGCGCGGCGAATCCACAAGATTTACGGGAAGGATTCGCTCGAAGTGGTTCGCCGCGATCCGTATGTACTTGCGCGCACCGTCCACGGAATTGGATTTCGCACGGCGGACGCGGTCGCCGAAAAACTCGGCATCCCGCGCAACTCGATCCAGCGCGCCCGCGCGGCGATTCTCTTTCTGCTCGAACGAATGGCGGAAGACGGTCACGTTTACGTTCCTCTTCCATATCTCGAAAGCCAGTTCCGCGACGGGCTCGAGATGGACGTCGAGTTTGCCTCCGAGGCGCTCGAAGAGCTTCGCGAAAGCGCCGACGTGGTTGCCGAACCCGCCGAAGAGCATCTCGCGGTTTACCTCAAGCGCCTGCACGACGCCGAAACCGGCGTTGCCTCGCGGCTCCACGCGCTAACCCGGGGCCGTCCAACCGCGCGCGCCGTCGTGGAGCGGGCGCTGGCCGCCGGCGAGCGGGCAAGCGGTGTCGAACTTTCCGCCGAGCAAAGAAGGGCGCTTCGATGCGCGCTTGAAAGCAAGGTCACAGTCATCACCGGCGGCCCGGGAACCGGCAAGACGACGCTGCTCAAGTCGCTGGTCGCGGCGCTCGGCGCGGCGGGAATCAAGCCCGCGCTCGCCGCTCCGACCGGACGCGCCGCGCGAAGGCTCGCGGAAGCCTGCGGGCGCGAGGCCAAAACCATCCATCGCCTGCTCGAATACTCGCCCGAGACGGGCGGCTTCGTGCGCGGCCCTGAATTTCCGCTCCGAACCAATTACGTCGTTGTCGATGAAGCCTCGATGATGGACGTCGAACTGGCGGCGAGCCTGCTCGGGGCGCTGATGCCGGAATCATCGCTGCTGCTGGTCGGCGACCGCGACCAGTTGCCTTCGGTCGGGCCCGGCAGCGTGCTCAAGGACATTATCGTTTCGGGCCTGGTCCCGGTGATCGAGCTTCGCGAGGTTTACCGCCAGGCGCGCGAGAGCACGATCGTCTCGAATGCGCATCGCCTTAACCGCGGCGAGTTTCCCGATATCAGCAACCGTCCCGAGGGCGATTTTTTCTTCTTTGAACGCGCCGCGCCGGACGACGTGCTTCAGACCGTCAAGCAACTGGTTCAGAACCGGCTGGTCGGACGGTTCGGGATTCGCGATCCGGGCGATATACAGGTGCTGACGCCGATGAACCGCGGGCCGCTCGGCACGCATGCGCTCAACCAAGAATTGCAGCGCCTGCTGAATCCCGCGGGGCGCGAAATCCGCGCCGGCGATCGCGTCTTGCGCGAAGGCGATCGCGTCATCCAGTTGCGCAACGATTACGAACGGATGGTCTTCAACGGATCGATCGGCCGCGTGCTGACGGTCGATTCCGAGCGGGGCCGGATGACGGTCGCATTCGAGGATACGCACGCCGACTACGACCTGTCGGACCTGGACGAACTCGCGCTCGGTTACGCGATCTCGGTGCACAAGAGCCAGGGCAGCCAATATCCCGCCGTCGTGATGGCGGTGCATCCGAGCCATTACCTGATGCTACGGCGAAACCTGCTCTACACTGCGATTACGCGCGCCGAACGGGTCTGCGTGCTCGTCGGAACGCGAAGCGCGCTCCAGCAGGCGGTCAGAAACGCCGACGAACGGCGCCGCTTCAGCCGCCTAGCCGAGCGCCTGCACGTCGGCTAGCCGCTCTCCGCGGCCGCGCGCTCGCGCGACGCCCGCAATCAGATCGTTGCGGTCGGGTGCATCAACCTGCCGATCGAAACACCCGCCATGATTAGCACAAAAATCACCACGACGATCGCGAGCAGGAGCACGATTATTGAGCCGAGCGCCCGCCACGCCGAGAAACGATGAACCTCACCGAGGCATTTGAGGCTGAGCACGAACGACCATGCGCCGAGCGCCAGGTGCAGCAGTTCGAGCCCGGTTCCGCGCCTCGCCATCGGCGACATTCCCGGCGCCATCGGTCCCGCGACCCCCAACAGGACCGCGACGATGCCGATTACGACCGCCGCGATTGCGGGAATCTCACTCCAGGCGAGCGCCGCTCGAACCTCGGCATAATTGGCCACGCCGCCAAGCATCGCCCCCGTCCATTTGAGCAAAAATCCGTCGATGTACAGCGCGACGATTCCCAGGAGCGCTCCGAAACCGGCCGATATGGCGACGAATAGCGGCCACGTCACACCCGCGGGATGCGTCGGCATCGCCATCCATCGCGCCTCCAGCGTGGAAAGGGCTCCCGCCAGCGCGGCGATCAGAAGCACGCCGTGGGAAGAATCGCGATCGACGATTTGCCGTATCGTGCGGCGAGGTTCGGTCCAGATGGTGAGCCATGGAGCGTCGGTCGCCGAGTTCGGAGCCATCGCGTTTCTCCTCCAGTTTGCCGGCCGCCAGACCGATAATTGCGGCTCTTGAATCGAGCCGGAGCGCGTCGCGCGGCCGATGCCGTTTTGGTTCTGCGGGCGGATGATCCAAGCGACGCGACAAGCGCCTGCGAAATGCCTGCGTCTTTCCCCCCCGCCGCATTTGTGACAGAAAGCATACCTGCGCATATAATTTGACGAAAGGCGCATACATGGCACGCATGAATGAGCTGGAATTCGCCATGGAGCTGGAGAGTGAAAGGAAGAGGTATGATGAAGAAAAAATTGGTTGGGATGTTCGGCGGGCTCGCGCTTGCCTGTTTTGCCGTCGGTCTTGCCGCTCGGCCGGCGAGCGCCGAGAGCACCGAAACAAGGAATTTCGGCCTGCATTTCGGCGGATATTATCTGGTGACCCAGAACGGCACATCGATGCAGGAGAATGTCAAAGGTCTCGGAATCCTGACTTCCGACAGCTCAGGCAATCTCACCGGCAACGAGACGTTCACGATGGTGAATCCGGCGCTTCCGTCGTCGAGTTCTTCAGAAAGCGTTTGCACCGGCGCGGTTTCAGGGTCGATAAACCCGGACAGCGGTGGAATCTTCACGGTAACGCTCGCCTATACTCCCGATTCGTCGGCCGGGGCCGGGTGCTTTCCGACTACCAGCACCCTCACATGCACGCGGCGGATTTCACTGCGCAGTGAGGAATCGGAGGTCGCGGTCGGCCACTACAGCTGTATCGCTACTGCGGTTTCGACCTCCGCGTCCAATACGAGCATCGACGCGGCGAGCGAATCGGCGCGTCTTTCGGCCTACGTGCTGAATCCCGGGATAGTCAACAAGAACAAGGATCGCTGATCCGACCAGCCATGCGTGCCGCCGGTTGTTTTATTCGCGGCGGCGCGCAGGTTTTTCGGCCGGTGGGCGCTTTCGCTTGCCGCGCACCGGCGCGAGCTTCCTTAGCGCGTCCATCACGGCTTCGGCCTCGGCCTTTACCGATTCGGGGTCGTGTCCGCGTTCCTCGATGATGCGCGCAACCTCGGCAATCGTTTTTGCGTAATCGTTCCTGAAGCGCCGGTTGATCTCCTTCCACGGGATTGCGCTCAGCGCCTCGACGGTCTTTGGGCGTGGGCGGTAGAGCCCGCGCGCAAGCAGCACCGCGATTCCCGGATAGCCAAGATAACCCTGCCAGTACGACGCGTTGTCATTCGAGGAAACCTCGTGAAGGTCGGGCGAGTTCTCGACCTCGTAGGTCTTGTCGCCCTCCGACGAGACGACGGCCGCGCGGGTTTCATCCTTAAGCGTTACGCGCCCGTCGCCGAGTGCACCGAGCGCCTCGTACACCTTGACGAGCGGCGGCATCTTCCACGGCTCGGCCATGCTTTTCTCTATTGCGGAGCGGACGCGATGGGGCAAGTCGGGCAAATCCCGCAAGCCATTTCGGCTTGACGGTCAAACGCGCCGGAATCTAACATCGCGGATGTCCGGAGGCGCCGTCCGATGCTGAGGCTTTTCGACTACAAGCCGTGACCGTATGCGCGCAAAACGCGCAT
>JAKAVC010000007.1 GCA_021817345.1 Deltaproteobacteria bacterium | reverse complement strand
GCTTACCCAGTGGGCGGAAAAATTCCGCTACGAGTTCGCCGCCGCACCGCCGCAGGCCGCGCGCTCGCTGGTGATGCTCGAGGTGTTCGGCGCGGTCGGCCCATTCGTGACCCGGCTGATGCGGACGGCGATTCATCCGCTGGCGGTTGCGATTCAATCAATCACGGACCGGCTGCCGCGCCGGAAGCCTCGTGAGCATCCCACGGACGCGCGGATGGCGCAGATAGTGCGGACGACGACGGTGGCGGGGATGTTTGCTTTTTCCGTTTGGGCGATCGTCGAAGGCCTCATCGCGCTGGCGCACGCGTTAAGCCATCCGTGGCCCGCCGAGGTCCGGCTCATTCCCGGCGCAACCCTGCGCTCGTTACTGCGGCTCATCATCGCCTATCTGATTTCGCTCGGATGGACGGTTCCGTGCGCTATTGCGGCGGCGGAAAACCCGCGTTTTAGGCACTATGTTACGCCGGCGGCCGAGATCGTGGGCTCCATGCCTGCGACGGCGCTGTTCCCGCTCATAGTGGTTTTCGTCATCAAGGTCACGGGCGAGATGAACCTCGCCTCGATTCTGCTTATCCTGACCGGGATGCAGTGGTATTTGCTGTTCAACCTGCTCGCCGGGGTGAACCAGATACCCGAGGATCTGAAAGAGGCCGTGCGTTCGTTCGGGCTTTCGCGATGGCAGCGGTGGCGCAAGCTGACGCTGCCGGCGCTGATGCCGTCGCTCATAACCGGGAGCCTGACCGCCTGGGGCGGGGGATGGAATGCGCTGATAGTTTCAGAGTACATCATCTACCAGGATCGGACCTACAAGGTCATGGGCCTCGGGGCGTTGCTGGATGAGGCGACCTATCGGACCGACAACAGCGTGATGATCCTACTGAGCCTGCTTTCGATGGTGGCCGTGGTAATAGTGTTGAACCGGGTTTTCTGGCGCCCGCTCTATGGCCTCGCCGCGGAGCGCTATCGGCTCGATTATTGAGGGTAAGGCCGATGAACGGAGCAGAACCGCCACCATGCCTCTTCTCGAACTCAAGCACATCTCCAAGAGTTTTGCGCATGCCAAGGGCGTGCTCCCGGTACTCGAAGATATCTCGTTCTCGGTCGAAGAGGGTGAATTCGTCGCGATAGTCGGGCCGTCGGGATGCGGCAAGTCGACGCTTCTCAGGATTATCAACGGGATCGTGCCAGCCACGTCGGGACAGGTTCTCTATCGGGGACGTCAGGTGGACGGAATCAACCTGGAATGCGCGCTCGTGTTCCAATCGTTCGCCCTGATGCCGTGGCTGACGGTCAAGGCGAACATCGAGATGGGACTCGAAGCGCGCGGCGTGAATTCCCAGGAGCGGGAGAGAATCGTGAGCTTCTACATCGACAAGGTCGGCCTCGACGGTTTTGAGGAGGCCTACCCGAGGGAGCTTTCCGGCGGCATGAAGCAGCGGGTCGGCCTTGCCCGCGCGCTCGCCGTCGAACCCAGGGTGCTGTTGATGGACGAGCCGTTCTCCGCGCTCGACGCCTTGACGGCGATCAACCTGCGTGAGGAACTGCTCGACATCTGGCAGGCTCCCGACATGTCGGTGCACACAATCGTGATGGTGACGCACATAATCGAAGAGGCGGTCGAGCTCGCCGACCGCATCCTGGTGCTTTCCTCGCATCCCGGGCGCCTTACCGCCGACCTCAAGGTCAACCTCCCGCGTCCGCGCGACCGGCGTACCGAAAGCTTCAACGCCCTGACGGACAAGGTCTTCTCGCTTATCGAGGAGCGTGCCTGATGCCGAACGAGCAGATAAACCCGATCCCCGATTGCCAGCTCACCTGGGTATTCGGCCTGCTGGAGACGCTGGACGACCGCGGCGGGCGCGAGGACGGCTACAAGATCGCGCGCGATCTGAATTTCAAGTTTTCCGACCTGCTCAAGGTGATGAAGGCCGCCGAAATCCTCGGTTTCGTCTCGACCCCGGCCGGCGATATCGTGCTCGAACCGCTGGGACGCCGGTTCCTCGACGCCGACGTCAACGAGCGCAAACTGATACTGCGCGAGCAGTTGAAGAAGCACGGCCTGTTCGGATACTTCGTCCGCCTGCTTCGCGCGCAGGAGGATCGCGCGCTGCAGAAGGAAGTCGTGCTCGAGCATCTAGCGATGTTGCTTCCCAACGAGCCACCCGAAAAGCTCTTCACCACGATCGTTAACTGGGGGCGCTTCGCCGAGCTTTTCGGCTATAACAAGGACGAGGACCGCTTCTATCTCGACCAGGAATAGAGCGGGGGAGACAACCGATGGCGACCGAGAACGAAAGGCTTGTCAACGATTTCTGCGAGACCTGGAAAAGCCGCAACCTCGACAAAATAATGGATTTCTTCACCGACGACGCGGTCTACCATAACATTCCGATGGAGCCCGCGCGCGGCAGGCACGCCATCCGCCAGGTCATCAAGTCGTTCCTTCCGATGGCGAGCGCGGTTGAGTTCAAAATCCTGCGCTCCGCCTCGGCGGGCAACGTGGTGATGAACGAACGGGTCGACGTTTTCCAGATGGGCGCAAAGCAAGTTGAGCTCCCGGTGGCGGGCGTTTTCGAGGTGCGGGATGGCAAAATCTCCGCCTGGCGCGACTATTTCGACCTCCAGATGTGGACCAAACAGCTATCCTAGCCCCGCCGCCGACGCACAATGGCGCGAATTGAGTAATGCGATGGCCTTGCAGGCCACCCGCGCGATAATCGGAACCGCTGGTCATATCGATCACGGCAAGACCGCGCTCATCAGGGCGCTCACCGGGCAGGAAACCGACCGCCTCAAGGAAGAGAAAGAGCGCGGCATCTCGATCGACCTCGGATTCGCCTACTTCACCCTGCCCGACGGGACCCGCGCGGGCGTTGTCGACGTCCCCGGACACGAGCGCTTCATCCGCAACATGCTCGCCGGCGCGCATGGCGTCGATCTCGTCCTGTTCACCGTCGCCGCCGACGACGGCGTGATGCCGCAGAGCGAGGAGCATCTCGATATCCTCCATCTGCTCGGCACGCGCCGCGGCATCTTCGTAATCACCAAGTGCGATCTTGCCGACGCCGCGCGTATCGCCGAGGTGCGCGACGAAATCGGACTTCTGGCCGAAGGCACCGCGCTCGAAGACGCGCCGGTAATCGCGGTCTCCTCGATAACCGGGCAGGGACTCGACGAACTTAGGTCCGAGATGGTCCGCCGGCTCGAAGGTTTCCAGGCGCGACGCGCAACCGGACTTTTCCGCCTCCCGCTCGATCGCGCCTTTACCATCAAGGGCCACGGCATCGTGGTAACGGGAACCGCGATGGGCGCGACGGTCACGGTCGGGCAGAAGCTTCGCGTGCTGCCGGGCGGCGACGAGGTCAAGGTCCGCGCGATCCAGGTCCACGGCGAGGCGGTCGAGAGCGCGGGTCTTTGCCAGCGCGTTGCGCTCAACCTGAGTGGGGCGGAGAAGCTCGAGCTCGGGCGCGGACTCGTGCTGGCCGACGAGCGGCTTGGCTTCACCACCTCGCGCCTGGACGCAATGCTGGAGATTCGGCCCGCCGCCAAACGTCCGCTCAGGAACAACGAGCGCGTTCGCTTTTTTATCGGGACCAGCGAAACCATGGGGCGGGCGCTCGTACTGGAACCCGCGGGCGCGATTGCGCCGAAGACCCAGGCACTCGTCCAGATGGTTCTGGATGATCCGGTGGTCGCGCTGTCGGGCGACCGGTTCGTCATCCGCGACGAAACCAACGTCCGCACCATCGGCGGCGGCGTGGTGCTGAACCCGCTCGGACGACGAGCGCGAAAACCGCTGGAAGCTTATCGCGCCAATCTCGCCACGCTTGCCGGTTCGCTCGCCGGCCCCAAAGCGGTCGAAGCGCTGCTCGGTCTGCTCGAAACTCTCGCCGCGCCAGTCTCGCGAATCGCACAATTGCTCAACCTGCCCGCCGCCGAGGTGGAGCGGATGGTGCGCGAGGCGCCGCTTATCCGGCTTTCGATGGGCGATGAGGAAGGCTTTACGACGCGCGCCAAATGGGAGGAGCTGAAGAGGTTCGCGATTGGCACCCTCGCCGCCTATCACGAGTCCGAACCGCTCTCACCCGGCCTTGAGATGGAAGCGCTGCGCTCCCATCTGCCCTACGACGTGAGCGCGCGCGCGTTCCGTGCGTTGCTCGACCGCCTCGAACGCGAAACCGACATCGTGCGGGAGGAAAGCTCGCTTCGCCTGAAGGGCCATCGCGTCACGCTGGCGGGCGACGAGGGCCGCCTCGGACACAAGGCCGAAACGCTGCTGCGCGAAGCCCGCTTCCAGCCGCCCGAACTCAAACAACTCGCCGAGGGTCTCGGCCTTCGCGCTTCGGACCTCGGAAAAATTCGCACCGTGCTCTCCGCGCTCGAACGCGAAGGCAAAGTCGTGAAGATCGCAACCGACCTCTACTTCGAACGCGGCGCGCTCGACGCGGCGCGCGAACGCCTGACCGGATATCTCGCGAAGAACCCGGAGATAACCGCGGCCACCTACCGCGACCTGCTCGGCGCGTCGCGCAAATTCGCGATCGCGCTGCTCGATCATTTCGACCGCACGGGCGTCACCATGCGCGTGGGCGACGTCCGGCGCCTGCGCCAGAAGAATCCGCCCCAGGCCTGAAGCCGAAGCCGAGCCGCGGGGATTCCGCGCAAGCAGCGTGGCGACGAATTTTCCTCGTTGATAGGCCCGTGGCGCACGGGCTAGCTTATAGTTCCGCAATGGGTGAAAAGGGCAACAACAATCCGTCGCGCGGCGAGTTGATTCGCCTGACGGCACGGTGCAAGGCCGCGGGTTGAGCCGGCAAGCTCGGTCCGGAGGACCTGAGCGCGGTCATATCCCGGCTTGACCTGGGCAGCGACCCCAACCTGCTCGTCGGTATCTCAACCGGCGATGACGCGGGGGTGTATCGTGTGCGGGACGACCTTGCCCTCGTCAGCACGGTGGATTTCTTTACGCCCGTGGTCGACGACCCGTTCACTTACGGCCTGATAGCGGCGGCCAACGCGCTCTCGGACGTGTACGCGATGGGCGGGCGGCCGATGACCGCGCTCAACATCGTATGCTGGCCGCAATCGGGCCTGCCGCGCGAGATGCTGATCGAAATTCTGCGCGGCGGCGTCGAAAAGGCGCGCGAGGCGGGATGCCTGGTCGTCGGCGGCCATAGCGTGGCCGACGAGGAAGTGAAGTACGGGATGGCGGTGACGGGCGCGATCGATCCGGGCCGCGTGATTCGCAACGTCGGCGCGCGCGCGGGCGATGCGCTCCTGCTCACCAAGGGTCTCGGCACCGGCGTGCTGATGACGGCGCTCAAGCGCGACCGCCTTGCGCCCGAGTACTACGAGCCGGCGGTACGCTCGATGGCGCGGCTCAACGCCAGCGCCTCGGCCGCGATGCTCAAATACGACGTGCACGCGGCGACCGACATCACCGGCTACGGCCTGGTCGGGCACGCGTTGCAGATGGCGAAGGGCAGCGGCGTGACAATAGTCTTCGAGGAATCGGACCTGCCGCTTCTCCCGGGCGCGCTCGAGTGTTGCCGATCGGGAATGATTCCGGGCGGCGGGAGCCGCAACCGCGATTTCTTCGGCCAGCACGTGCGTATCTCCGAGGAGGTGTCGCAGGACATGGCGACGCTTGCCTTCGACCCGCAAACCTCCGGCGGACTTCTGATCGCGGTGCCCGAGAGCGAGTCGCTCGCGCTGCTTGCCGAGCTGCATCGCGCGGGCGATACCGACTCGGCGGTCGTGGGCCGGGTGGTTAAAAGCGCCCATTGTCCGCTCGAGCTTGTATAATCGCCCGCGATGGGCCCGGCTTTTCCGGCTCACGCCGCGCACTCAGGAAGGGAGCATTTCGCGATGGATTTCTTCGAAGTCGCCACCACCATGCCGACCGTCCGCCGCTTTCTCGACCGGCCGGTCGAGGAGGGCCTTATCGAGCAGGTCCTGGCGACCGCCAACATGGCGCCGTCGGGCTCCAACGCGCAGCCGTGGGAGTTCGTCGTGGTGCGCTCGCCCGAGACGCGCCGTGAAATCCAGCGTTTTTACCAGGAGCTGTGGGAGCCCTACAAGGAATCCGCGATTATCCGGGGGCGCAAGGAACTTTCACCACGTGCGGTAAAGGCGATTCGTATCGGAGATGAATTTGCCGCCTCGCTCGCGATAGTGCCCGTGCATATCCTGGTTTTCCTCGATCGGCCCAAGATGCGCGTGGAGCGTGGCAGCGCCGAGGATCTTCACAATTTCGGCGCAACCTATGGGTCGGTCTTTCCGGCGATCGAACTGCTGATGCTCTCGGCACGGGCGCTCGGACTTGGAACCGCGGTCACCACGATGCTGAGTAATCGCGAGCCGGAAACAAAGCGGATGCTCGGCGTGCCCGAGCAGTATCAGCTAATCGCGCTTATTCCGATGGGTTATCCGGCCGAGAATTTCAAACGCCCGTATCGAAAGCCGGTGTGGCCGAGGATCCACGCGGAGCGATGGGACCGGCCGTGGCCGCGTCCGGGCTCGAAAGCGTAAGCCGAGCCATCGCAAGCGGCTGGCTGCCGCGCGCGCCGGTTCGAAAGCGCGCTCGTTGTGCTTATTTCCGCAGAAGCGGTATCACTTCCTTGCCGATCTGCTCGAGTTGCGCGTCGCGGTCGCGGGGATGGCAGATCAGGTCGATTCCGACGTGGCGCACGCCGGCCTTGATAAACTCGGCGATACGCTCGGCGACGTCGGCCGGCCGGCCCATCGCGGCGTACCTGCGCGCCGGTTCGCGAAAATCCATCGCATAACGCTTGCTTAGCAATTCGGCCGCGACGCCGAGCGCCTGCTCGTAGGTCGAACCGAGGGTGGTGAAGAGGAAGAGCGACGTGCCGAAACGCTCGATGCGGCGGCCCGCGTGTTCGGCCTCGCGCGCGATGAACTCGAGTCCCTCACCGTAGCGCTTGGGCGTAACCACGTAGGGCATCCATCCGTCGCCGAGCCGCGCGGCGCGCTTCAAGGCGGCCTCGGCACGCCCGCCGACCCAGATTGGCGGTCCGCCGGGAGTCGCGGGCTTGGGCTCCATGCTGATTTCGCCGAAGCTGAAGTATTTTCCCTGATGCGCGACTTTGGGCTCGGTCCACAGCCGCTTCATCACCTCGATCGCCTCGCTGGTACGCCCGCCGCGCTGCTTGACCGGCACGCCGCAAGCCTCGAATTCGCGCGGGAACTCGCCACCCACGCCGACGCCAAAGATGAAATGCCCGGCTCCCATCAGGCGATCGACCGTCGCGACCATCTTGGCGACCGTCGACGGATGGCGCAGCGCGAGCAGATAAACGCTGGTGCCATAGATGAGATTCGGGTTGAGCGCCGACAGATAGGTGAGCAGGGTCAGCGGATCCGGAATCGGCCCGGTGAAAGCCACGTGATCCCCGGTCCATACCGAGTCATAGCCCCACGCCGTCATCGAATCGACCAGGCGCTTGGCCTGCTCGCGATTACCGACGCCAGCGGTGACGCCGAATTTCAGTTCCCTGTCGAGCGGCAGTGCTTCCCCCATGATCCTTCCTTTTCCGGTCGCGCGGATCCGACCGGGTCGCCGTAGCGCATCCAACCTTAACTATGTCGAAATGGCCAGTCTCAAGGCATAGTCAACGAGAAGGGATTGTCAAACGGCCGATACGCGGGCAAAGGCTTTCACCCGTTCTACTTTTTCCCGGCGCCTGATTCAGCTCGGAGGAGCCGTTCGACGAGCAGGCGCTGTCCGTGGGAGTCCACCTGGCGCGATTCGGCCAGAACCTTGATACATGCGCGTCTGTGCGCGGGTATCGATGAGAACCGATCGTGCCAGAAGATGAAATATTGCGCCCCATCGTCCGAACCAGGCTGACAACTGAAGCGCCTGACGCTGCGGATCTCGCGGCGAGCGTAAAACGCCAGGTCGCAATCGGGCTGCCCGACATAGTAAACGCGGTTGCCCGGAGGTACGATCGAATCGACAACCGGCGCGAACGGTTTCAGCGTCTGCCCGCGCGCGAGCGCCGGATTGATCGCGCCGCACCAGAACAAGGTGCCCGCCAGCGCGATTGCGCCGATCGCCGCGCACGCGAACATCGGCCGGCGGCGAAGCGTCACGCCCACGGCCACCGCCGCGGCCGTCCATACCACCGCCCATAGCACGAACATCGGAGACGCGGCCCGCGCCATCGCAACCAGGATGGCGAGAAAATGCCTGTCCGTATGATGCATCCGCGCGAGCACCCATGCGGGAGTTCCGCCAATCGCAAGCGCCAGTGTCGCGCCTATCGCCGCGGCCACGGCGAGCGCCACGACCCCGCTGGCGAGGTCGAACAAGCCGCGCTCGCCGCGGCGCCCGAGACGACACATGATTCGCTCCTCAAAAAGCCATCCGGTAAGCGCCGCAATCGGTGGAAACGCCGGCAGGATATAGACCACGCACTTGCCCGCCGACGTCGAGAAGAAGCCAAAAATCGCGACGAACCAGCAGGCGGCGAAAATCACCTGCTCCGGGAGCGCGCGGCGTCCCAACCATAGGGCGGCGCCAAGCGCGGGCAAATACAGGCTCCAGGGAAGAAATCCGCCCACCAGGCGCGGGCCGAAATAGTAGAACGGATGCTCGCAGGGGCCCTTGTGAGCGCTCGTAAAGCGGACCCAAAGTGAGTAAGCGATCTGCCATCGGAAGAATGCCGCGCCACCCTGCGCGAGCGCCGCCCCGTACCATACGGACGCTAGCGCCAGCCCGGCTATGAATGCCGCCATCAGGGCCGGGCGGAAAAGCTCGCGCAGCCTGCCCCGGACCAACAAATAGAGCGCGATCACGAGGCCGGGCAGCAGCAATCCGAGGAAGCTCTTGGTCAGCGTGGCAAGACCCATCAGCAAGGCGGCACCGGTAAGAAACGCTCCCCGACGCCGTGATTCGCCGCCTGCGAGCGCGCGTTCGAGGCATACCACCGCGCCGGTGACGAACATCGTGAGCAGCGCGTCCATCCGCGGCTGGCGCGCCGCATCGCTCAGATAATGCGAGGTGAGGAGCGCGACCACGGCCCATATGCCGACGCCGGCTTCAACCGTCGCGGCGAGCCACGTGAAAACGACGGCACAGGTGGCCGCGGCAGCGAGAATCGAGGGCAGGCGGAGCGCAATTTCGTTCCATCCGAAGGCCCGCACCGCAAGCGCCGCGCTCCACCAGTAGAGCGGCGGCACCTGGACCATCCGATCCGGCTGGTAATAGGGCAGGACCAGGTGGCCGGAAAGCACGCTGCGTACCGCTCCGGATTCGCATACGCCGAGCTCCTTGGTGAACGGCGCGCCCGGCGCAAGCGCGAACAGAAAAGCCAGAGAGAACAAAAAGGCCGCTATCGAAGCGACGGCCAGACGCGCTCCGCGAACGGGACGCCTCATGGGACCGGAGCTCGTGCCGGGGTCCTTGGCGGTCAATTCATGCACGCGGACGATCCTACCCGTAGCGGGCGCATCCGCACCACACGTGAGCGATTGAACTATTGCGCGAAAATAGCCGACAGCGCTGAGGAGGAACCTTTGGACGCCGCCCGGCCGGCGTGAGCCGGCCCGCTGCGGCGCATCGCGCCTCTAATCAGGTGCGCGTTACGTTGGAAGCTTGCAGGCCCTTGGGTCCTTCGAGGACCTGAAATGCTACTTTCTCACCCTGATCCAGGGATCGAAACCCATTTCCATCGATCGCGGAATAGTGGACGAAAACCTCCTGTCCATCCTCCATGACAATGAAGCCGTATCCCTTCTTGGGGCTGAACCACTTGACAACTCCGGTAGGCATGTCCCCCGAACCTCCCTAAAAACAACGCCAGCGCCGCGGCCGCCTTGGACTTAAGGGCTTTCCCCCTGCACGGCGACTGACAACGTGCGCGCATATAGCATAAGGCGCGTATATTACCAAACGCCTTGTCGCAGTTTTTTACCGGGAGTTGTGGATTAGTCAGCCGGGTCTCAGGTCGTCCGCCATAGGATAGGGCGGGCGTGTATATGGCAATGGTCGGGAATCTGGCGCATTACGCCGTCGATTACGAAGCCGTCCTCGCCATATTTTTTTCGGGCGATTAGTGACAATACTTCGGTCATGAAGAGCCGTTCCTCCTCGGTAGGTACGGCGCGATGCTCACCGAGTACCGCCATCGGGGTGTCACATGAGTCGCAGTCGAGGACCGTAAAATGGAACGGGTAGTCGAATCGGCAGTACCAAGGGGTGTACTGCTTTAGCTCGCACAAATCGCATTTCGCCATCTGAAGCTTCTATTAGCAACTCACCGGCGCCCCACTGAATCGCGCGATCAGCGGGGCGCCGCGTCGGCTGTCTGGCGATTATTTCTTTGGCGAAGTGGTCGTCGTCTTCGTCGACTTCTTTGCCGCCGTCTTAGCCGCTTTCTTTGCCGCTTTGCGCTCCTTGCGCCGGCATCGATATACGCTCGAGCGCGAAATCTTGAGGTCCTTCGCGACGTCCTTGGGCTTCTTGCCCGCGTTCAGTTCCGACATCACTTTGGTGCAGTCGACCTTGTGCCAGCGTGCCGCCAAGGCCGCAGGCGTGCCCATCGCAAGACCGACCGTAACCGCGACCAACAAAGAGGCCACCGCTCTGCCAAACCCGTTCATGCGCTGACAGTCTCCTTCCGTTTCTCGACCGGCGGTTTTCCACCGGGCTCTGATTTCCGCCCGCTACTATCGCACAAATCTTTATCGGCCGGGAAATGCAAAATGAGGTTGCGCTCGCGAGAGCCGTTCAGAACTCGACGATCACCTTTGTCTGGTTGCTCGGCCTGGAGAGCGCGGCGAACGCGCCGGGAAGTTGCTCCAGCGCGACCGTATGGGTGATCATCGGAGCGGTCGAAACCCTTCCCGCCGCAAGCATCGCAATAGCGGTTTCAATCTCGTCCGGTTCAAGCCCGAGGCTGAAGCGTATGTCGAGTTCGCGGTTGAGCGCGTCCATCGGCCTGAAGACGTCATCCTGCATGCGCGCGCCGAGCACCACCACCCGGCCTCCGCTGCGCGCGTAATTTACCGCTTCGAGCAGCGTTCCCTGCGAGCCGATACATTCGAACACGACGTCCGGCGGCGCCCCCGCAAGCTCCTGCATCGCGGCCGCGGGATTCCTGAGCTGCGGATGAACCGCGGCGTCGGCGCCCATCTCAAGGGCCTTCGCGCGCCTGCCCTCGGCCATCTCGGACACTACGATAGTGCTGGCTCCGGCAAAGCGGGCCCACAGCAGAGTCACGAGACCGATAGGACCGGCCCCGAGAATCAGGCATCGCTCGCCCGCGCGAAGGCGGGCGCGATGCACGCCGTGGAGTCCGACACGAGCGGCTCGACGGTTGCGCCAAGGCGATGACTCATCCCTTCGGGCATCTTGAAGCAGCTCTGCGGCGTGGTCTTCATCTTCTCGGCGTAAGCGCCTGGCACGTCGCCGAACCCGACCAGCCTCATCCGCGCGCATCGCGTTCCGTTGCCGCGCCGGCATTCGTCGCACTGGCCGCAGGCGAGATATGACATCACGACCACCGGGTCGCCGGGCTCAAAGCCCTCTACGCCCGGGCCGAGCTCGTCGACCACGCCGGAGAACTCGTGACCCATGACGGTGCGCGGCGGCATCCCGACTCCATAATGGGCCGCATGGATGTCGGAGCCGCAGATGCCGCAGTCCTTGACCCGCACCACCATCTCGCCCGGTCCCGGCTCGGGGTCGGGCAGTTCGGTAAGTTCGAGCGGCGCTCCCGGCGCCGTGTACACGCATGCCTTCATCCGCTGTCCCTCGGCCACAGAAGCCGCCGCGGCGGCTTGCGAGCCGTTGCGGCGCCGGAAAATCGAAGCCGCTGCCCTTCAGACCGCGCCGGGAAACTTGGGCTGGCGTTTCTCCTTGAGCGCACTCACGCCCTCGGCAAGGTCGGCGCCGAAGAACCCGAGCATCTCCATCGCGAGCGAGGCGTCGAAGGCCGGGCCGAACATCCGAAGCCAGTTGTTGAGAGCGCGCTTGGTGAATCGCACCGCCTGCTGCGGACCGGTCGCGAGCTTGCGCGCGACCTCGAACGCCTTGTCCATCAGCTTGTCCGGCGCAACGCACAGCGAGACCAGCCCGATTCGTTCGGCCTCGCGCCCGTCGATGAAATCCGCGGTCATCAGGTAATACTTGGCCTTGGCCATCCCGCACAAAAGCGGCCAGATTATGACCGCGTGATCGCCCGCCGCGACGCCGAGCCTCAAATGCCCGTCCGTGATCCGCATCGCTTCCGAGGCGATCGGGATGTCGGCCATGAAAGCGACGGCGAGCCCCGCGCCAACCGCGACGCCGTTTATCGCCGAGATGATAGGCTTGTCGAGGTTGATCATGTTGTAAACGATGTCGCCCGCTTCGCGCCACGCCGCCGCGATATTGGCGGGATTGCCCTTCATCGCGT
>JAKAVC010000078.1 GCA_021817345.1 Deltaproteobacteria bacterium | reverse complement strand
TCCGGCGGCCATCACCGCGGCGCCGCCGAGTCCGGGGTTAGGAATTGACAGGAAAAGTCCCGCATCGCCCCAGCACAGCTCCTCGGTGGTGACGACGGTGTAGAGATTGCGAAGCGCGGGTCCGGCGCTCTTCTTGTCCCTGGCGCCCGATTCGGACGTGGTGGCGTCACCGAGCGCCGAGGCCGACCACATGGCCTCGAGAAACTGCTCGGGTTTTTCGTGCTCGCGCTCGTCGTACTCGCGCGAGATGGGCCGCATCATCTGCTCGGCAACCGTATGGTAAAGCTTCACGCGCTGAAGGGTCTGCGGTTCGAGCTCAAAATCGATCATCGTGTTTTCTCCGTGATATAGGCGTCGCCTTCGCGGCCGCAGGTCAGACCGTTGCGATACCGTCGAGCGCGGCGAGTCCGCGCGCGTTACGCAGCCACATCTCGACCGGATGCTCCCGGATATAGCCGTGGCCGCCGAGGACCTGGACCGCGTTGTCCGCAACCTTGAGCACGCTTGCCGCGACGTAGTTCTTCGCCAGGTAGCTTTCCTTGAGCGAGTCCTCGCCGCGATCGAGCCGCCATGCCGCCTCCCATACGAGCAGGCGCGCCGCGTCGATTTCGATCGCCATGTCAGCCAGCATGAACGCGACCGCCTGCTTGGTCGCGATCGGCACGCCGAAGGCCCGCCGTTCCCTGGCATAATCGCGCGCGTATTCGAACGCCGCGCGCGCCATCCCGACTCCGAGCGCGGAGATTGCAACGCGAGCCTCGCTCATCAGGCGCGAGAAATTGATTTCGCCGTCGCCGCCAAGCCTCGCCGCGCGATCGACGCGCACGTCGTTAAGCGTGACGGCGCATGTGCAGAGCGGTTTGAAACCCATGTTCTTCTCACGCTCGCCGATTGAGACTCCGGACGCATCGGGCGAAACGATGAACGCATCGACGCCCTTGAAGCCCGCGGAAGAATCGGTGGCCGCGTAAACCAACAGGGATTTAGCGCTGTCGGCAAGCGGGACGAAACACTTACTGCCGTTCAGGATATACGCCGAACCGTCGCGCCGCGCGCGGGTCGAAAGCTCGGTCAGGTCGAAATCGAAGCGCGGCTCCATCAGGGCGGCGGTCGCGGGCACGAACCGCTCGGAGGCGAATTGCTTCAGGTAGAGAGAGCGCTGTGCGTCGCTGCCCATCTCGAGTATCGGATAAGCGAACAGGCGCGGCGCGAGCGCGTGGACCGCGATCGAAGCGTCGCCATAGCCGAGTTCCTCGGCCACGACCGCCCCGGTGAGCGCCGAACGCTCGTCGCCACCGCCGCCGAACTGCTCGGGAATCGCGCTCGTCACCAGCCCCAACTGCCAGATCTTCTCGACCAGTTGGGCCGGTACGACACCGCTTTCGTCAGCCGGGCGCGCGGCGGGGCGGATTTCTTCGCGGGCGAAACCTTCGACGGTTTCGCGGATCATGCGTTGTTCTTCAGTTAATTCGAAATCGACCATTCGAGAGAGCCACTCCGCGATATAAACTTTATCTGTTACTTTAAGTCTGCGAGGTCCACCGCGATTCCGCGCGCGGCCGAGCGATATGCGGCCTCGACCGAGCGCTGCGCCGCCACCCCGGCGTCAATTCCCGGTCCCGGCGCGCATTGGCCCCGAAGCGCCGCGATAAAGATCGCGTCCTGCACTGCATAGGGTATCCGAAAGGCGTGCCGCAATGGAGACAGGCACGGACGTTCCCGCAGTACCAGGTCCTGGTAGCGGCGCATCACCTCTTCTTCGGTAATCTTTCCCTCGTAGCCTTCGCCGCGCTGAATCGCAATCGGTCCGGCGCTGTCAGTATCGCAGGCAAGGAACAGGTTTTCGGTGAAAATCTCGATACGCCGGTTGCTCGGACGATTCAGAATCCGATGCCACACCGAGGTCAATTGCCCATAAAAACCCGCTTCGAATTCGAACTCGGTAGCGGCAAAATCCTCGATACCGGGCGCGCCGTTCAGCACCCGGGTACGGCAATAGAGGCTGCGAATCGGGCCGAACATCCATGCGAAAACGTCGAAATCGTGCACGCCGTGCTCGATCAGCGTGCCGCCGGCGGTTACGCCCGGCTGATTTCGCCACTCGCTCGCATGCGCTCCGCGGATCGGAAAATCCTGGTCGTCGCGCATCGTTACCGCGAGCATCCGGCCCGCGCCTTCTTCCGCGGCCATCGCGCGGATGACCGTGTACACGGGAGAAAATCGGAGCACCAGGCCAACCTGGCCGACCACCCCTGCCCGTTCGATCGCTTCGCGGATTTCGCCGGCCTCGGCCGAGTTCATCGCGAGCGGCTTTTCGCAGAACAGGTGCTTACCCGAGGCTGCCGCACGCAGGCACAACTCGCGATGGGTCGCCGTGGGTGTGCATACGAAGACCGCATCGATCGACCCGTCGTCGAAGATTTGCTCGGCCCGAGCGCAGGACTTCGCTTCGGGCCATTTCGAGGCGAGCGCATCGGCCGCCGCGGCGTCCAGGTCGTGGACCCGCGTTACGGCAACGCTTTCCGGGAGCGCGTCGGCGAGCAGGCGAAGCATCAGCGAGTGCGTTCGTCCGATAAGTCCGGCGCCGATTATGCCAACCCTGACCTGCCTTTTGAGCGGAGAGCCCATCAGGGTTCCCGGTTCTCTTCTTCGCGTCTCAGGCGCTCGCGTTCGCGCTCGCGGCGATAGCGAGTGCGTTCTTCCTCTACGCGCGCGGGCGGGGCGACCGGTTTTCGGACTTTCTTCAGAATTCCCCCGTCTCGCTTGCGTCGGGTTTTCTTCACTGGCCTCAGGCCGTCAGGGTTCGAAGCCGACAAAGCTCAGTTGAAGGCCCGTGACGGCGCCGCCGGCGGCGCGGCGCGAAAAAAATTCCACCGCGGCGCATCGCGTACACGGACCGGCATGCGTTATCGCGTCGGGCCGAAGACCTGCGCGGAGCAATTGCGCGGTTACGATCGCGCGCAGGTCGAGATACGCTTTGCCCGGACGACCTTCGCGCCGATGGGCCGCGGCTCCTTCGATTTCGCGCGCGAACCGGTCCGCCAAGCCCGCGTCAACCTCGAAACAGCACGGACCTATCGAGGGGCCGAGCGCGACTCGAATGCGCGACGGGTCGGCTCCGGCCGACAGCATCGCGACGAGCCCGGTCCGGGCGAGCCCGGCCAGCACGCCGCGCCATCCGGCATGAAACGCGCCCGCGACGTGCGCCTTCGCGTCAATCATCAGGATCGGAACGCAATCCGCGCTCAGAACGCCGAGAACGACTCCCGGTTGCGCCGTAACCATTCCGTCGCCGTCCGGACGCGCTTTTGCCGATTCGCGGGTTACTACGTGAACCGTGTTGCCATGCACCTGGCGCACCATCGCGACGTGCGAGGCCGCGCCAATAACCCGTCGCGCCCGCCGCCAGTTCTCCTCGACCGCGTCAGCCGAGTCACCCACCATCCTGGAGAGATTGAGGGTCGCGAAATGGCCTTGGCTGACGCCTCCCGCGCGGCCGAAAAATCCGTGCGTCACGCCCGAAATCGCGGACCACGGCCGAAGCACCGAAGGCGCGTTGTCCGAGGTCGAGGATGCGTCCAATGATTCCACGCCGCCCTGTTTGTGTAGCGAAGGATAGCCTATAATTTGAGTCTTTGGAATTTACCTTCCGGGTTGGCCTATGAACGGATATCAGTATCTCGTCGCGCGAAACCGCCGGATGATGAAGCTCGAGGACGAGCTTGCGAAACTCAAGGCTTTGCCCGACGCCGAGCGCGAGCGCGAGACGGCGCGGCTTCAGGCCGAGTTCGACCGCGATTTGGCCGAACTCTACGAACAGGTTGCGGATGAATATCCCGGCGAGCGGAAGAAGAAGGCGCGAGCGCTGGAAAATCCCCGTTAGGCTTTACGCGGTTTGGGCCAGTCAATCGTCATCAGCGGGGCGCGAACTCACAACCTTAAGAACATTTCGCTTGAAATCCCGCACGGGAAGATAACCGCGGTAACCGGCGTCTCCGGCTCCGGGAAATCGAGCCTGGTGTTCGATACGCTCTATGCCGAGGGCCAGCGCCGCTACGTCCAGAGCCTGTCCACCTACGCGCGGCTTTTTCTTGAGCGGATGGAACGGCCGGACGTTGACGAAATCTCGCGCATCCCGCCCGCGCTCGCGCTTCGCCAGAAAAACACGATCAAGAACGCGCGCTCGACGGTCGGCACGGTCACCGAAATAAGCGATTATCTGCGCCTGCTGTTCGCGACGGTGGGACGCACGATATGCCCGCGATGCGGCGACGAGGTGACGTCCGATACGCCGCAAAGCGCGGCGCGGCAAATTCTCGCGTCGCCCGGGATGTACGTGTTCCTGGCTCCGCTCAAAACCGGAGCGCGCTCGCTCGCGGAGATCGCGGGATGGCTCGAACAGACCGGCTTCCATCGCCTGTACGACCGGGGCGCGATGCTCGAGGCGGGCGAACTGGCCGAGCGCTTCGCAACCGCGCCGGAACTGCCGTCGTCGCTGATGGTGCTGATCGATCGGGTTTCGGTGAGCGGCGCGGACGAGGCCGAACGGGTTCGCGAAGCGCTCGAAAAGGCGTTCGAGTTCGGCGCGGGACGGGCCCGCGCGGTGCGCGTCGAGCGCGGCAACGGAGCGTTAGCGGAGCTGGGCTCATTCAATTTCGACAGGCGCTTTGGCTGCTCGCGATGCGGCGTCGCGTTTCCGGAGCCTCGGCCGGCCTTGTTTTCCGCCAACAGCCCGATCGGCGCGTGTCCGGAATGCGAAGGCTTCGGGCGCACGGTCGAACTCGATCTCGAAAAGGTCATCCCGAACCACAATCTCTCGCTGCGCCAGGGACTGATCGCGCCGTGGCGAACGCCCGCGTACCGCGAGATGAACGACTGGATGCTCAGGCTCGCGCGCAGCCGCAAGATTCGCACGACGGTGCCGATGCGCGAGATGACCGACGCGGAGCGCGCGTGGCTTATCGACGGCGAGCCTGGCAAGGGTTTCGACGAAGACCGGTGGCCGGGGGTGCGCGGCTTCTTCAAATGGCTTGAAAGCCGCCGCTACAAGACTCACGTCCGGATTCTTCTCGCCAAGTATCGGCGGTTCGTTCCCTGCCCCGCATGCGGCGGCGCGAAGCTCAGGCCGGAAGCGCTCAACGTCAAGGTCGAGGGGCTGACAATCGCCGACGCCGGGCGCCTCTCGATCGAGGAGCTCTCGGCGTGGCTCGGCCGGCTTGCGCGGAAAAGGGATATCGCCTCGCGTGCCGCAACCGTGCTCCGCGAACTCAGAAACCGGGCCGGCTATCTGCACGAGGTCGGGCTTCAATACCTGACGCTCGAACGCCAGGCGCGGACGCTCTCGGGCGGCGAGGCCCAGCGAATCCATCTTGCGAGCGCGCTCGGAAGCCTGCTGGTCGGCACCCTCTACGCGCTCGACGAACCGACCGTCGGCCTTCATTCCTCCGACGCGCGGCGATTGCTCGCGGTGCTGCGGCATCTGCGCGATCTCGGAAACACGGTCGTGGTGGTCGAGCACGATCCGACGATAATCAACGGCGCTGACTTCGCGATTGAACTCGGACCCGGCGGCGGAAGCGAGGGCGGCGAGATCCTGTACGCGGGCAAGCCGTCCCCGGGTGCGATAAAAAGCGCGGTTGGAACGCCCGGACGGGTCCTGATGATGCGCGCGATGGCGCGTGAACGGCGCTTCGCGCGGCGCGATCCGGCGATCAGAATCAGGCGCGCGAGCGAGCACAACCTGAAGGATATCGACGTTGCGATTCCGCTCGGCCGGATGGTCTGCGTGACCGGCCTGTCCGGCTCGGGAAAATCGACGCTCGTCGAAAACGTTCTTTATGCCAACTACCTCAGACGCCAGGGCGAGGCGGTCGAAGCGGGCGAGTGTGGGAACATCGAAGGCCTCGAGCAGGTCGGCGCGATGATCCACATGGGCCAGGAACTTCCGGCGCGCTCGATGCGCTCGAATCCGGCCACTTATCTGAAAATCTACGACGACATACGAAAGCTGTTTGCCGCGACGGCCGAAGCGCGCCGGCTCGGCGTCGAGCCGCGCCATTTCTCGTTCAACGTGCCGGGCGGGCGATGCGAACGATGCAACGGGAGCGGGACCGTCACGATCGAAATGCATTTCATGGCGGACCTTGAAGTCCAATGTGACGTGTGCGAGGGGCGCCGCTTCCAGAGCCATATTCTCGCGATCCGCTACCAGAACCTTAATATCGACGAGGTGCTCGATCTGACCGTGGACGACGCTATCCGCTTCTTTGCGCAGACACCCGCAATCGTGCGCCGGCTCGAAGCGCTTAACGCGGTCGATCTCGGCTATGTCCGGCTCGGGCAGACCACCTCGACACTCTCGGGCGGTGAGGCGCAGCGGCTCAAGATCGCGCGCTTTCTGCTCGCCGACCTCGAACCCGCGCCAATCGGCCGCGACGGGAAAAAGCTCTCCCGGATGTTCCTGCTGGACGAACCGACCACCGGGTTGAGTTCGGCCGATATTCGCCGCCTGATCAAGGTGCTGCAGCGGCTCGTCGCGGAAGGCAACAGCGTGGTCGTGATCGAGCACAACCTCGAGTTTATCGCGCACGCCGATTACATAATCGATCTCGGCCCCGGTGGCGGCGGCGACGGCGGGAAAGTTGTCGCGTCCGGAAGTCCGATCCAAGTGGCGGCGTCGCCCAAATCGCTGACCGGAAAAGAACTGCGCCATCTGTTCGGAGTGCGCTCCGGCGCGAGCGCTCGCGAGATCAAGGCGGCTATCGGCAGCGCCGCAAGCGCGTGAGCGAGGCTCGCACAATATCTATGCCGCAAAACAACCCTGAACGGCTGGATCGCTACCTGGTCCGGATGGGCCTTGCCTCGTCGCGGCGCGACGCGCGCCAGATGCTCGAGCAAGGGCGCGTGCGCGTCAACGGCGCCGCCGCGGGCAAGTCCCGTATCGTCGGGCCGGACGATCGCGTCGAAGTCGAAGCCGCATCGCCCGCGCGCGCTATAGAGCCAGAAGCCGAGACTCTGCTCGAGGTGCTGTTCGCCGATGAAACGATGCTGATAGTCAACAAGCCCGGCGCCGTCCCGTGCCATCCGCTGCACCCAGGCGAGCGGAGAACCGTGATGAACGCGCTCGTCGCGAGATATCCGGAAACCGCGTCGGCGGGCGATAAACCCCTTGAAGGCGGGCTGGTGCATCGGCTCGACAACGGCACCTCGGGAGCGCTAATCGTCGCGCGCACCCGCGCGGCGTTCGAGGCGCTTCGGCGTGCGATCCGCACGGGCCGGGTCAAGCGACGTTATCTCGCCCTCGTCGAGGGGCATCCCGAAACCGAGATGCTTCTCGACGCACCCATCGCTCATCACCCGAAGAGCGCGCGCCGGATGGTCGTCGCCGCGGACGAACGCGAGGCGCGCAGGCTCGGGGCACGCCGGGCAGTTTCACGCGTTCAGCCGCTAAGGCGCGTGGGACGGTTCTCGCTGGTCGAGGTCTATCCCGCCACCGGCGCCCGTCATCAGATTCGCGTGCATCTTGCCGACGCCGGGTTCCCGATCGTCGGCGACACGCTCTACGGCGGCCCATCGACGCCCGGTCTCGAACCGGGCCGCTTCTGGCTCCATCTTTCCGAGCTCGAGTTGGAATCTCCCGCGTCGGGTACGGTCAGGGTCGCGGCACCGTTAGCGGCGGAGCTAAGGGAGTTGCTGGGGAGCGCGGAACGCCTGGAAGCCGGTGCATCGTGAAGCGGCTCGAACTGAATTGTCGCCTGGGAACCAAACGAGCAATGCGCGATCTTCGGAGGGTACGCTAATTACAGGCACACACCGAGCACAGGCGCAGCAGAATCGCGCGGGGTGACTGCAACAACGCGAAACCCGAAAGACCGGGCGCCTGCAGGGTGGGCAATCCGGGCTCGCTTTCCGCCGAAGCAATCGGCGGCGCGGGCGTCGGGAAGAATGCGAAGCGCTGCGGCGGGATGAACGAAGAGCCCGGACGCCGGTTGAAATTGTACGCCAGGCAGGCGTTAACCGCCGACTGGCGCGCGGCGAAGCTGTTCGACGACTGTACGCTGCCCATCCATCGCGCGATACTGCCGGGTCCGTAGCAACTACACTGATAGGTTCGCGCCGTGGGCGTGGCTTGGGCCGCCGGCGTTGCCATTCCCAGCGGAGCCAGCGTCGGCATTGCCGCCGGCGTCGGCGTGACGGCGGCGCCCGGTGGTGGCGGTGGCGGCGGCAGCGGCGCAAGGGGTTGTCCCAGCACCTGCGCCCGGACCGCGGCGAACTCGGGCAACGCTCCAATGGCGAGCACCCCCGCCAACGCCGCAAGCCAAATCACAAGTGCCACCTTTCGAGCTCGCATAAATCCCCGCGGCCGCCAGTTACTGACTGTCGGCACAAGACAACGCAAATAGCCTTTGTTATAATCGCAACCCGTTTGGCCCCCTGCAAGCGCCGGATCTGATACCAAAGGGACCGGGAAACCGCAGTCCTCGCTGTCTCGCTGGTTTCGGTTGATGATGACTGAAACCATTTCGGGCTCAAAGCGTAGCAGAGGCTGGAACGATGGAGCCGATTATGTTGCGGAAGAAGTGTAGCTTGGTTGCGGTGCTGTTGCTGCCCCTGTTGCTGGTATGGGTGGCAAGCGGCGTCGCACACGGACAAGCTCTACCGGCGAGCGCCGCCAGTGCGGGGGTCGCTTCATCGGTGCCGGCGCCCGCGCCGCAGAGCGCTCCGGACATAAACGTGCCCGCGAGCAGGGTTAATCGGTTCATGCCGAGCCATCCGGTGCAGTCGCTTGGCGACACGCTGGCAAGCCAATGGGCTTCGACCGCAGCTGAGATCCCGCGCGAGGCGCTGGTGAGCCCGCGATACTTTCGCAGCATCGACACCGAACACGCCCGCTTGAGCCTCAAACAGGCGATCTTCGTCGCGCTCTCCAACAATCCAAATGTCAAGGTCGCCCAGCTCAACCCGGTCGGAGCGACTGCGGGCGTGGCGGCCCAGAACGGAATTTTCGACCCGGACCTGACTTCTACTCTCGACCTAATCAAGACCGTAATCCCGGCCACCGTCGGATTCGAGACCACCCACGGCACCGCGCTTTCCACCAAGAGCTACGACTGGAACTTCGCCATCAACAAGATTCTCGCTCAGACCAATGGCACCCTGAGCGTCACCTTCAACAACGATCGGACCATCACCAACAACTCGACCGAGACCGTGAATCCGGCCTACACGCCCACGCTGGCGGTTTCGCTTTCGCAGCCGCTGCTGAGGAACTTTGGCTGGAAATTCGCCACCATCAACGTACGCCTTGCCGAATCGGCGCAGCGCCAGGCGCAATGGAATTACGCGCAGTCGCTGACCGACTTCGTACAGCGCGTGGCCAATGACTACTGGAACGTGGTCTTAGCCGAGGAAAACCTGCGCGTAGCCGAGGAGGCCCTGAAATTTGATGACGACCTGGTGCGGGTCAACCGGGTGAGCGTGCAGGTCGGAACGCTTGCGCCGATCGACCTCCAAGAAGCGCAATCCGCGCAGGAGACCGCTCGGGCTAACGTCGAGAGCGCAAAGGCGACGCTCAAGAGCGCTCGGGCGACGCTGCGCGAGGACGTGATGCTGAATCCCAAGGGCATGTTCGTACCCGAGGACATCGACCCCTCGGACCGCCCGAATCCTTTGGAACAGGTGCACATGACCGAACAAGGCGCGCTGCAACTGGCGGCCGAGTATCGTCCGGTGCTGGGCGGGATGCGCGAGGCGATACGCACGGCGCTCATCCAGACCCGCTTTCAGGAGAACCAGACGCTGCCGCAGGTCAACGCCCAGCTTCAGTTCGCGACCACCTCGATGTACGGCGCCACGCTCTGCGGTCCGACCTTCGGCATCATAACTCCAAACTGTACCGCACCAACCGGACCGGGCTATCAACTGCCCTTTAAAGGCGGGTACGGAACCGCGTTGAATCAGCTCTTCAGCTTCGCCTACTACAACTATGCGGCGGTCTTCACCTTTGAGCGCCCGCTTGCCAACGCTGCGGCGCGGGCAGCGCTCGCGCAGGCTCGCGTCGGCCTTCAGCAGACGCGCGAGCAGTACCGCGCCGTGCTCTCCCAGGTCGCGGTCGAGGTCATGCAGTCGCTCGCCAACCTTCGGGCTGACGTTCAGCGGGTCAAGGCGACCAAGGCCGCTACCTTCTACGCGCGCCAGTCGCTGCACGACGAGCAGGTGCGCTTCAAAGTCGGGATGGCGACGACGCACGATTTGCTTCAGTACGAAAGTTCGCTGGTCAGCGCGGAAGGAGCCGAAGTACAGGCGGAGATAGACCTGGAGAACGCCAAGATTGCGCTGCGCCACGCAACCGGCACGCTCCTGCGAGCTTTTCAGATCGAGTTCGAACTCCAAGGTCCGGGTGGCACACCATGGTACGCGGATATGTAGTCGCTGCGGCGGTTGGGTGGAGGATTCACCGGTGGATGCCTGTCACACTTACGATTCACAAGGCGCGCGACTGCGACCCCGGCTCTTCGCGGCCGCACTGATTGCGTCCGTGCTCATCATCGCGCGCGCCTCGGCGGGAACGGCGCTTGCCGCTAGCGCGGCGGGCGGTTGGCCGGTTCCCGCTTCGACGCCGAACGCACCGTCCTCGCCGTTGCCGCAAGGGGTGGTCAGCCAGACGCAATCCGCGCCTGACCTCGACGTGGCGCCCTCGATGGCTGCCGCGTTCGAGCACGACGATACGCTCATGTCGCTGCCGCAGTTGGTATATCGTCAATGGAGGCCGCTGTCCGAAGTTCCAGCCGAAAGCGTGATCGACGAGAACTATTTCGGATCGATCGACAACCGGGCGGAGCGCCTCACCCTTAAGCAGGCCATCTATCTCGCGCTGCGCAACAATCCCAACGTCAAGGTGGCGCGCCTCGATCCGCTCGCGGGAATCGAAGGCGTCCGCATGGCCAATGCGCAGTTCGACCCGGACTTCATCGTCACGCTTGATGAAGTGAAAAGCGTGCTGCCCGCGACCACCCCGCTCGAAGTGAGCGGCCTTCAGTTGGCGACGAAAAATTACGACTGGAACTTCGCCCTGAACAAAGTGCTGCGCCTGACCAATGGCGTGTTCTCGGTCCTCTTCGACAACGACCGCGAGATAACCAATAATCGCTTCGATACCATCAACCCGGCCTACACGCCGAGCCTGACGGTCGGGTTGACGCAGCCGCTGCTGCGCAACTTCGGCTGGAAGTTCTCGACCATCAATGTGCGGCTTGCCGAGTCGGCCCAACTTCAGAGCCAGCTCAACTACGCTCAGCAACTTCAGAACATCGTGCAAACAGTGGCCGACGACTATTGGAGCGTGGTCGCGGCGGAGGAAAACCTGCGGGTCGCGCGGGAGGCGCTTAAGTTTAACCGCGATCTGGTGCGCGTCAACCGAATTAGCGTCCAGGTGGGAACATTGGCGCCGGTTGACCTGACCGAAGCGCAGTCGGCGGAGGCCACCGCGCAGGCCAACCTCCTGACCGCCCAAGCCGCGCTCAGGGACGCGCGCGCCACTTTGCGCGAAGACGTGATGTATAGCCCGAAGAATACTTTCATTCCCGAAGAGATTTTGCCTGCGGACAAGCCGAATCCGGCCGAGCCGATGACCACGGAGGAGGAGCTTTCACTCGAGAACGCGATTCGCAACAGCCCCTCGCTGGCCGCCTTGCGCCAGCAGATCCAAAGCCAGCTGCTGCAAGTCAAGTATCAGCGCAATCAGCTTCTGCCGAGTGTCTCGCTCATATCCGAATTCGGAATCAACTCACTGGCTGGCTATACCGAGTGCGCCGCGTCCTTCGGGGGCGCCACTAACTGCAGCACGCCGACCGGCGCTCCCGGCTTCGAGTTGCCGTTCGGCGGCGAATATGCGGCTGCTCTCAACCGCATGTTCGGATTCCACTTTTACAGCTACACCTTCATGCTCTCCATGGAGATGCCCATGGATGACGCCCCGATCCGTGCCGCGCTGGGACAGGCCAAGGCGCAGTATCAGCAGTTGCGCGAACAGTACAGCGCCACGCTGAATCAGACCGTGGTTCAGGTGGAGACCGCGCTTGCCAACCTCGAAGCCGACCAGCGGCGGGTGACGGCGGCTCGTGCCGCCACCGAGTACGCGCGCCAGGCTTTGCATGACGAGAATATGCGCTTCAAAGTTGGAATGGCGACCACGCACGATCTGCTCCAGTATCAGAGTTCACTGGTGAGCGCCGAAGGTAGCGAGGCCCAGGCCGAAACCGATCTTGAAAAGGCCAAGATCGCGCTGCGATACGCTGACAACACCCTTCTGCGGAGCTTCCAAGTCGAATTTCATACGCACAGCCCGCACGAAACGCCCTGGTACGCGGCGTTCTAGTGTAGTGTCCCGCAATTAACTTGCATAAGTCTTGCTTGCATAATTGGCATCATTTCCGTTTAAGGAGAGATGCCGATGGCGATTGGGCGACCCAAGGCGGAGCTGGTGTTGAGCGCTGAAGAGCGGGCGCGGGTGTCCGCGCCGGCC
>JAKAVC010000065.1 GCA_021817345.1 Deltaproteobacteria bacterium | reverse complement strand
ATCTTCGATCTGCTCGGCCTCGGGATGCTCGCCGCGCTCGAGCAGGCGCTCCCGATGATCCGCGAGCACGAAGGCGTCGAGCTCGACCTCGCCCATCTGCCGTCCGACGATCCCGGCGTTTACGCGATGCTCCGGCGCGCCGACACCGTGGGCGTTTTCCAGGTGGAGAGCCGCGCGCAGATGGCGACGCTGCCGCGGATGAAGCCGGAAAGATTCTACGATCTCGTCGTCGAGGTCGCGATAATCCGCCCCGGCCCGATCGTCGGCAGGATGGTGCATCCGTACTTGAACCGCCGAAACGGACGCGAGCCGGTTACCTATGCGCATCCGTCGCTCGAACCGATCCTGCGCCGCACGCTCGGAGTGCCGCTCTTCCAGGAGCAGTTGCTTCGGATCGCGATGACGGCGGCGGGATTTTCGGGCGGCGAGGCCGAGGAGCTGCGCCGCGCGATGGGTTTCAAGCGCTCGGCGCAAAGGATGGAGAAAATCGAGCGGCGGCTTCGCGACGGGATGGCGCGCAACGGAATCACCGGAGCCGTCGCCGACGATATCGTCCGTTCGATCACCTCGTTCGCGCTCTACGGATTTCCCGAATCGCACGCGGCAAGCTTCGCGCTGATCGCCTATGCGTCGGCCTACCTGAAATTCCATCATCCGGCCGCCTTTTTCGCCGCCCTGCTCAACTGCTACCCAATGGGTTTTTACCATCCTTCGACCCTGGTGAAGGACGCCGAGCGCCACGGCGTCGCGATCCGCCCGATCGACGTTACGCGCTCCAACTGGGAATGCACGCTGGAACGCGCGGCCGCATCCGGCGCCCGTGGCGGCATGCGCGCCAAAGCGCCTCTCGCAGTGCGGCTCGGGCTTAGGTACGTGAGCGGACTTCGCGAGGAAACAGGGCGCCGAATCGAATCCGAGCGCGCGCGCCGGCCGTTCGATTCCATCGCCGATCTGGCGGCGCGCGTGAATCCGAATCGCCGCGAACTCGACGCGCTCGCATGGACCGGCGCGTTCGCCGCGTTCGGACTTAACCGGCGCGAGGCGCTATGGCAGGCCGCGGCGGTTGAACGCGATTCGAACGGCCTGTTCGCCGGCGTCGCTCCCGCAAACAATTCCGCCGCCGCGCTTCCCGCGATGAACGCGCTCGAGCATACCGCGGCCGACTACGTTTCGACCGGGTTTACCACGGGTCCGCATCCGATGGCGCATCTGCGGCCGCGCCTCAAGGCCGAGGGCGTTCTCGCCGCGGCGGAACTTCCCGATGCGAAGGATGGCGCGTGGGTCAAAACCGCCGGCGTGGTGATCGTCCGTCAGCGGCCGGGCACCGCGAAAGGCTTTCTCTTCATCTCGCTCGAGGACGAAACCGGCATCTCCAACGCGATCGTCACGCCCGACCTGTTCCATCGCAACCGCGCGATGCTTCACAGCGCGGCGATTCTCAAGGTCGAGGGATGGCTCCAGAAGCGCGACGGCGTGGTCATCGTCCGCGCGCGCAGGTTCGCAAGGCTTGGCGCAGACGGCGAGCTTCCGCCCTCGCACGATTTCCACTGACGCCCGCACACGCACCGCGCAATCGGACGTGCTACACTTTACCTGCTCGCTCCGACAGGAATCCCAATGGAACCCGCGATTGCCCGGCTTCATCCTTCCGACCGCGAGTTCGTGCGCGAAGCCGTACGCGCGCTCGAGCGGCCGGGCCGTCTTATCGAACTAATCAACGGCGTCGCCGGGCGTCCCGTCGAGGCGCTGATAAAGCGGCTTCCTGATCGCGCCGCGAAGACTCTCAACCGCGCGGTCTATCGCGCGCTCAACCGCGCGGTCGAATGGGCCGCCGCGACCCTTGAGCGCCCCGGGTCTGCGCCCGCGCGAGCGGAACTCGACACGCCTCTTTCGCACGCGCGCGCCTCGGCGCTTGCGCATACCACGGCCGCCGCCCTGCTCGGCGGACTTAGCGGCGCGTTCGGAATCGCGCTTGTCGCACTCGAACTGCCGGTAACGACGACCGTGATGCTCCGTTCGATCGCCTCGATCGCGCGCGACATGGGCGCCGATCTGAGCGACCCGGCAACCCGCCTTGAATGCGTCTCCGTGTTCAGCTTCGGCGGACCGTCGCCCGACGACGACGCGACCGACTCCAGTTACCTGGCGACGCGGCTCGGACTTGGACTTCTTGTGCGCGACGCGGGCAAGTATATCGCCGGGCGCAGCGCGCAGCAGGTTGCGGACGCGCTCGCCCGCGGCGGCGCGCCCGAGCTGGCCGATCTGATCGCGCGTATCAGCGCGCGCTTCGGTTACGCGGTCACCGATATCGCCTCGGCTCAAATCGTGCCGGTGGTCGGCGCGCTCGGCGGCGCGGCGATTAACGCCTGCTTCACCAATTACTTCAACCGCATCGCGCTGTATCACTTCGGAATTCGAAAACTCGAACGGCTTTACGGCGAGCAGGCGGTCGAGGCCGCCTATCGCGACGAACTGGCTCAACTTTCCTCGCCGTGATGCGCGCGGGAGCCAATCTCGCTCTGGCCGTGATATTCACCACGTGCGCGATGCTCGTGCCCGTCGCGAGCGCGGCGACGCGCGCCCAGGCCTGCCTCACTTACGGATGCGATCCCGCGCGCCATGCCAGCTTCGAAGCGGGAGGGACCTTCGCTTCGCCCGGCAAATATCTCGACGTCGCTCTTGGCGCGGCGGTGCGCGGCGCTCCGCTCTTTCTGCCCGACTGGAAGTTCAAACAAGGCCCGCACGCCGGCGAGACGCGCAACCTGCTCCTGGTCACGACTTCCGCCAACCGCGTTTATGCGTTTGCCGAAGAATCGCTTTTGCGCGGCAAGCGCACGCCACTATGGTCGCGGAGCGTCGGAACGCCGAGCGAAAACGGATGCAGCAATCTGCCGCCGCCGCCGATTGGAATTTCCAGCACCCCCGTGCTCGACCCGGCGCGCCGGCTCGCGTTCGTGCTCGCGATGGTGGACGACGGATCGCGAAGCCTGCGATGCTTCGACGTGAGCCGAAAGAGCGGCGCGCATATCTACGGACGCGCCACCTATTATATCGACGCGCTCGACCTTGATACCGGCGCGATCGTCGCTCGCGCGCCGCTTGACGACCGCGGCCGCGCCCATCGTCCGACCTTCGACGCAAACCTGGTCGATCAGCGCGGCGGCCTGAACCTCGTCAATGGATGGCTCTACGCGGTGTTCGGCGGCCTCTACTATCACGATTTGTGCGCGTATCACGGATGGGTGGTCGCGATCGATTCGCATCGGCTCGCGCGCCAGGCGTTTTTTCCGCTGACGCGCAGGCTGCTCGGCGGCGGCGCATGGGGTCCCGGCGGCGCGGCCGCCGCATCCGACGGCACGGTTTATGTCGCAACCGGAGGCGCTTCGACTTCGCGCGACCGGCCGGGGCCCGACCGGGTGCCGTGCGAGCCGGCGCGCGCCGCGGATTATGCCGACCGCGCGACCTACTGGGCGCGGCTGCCCGCCGGCATTCATCCCGGGGACCAGGGCGAATTTTTTCTTTCCGTGGTGCGCCTCGGACTTGAACTCCGGGGCTCGCCGCCCACGCCCGAGCTTCGAGCACTCGACTGGTTCCAGCCCGAGGACGCCGAGAGCCTGAACGCCGGCGATTTTGAACTTGGCAGCTCAAGCCCTCTCCTGATCCCGCCGGTTGACGGGCGCGCGACGCTCGTGGTCGGCGCCAAGGACGGCAGCGTGTTCCTGCTCGACCGTCGAAAGCTTGGGCGATGGAGCCCCGCGCTCGAGCGAATCAAGGCGTTCGCTGCCGGCGCAAAGGGCGCGCCCGCGTATCTTCGAATCGGCAACGAACATCTCGTCTTCGTGAGCGGCTCCGGGATGCCCGGATTGATCTGTTACGAGCTCGAAGTCAAGAACGGCTCGCCGACGCTGGTCGAGCGATGGAACGCGGGCGCCGCGTTCGGAAAATATTCCGGCTCGCCGATGGTCGCGAAGACGGGGCGCTCGGCGACCGTATGGATCGTCGACGCGGGAGGCGATTTTTCAAAACCCGGCGTGCTGCGCGCGTACAACGCGGCGAATGGAAAGCTGCTTTTCGATTCGTCGCGCCGCTCGTCGGACGATCTCGGTCCGGTGCCGCGTTTTCCCAATCTCGGATTCAGAGGCCGAAGCGTCATCGTCGGCACGATGAAGGGATTCGCCTGCTACCGCCTCGCCGCCGGCAAGTGAAACGCCGCGCCGGCACCGGTGTCCATTGATAAGTTTGATCATTTCAGGGCGTGAGCGCACTTGCGCGAGATTCTTCGCTTCGGCAGCCTTCGCCCACAAGGCCACCGCGACAGCGCTCCGGGCGCGACAGCCGAAGCCTTCTCATCGTGGCGCCCTGGGGACGACTTTCGAGTGAGACACGCGAGGTCTTCGGGCGACGATGCTCAGCTCCGATCCGCAGGCGCCTGCGAAGTGGCGGGCGCCCCGGCGACGGCGAGAATCGAGACGCCGATCGGAAGCGCCACGCGCATCACGATATGGCGCTCCGCGGAGAACACGCGCGCCAGTAGCTCGTTGAACAGCGCCGGCTGCCTGGCCATCAAATGCGTCGCCGCCGACCCGCGCAGGCGCCCGAACGCGCGTTCGGCAATCCGCGCGATCGCTATCGGCGGCAGCAGGATGAAGTTGAAATGCGTCAGGTAGGGCGGCTCGAAGCCGGCCTCCTGCAGTATCGCGCGCAAGTCGGCCGCGCGGTAGCGGCGGTGATGGTGATGCGCTTCATCGTGGCTGCTCCAGAGCGTCGGCATCGCGGGCACCGTGATTACGACCCGCCCGCCCGGCTTGAGGAGCGAGCGCACGGCGGCCAGTGCTTCACGGTCCGGCCCGATGTGTTCAAGAACGTCGGTCATCACGGCCAGGTCGAAGCGCCGCGCACCGAACGGCATCGCGTCGGGCAGGCTTCCTTCGAGGACCGTGGCGCATCCGCGGCCGGCGGCGACCTTTCTCGCCCACGGGTCAGGCTCCATCGCCCATACCCGCCCGTAACGTGCCAGATGGGGAAGGTTGCCCCCGGTGCCGCATCCGAGTTCAACGATCTCGGCGCCGGGTTCAAGTCCGAGGCGGTCGATGGCGCCGCGCATAATTGCGCGCCGGCCGCGGAACCACCAGTGGGAATCCTCGACCGCCGCCATCGCTACATAGACTTCGTGCTCCACTCCCCGTCCTTCGCTAGCGCTGGCGCCAGGGCGCGGTCGTCGTCGAATCCGAAGCGGTCCCTTACGATATAGAGGGGGCGTCCCTTGACCTCGTTGTACACGCGGGTCAGGTATTCGCCGACCACGCCGAGGGTGATTAGCTGCACTCCGCCGAGAAACAGTATCACCACCATCAGCGACGTATAGCCGGGAGCGTTGATTCCGCGCGCGAGGCGCAGCGCGGCGAGAAACGCCGCGTAAAGGAACGCGGCGAGCGAAATCGCAACGCCGACGTAACCCCAGATCCGAAGTGGCAGCGAGCTGAACGCCGTGATTCCGTCGAGCGCGAAGTTCCAAAGCCGCCAGTAGTTGAATCGGCTTCGCCCCTCGCTGCGCGGCATCCGGTCGTAGTAAACCGCGGTCTGTTTGAAGCCCACCCACGAAAACAGCCCCTTCATGAAGCGCGTGCGCTCGGGCAGCCGGACCAGCACGTCCACCACTCGCCGGTCGAGCAGGCGAAAGTCGCCGGTGTCGGGCGGGATCGGCGACTCCGCGATGCGGTCGAAGATGCGATAGAACAGAAGCGCGGTCGAGCGCTTGAGCCAGCTCTCGCCGGCGCGCTGGCGGCGGGTCGCATAAACGACGTCGTATCCTTCGCGCCAGCGCGCGACCATCTCGGCGATCAACTCGGGCGGATCCTGCAGGT
Organism: Deltaproteobacteria bacterium; assembly: GCA_021817345.1. GTDB lineage: Bacteria > Desulfobacterota > Binatia > Binatales > Binataceae > DTIX01. The sequence goes on along the minus strand of JAKAVC010000065.1, from coordinate 6,810 downwards.
CGGCGTCGATTGGGACCACGGCGCGGCCGCGCGAATGGTCGAGGCCGGCGCTTAGCGCGACGTCCTTGCCGAAGTTGCGCGAGAGGCTGACAATCTTGATTGCGGGATTGCGCGTCCGCCGCGCGAGCATCCGGCCGAGCGCGTCGTTGGTGCTGCCGTCATCGACGCAGATTATTTCGACGCTCAGTCCGAGGCTTGCAATCGCCGCTTCGAGACGATCGAAAAACTCATCCAGCGCGGGCCCTTCGTTGTGGACCGGAACCACGAGCGAAAGCTCGGGCCCGCCGTCGGGACCGCGCTCAGCGGCGTGTGAACTCCGCGGCTCATGGCCGCCGCCGTCTGATGCCATCGCAAGCCCACCCCCAATGCTCCGTCCATATTCCATCATATCGCAATGGCGCGGTCTCGCAGTAGGGGCTCATCAATTGGACAGGGAATCGCCGGAGTTCGCAACGCCTTCGCCGCCGGTGCATGCGCTGGCGCTCCGAGGCAGCGTCAGAATCGGGAGTCCCGGCGACGGAACGATTGAATAGTTTGCGATGATAGCCTGGCGGAGTTCGGGCCAGAAAGGAAGTGACCGCGATATTGCCGGTTGAGGCCCGATGGGTCCAGGGCGATCGCAGCGAACCGTCGGCATCGAATCGCGGTCAGAAGCGCTGTATCGTTGACCTCTCCGCGCGGTCGCATGGATCCGAGCAGGAGCATATCTATCGGCCGGAGGCCGGGCGAGTCGTCAACAAGGGCGAGCGCTCCGAAATCCGTCAGCACAGGTCCCCGTATCGAGCTCAGCCTTTGCAACCGCCGCTCGTCCCACGGCGGGCGATAGCTGAAGCCAAAAAGATGGGCGTCAGGGTTGCGTGAGGAGATTTGCACGTTGCGTGGTCCCAACAGCTCGTGCCAGAGTCGCTCACGCCGGCTCCTGGGCGAGAGAAGCCGCAGGTTGCCGAGTCCTATGAGGAGGGCGAGAGCTATTCCGCATACCACCTGCGCGAGCTTGCCAAGCTTCGCGATATACTCCAGCAGCGCGTCGATCTCAGAGGCCGCAAAGACCGTCAAGGCCGCAAGCGTTGGGAGGAAATAGTAGATATAGCTGCCCCATCGAAGAGAACTAACGAGATTTTCGAGCAGGGCCGTGCCCAGGAACAGGAGCGCGAGCCGGTTGACCGGCCGCTGAAAGAGCGCGGCCACGCCGAGAATTGAGATCGCTACTGTAGTGTCTCCTAAATAAGTGCAGCACTCGCCCTGCCGTTGAACTGACGATTGGTGCACAGATTCCGCGCTTTTCAGGCACACTTCAGCTTGTGCCTCTATAGATATTTGCGAGACAGGACACTACGTTGCAGAGGATCATTGTCCAGAGGAATTCGGGAGCCGCCAAGGGATCGAGGTAGCCAGCCGAGACCGCTTCCACCGTATTCGCCAGGTAGAACGGCCACACCCACTGCGCCAGCATTGTAAGCAGCCCGACCCCGGCGAGCCAGGTTGCGGCGAGCGCCACTGCGCGCCCGCGTCTGCCTTCGAGCCACGAAAACAGGGTGATCGCGCCGATTGCGGCCACGCTCGACTGCTTGGAAAAGAACGCCAGCACGCAGAATACAACCGCGGCGAATCCGTAGCCCGCCTGAAAGACCAGTAGCGCCGCCAGTTCAAAGGCGAGCGCCGGCATGTCAACCCGAAACTCGAAGCCCCAGGGCTGAAGCAGTCCCGAGCATAGAAAGGCGAGCACGGCGATCAGCGAGGCCGCGCGGCTGGCGCCGAACCGCCTCGCTAGCGTGAAAATCATTACGCAGACAGCGAAAGTGGAAAGCAGGACTATCGAACGGCCCGCCGCCAGCGCCGCCAGCGTGCCGTGCCCGAACAGCGGAGCGATTAGCCCGGCGAGGAGGAGGACCAGCGGAGCGTAAACCGTCGATGTCAGGGACTTGAAAGGATCGGGATAGAGCGGCTCGTTCATGCGATAGCGGTGGACGATGATCGCGTTCCAATCCGGGCCGTAGTCCCAGACCCATCGCGCATTAACTCGGCAAAGCCATCCGGCGACGAAGAACGCCGCGAAGCCGAGAAGGATCGTAACGATGGTCGCCACTGCCCATCGCGGATAAGAGCCTGCGGAGCGGGGTTGGGGGGGAACTCGAGAGGATCATAAGTCGCGCACCGGAGCGTCGGGGTGTCTCGTTGGCGAGGCCGAGCAATGGTCGAGCCCGGCGCCTGGCGCGACGTCCTTGCCGAAGTTGCGCGACCGGCTGACGATCTTGATTGCGCGATTACGCGTCCGCGGCGTGAGCATCCGGCCGAGCGCGTCGCTGGTGCCGCCGTCGCCGCGCTCAGCCGCGGGCGAATTCCGCGGCTCACGGCCGTTGGCGTCTGATGCCATCGCAAATTTCCCCCTGACAAGCTCCAGCCTCTTTACCATCCCCATCGTAGCGCCGGAAGTTGCGCGAATCTCAAAGGTCACGATTGACCGCGTCGGCAAGACGATCGCCTGCGAACGGTTACTCCCAGCCGTTTCTTCGCGCTCAAGGAGACCTCCGACCCGCTGCTCGAGCAGCAACTCGCGTTCCTGGTGGCGGAGCAAATCCAGCAGGAGAAGACCGCGCAGGCGGAGGCCGATTTCGCCTTCGCGGTGCTCGAGCCGCCGTTCGTCGCGCAGGCGGTCTACAAGCCGGACGCGATGCTCCAGAGCCTGGTGGCGCTGGTTCTGACCCCGCTTTTCTGCTTCATCGCGATCCTCCTTTATCAGCGCGTGTATGTGCCGATTCGCGAGGCGGAACAGGTCCTGTCCGCCGCCCGCGGCGCGGACGATTCCGATGCGCCGGCGGCGAACGGCGCCGGCGTCCAGGGCCGCGGCGATTTTGAAGATGCTCGACAAGTGAAGCTCTGATGTTCCTTGCTCCGCCGCCAACCGAACGCCGCCGCGCGCGAACCGCGCGCGGGCCCGCGGCGGAACCGGCGTAAAGCAAAAGAGCCGCTTTGCGAAGCGCGCGCGGGTGCCCCGAACGTCCCGCCGCTTGCCAATCTTTCATCAGTGCTTGCACGACGCGAAAGACTGTTTGCCGAGCTCGTGGCGCTGGCCGACGCCGCCACGCTGGTCGTGAGCATCCTGCTCGCCTGCGCCCTTTACGTGCACGCGCCATCGGCCAAGGGCGGCTTCTGGAACATCCTGGCCGCCCATCTGACGGTCCTGTGGATCGCGCTCGCGCTCTGGACATTCCTCGCGCGTCGCCTCGGGCTCACCGATTCGCACGCCTACGTTTCGCTCGGCCGTCTCGGCGCGAGGACGCTGCGCGTTCATATCCTGGGCGGACTCGGCCTGATGAGCGCGGAGTTCCTGACGAATCCGGCCGCCAGCCGCCTGTTCACGTTCGAGTTCCTCGCGGTAAGTTTCGTCGCGCTGTCGGCGGAGAAGCTCGGCGTGCGCGCGATGCTGCTTTGTCGGGCCGAACGAAAACGCGCCCAGGGCCATCCGCGCGCGCTGGTGGTCGGAATCGAAAGCCTTGCCGGCGCCTATTTCGACCTGTTGCGGGAGCGGCGCTTCTGGCCGGTCACGGTCGCCGGCTTCATCCCATGGGATGAAGCGCACGCGCAAGTAAACGGTAACGGTAATGGCAACGGGAACCGCAATGGCGCCTCCGCTAATAACGGTGCGCGAACGAATGGCCTGCCGGCGGCGGCCAAGGGACGTTCGACCGAGCAATGGGACAAGCTTATCGGCAACTACCTGGTCGACGAGGTGGTCGCGGTGATGCCGTGGAATCGCGCGGTGGACACCGACGCGCTGGCCATCGCCTGCGCGCGCCGGGGCGTCGTTTTCCGCGAATTAATCCAGATGCCCGCGGCGCCCGCCGGAACCTACCGCGTCGAGGACCTCGGCGCCGGCCGTTACATGCTTTCGCTCGAAACGGTCCCCGAGCCGACGCTTGCGCTGCTGCTCAAACGGGCCATCGACGTGCTCGGCGCGACAGTCGGGCTTCTCCTGTGCGGGCTTGCCTACCTGTGGTACGCGCCGAGGCTCAAGCGCGAGTCGCCGGGCCCGGTCCTGTTCGTTCAGCCCCGCGTGGGCGAGAACGGCCGCGTGTTCAACCTGTGCAAGTTCCGCACGATGTGCCCCGACGCCGAGGAACGCCTGCCCGAGCTGCTCGAGCATAACCAGATGGACGGCTACATGTTCAAGATGAAGGACGATCCGCGAGTCACGCCGAGCGGCCGGGTCCTGCGCCGCCGTCATCTCGACGAGATGCCGCAGTTCTGGAACGTGCTCAAGGGCGATATGAGCCTGGTCGGAACGCGCCCGCCGACCGTCAACGAGGTCGCGCGATACAAGCCGCATCATTACCGCCGCCTCAGCATGAAGCCGGGCATCACCGGGCTCTGGCAGCTCAACGGCAACGGCGAGGTAAGGGAATTCGAGGACGTGGTCAGGCTCGACTGCCAGTATATCGACAACTGGTCACTGGCGACCGATTTCAAAATCCTCGCGAAGACCGCGCTCAAGGTGATTCGCGGCACCGGATGGTAGGCTGTGTCCGCCTTGCGGCGGCACGGCGACGAGGCCTCAAAAGCCGCACCGAAGGGGCGGTGGCCTCGGACGAAGGGGTGCCGGGAACAATTACGAAAAGGACCCCCAATGGAAGCTAGAGAATCGGTATTTGTCGCACGCTATCCCGGATTCGGGCGAAGGCTCCTGTACCGCGTGCGCGACATCCCGTGGCGAGTCTCCGTTGTGCGAGAGTGGCTGTCGAAATCTTCCTTCGGTGAGGTGTACGACGCCGTTCGTCCCTACACGATGGTTAGCTATCCGCGGCTCCGAGCGCTCTACAATGCGGTGTCATGCGTTGTTCGCGAAGACGTTCCGGGCGATCTGGTCGAGTGCGGAACCGCGCGCGGCGGTAGCGCGGCGCTGATGGGCCTGGCGTCGAAACGGATGGCTTCCAAACGGACGCTCTGGGTCTACGACACCTTCGAGGGCCTTCCCCCACCAACCCACGACGACCCCGACTACGAAATCGCTCGTGATCTTGTCGGAGAGTGCAGGGGCTCGCTTGAAGAGGTAACGGGACTCCTGCGGCGTCTTGAGATCGAACCGTTCAGGTGCGTAAAAGGGCTCTTCGACGATACCCTGCCCACCGCCGAGGTTCAGCGCATAGCGGTATTACACATCGACGCGGACTGGTATCGGAGCGTGATGACCTGCCTGGAGACGCTTTGGGATCGCGTGAGTCCGGGGGGAGTCATACAAATCGACGACTACGGACATTGGGCGGGTGCCCGAAAAGCAGTGGATGAGTTTTTCGCGCGACGTAATATCCGGACGCGCCTGCGATACCTGGACTACACAGGACGGCAGGCGATCAAGGAATGAGGCTCCCACTCGATAACGATCATCGGGCGACTCGCGCCTCCGTCGGCCGAGAATGCATAACTCGAAGTGGCTGTGCTCAGAGCGGCGATTTGCATGACCCGCACAATGGCGGGTGGCGCGGCGACGCGCTGCGCGCGGGGCTGTACCTGGTCGGACGCCATGGCCTGGACGTCGCTCTTGGGCTTATCGCCGAGCCGCTGATCGCGCGGCTGGTCGGCCCCTTTTCCTACGGCGTATGGATCGCGGCCCAACGGGTTTTCCTGTATCTGGCGGTAATCTCCGCGCTCGGAATCGACGTTTACCTGGTCCGCAAGGAAGGCGAGGTGGATGCCGACGGCTACCATCAGGCGTTCACGCTCCTGTTGCTCCTTGGAATTGCGGGCGCGGGAATCGGGCTTCTGGCTATTCCCATCCTGCGCAAATGGATCGCGATAGAAGGATTCGGGGCGGTCGCGAGCGTGATGGTCGTGGCGCTGCCAGTGCTGCTTTCGACGCGGGTGCCGATGGCCCGCCTGGAGCGCGCGCTCGATTATCGCAGCGTCGCGATTATCGAAGTCAGCGGGCGCCTGCTCTTCTATGTCGTCGCGGTGGTTTTCGCTTTTCTGGAGTGGGGCGCGTGGGCGATAGTGCTCGGCTTCTGGCTCCAACTGACGCTGAACGCGGCCCTGGCGCTGGCGCGGGCGCGATACCGCCCGAGGCTCAGGCTCAAGGCCGAGGCCGTGAGGGAAATGGTCGGTTACGGCGTCGGGTTTTCGGCCAGCAACTGGATTTATCGGCTGCGCGACCTGGTCAACCCCGTCATCGTCGGACATTTCGCCGGAGCGGAAGCGGTCGGCTATGTCGGGCTTGCCGAACGGATCGTCAACAGCGTCGGCTTTATGCGCAACGCGGCGGCGCGAGTGTCGCTCGCGGTCTTGGGGCGCGTGCAGGATTCGAAGGAACGCGTGGCGAGAGGGGTGAACGAGGGGATGCAGCTTCAGTTGATGGCGCTAGCGCCGATGTTGCTCGCGGTCGGACTCGCGCTGCCGTTCGCCGTCGTTCCATTGTTCGGCGAAAAATGGAAGCCGCTCGTCGCGATATATCCGTTTGTGGCGACCGCTGCTCTGCTGGCGACGATGGTCACCCTTCATGGCTCGGCGCTGCACGTGCTCAAACGCAACTGGCTCGCCGCGATGTGCAGTGCGGCGTACCTCATTCTGTTCGCGGCTTCGGCGGCGCTGCTGGTTCCGAGAATCGGATGGCTCGGATACGGATGGGCGGAGCTGGCGGCGATACCGGCCTATTGGATGGTGCATCGGCTGTTCGTCAGGGAAGTCGGCAGGCTCGATTATCGGCTTGCCGCCGCCGTCGTCGTCGCGTCCGCGATGGGACTGTTCTGGCGGCAGTTGGGCTGGATTTCGGCGCTCGGCTTTATCGGACTGGCCCTCTGGCCGCTCACGTGGCGCACGCTC